>JBJFGA010000295.1:0-8148 GCA_051892275.1 Oscillospiraceae bacterium | reverse complement strand
CCCGCTTCCTTTTGTGTCAAAAGGAAGCGAAAACCATTTCGCTTCGCGAAAGAGTGTTTCGACAAGCTGAAAGGCGCTGCGGTAAACAGCGCCTTTTCTATATTCACTGTTTTCTTGCGATAGCATACTCATCGTCAGATGAATAGTAAGGGCAGTTGTAGTTCGTGCCGGTCATGAAGCGGTACATCTCGTCCTCGTCAAGGTTCACAAGGCAGACATAGCACTCGCAGTCCTCGTCGAAAACATAGTTTACGCAGTCGTCACAGTTAGTCATGTGTGTTCTCCTTTTTATCTCCGGTGATCGCCCGGAATGCCTGTTCCAGAGTCCGAACACCGATTATCTGTATACCGTAGCTCTCGGACTTGCTGAGGGAGGAAAAACTCTGCTTTGGGATAATACAGCGCTCGAAGCCAAGCCGTGCGCCCTCCTTGACGCGTTCACGGACATGTGACACCGCCCGGACTTCGCCGCCAAGCCCTACCTCGCCGAACACCATCAGCTTGTCCGGGATTATCTTGTCGCACAGCCCGGAGTACAGCGCCAGCGCCACTGCGAGGTCTGCGGCAGGCTCGTCCAGCCTCAGTCCGCCGACAATATTGACGTACACGTCCACCCCGCCGAAGAAGAAACCGGTGCGCTTCTCCAGCACCGCAAGCAGCATATACAGCCGGTTGTAGTCAAAACCCGTAGCCACCCGGCGCGGCGCGGACAGGCTGGATTTCGTCACCAGCGCCTGAACCTCCGCAAGAATGGGGCGGGTACCCTCAACGGTGCAGACCACTGCGCTGCCGGAAACCGGGGCGCTCCTGCCGGAGAGCATCATTTCGGAGGGGTTCGCCACCTCCTGCAAGCCGTCGTCGTCCATGCGGAACACGCCTATCTCGTTGGTAGAGCCGAAGCGGTTCTTTATCGCCCGGAGTATCCGGTAGGACAACTGCTTGTCACCCTCGAAGTACAGCACCGTATCAACGATATGCTCCATTATCTTCGGGCCTGCAATGCCGCCGTCCTTGTTGACGTGGCTCACTATGAATATCGGTATCTCCTCGGATTTTGCTAGGTGCATGAATGCATTGGTGCATTCTCTGACCTGCACAACGCTGCCCGCCGAGGAGGTTATCCCGCTGGAGGTTATCGTCTGTATTGAGTCGATGATAACGATATCCGGCTTCGCCTTTTTCACGCCCTGAATAATGCTCTCGCAGTTGTTCCCGGAGGCAAGCATAAGCCCGCTGTTCGACACGCCGAGCCTGTCCGCACGCAGCTTTATCTGCCGCTCCGATTCCTCGCCGGAAACGTACAGGATATTGTACTGTCCGCCCATGTGACCGCATATTTGCAGCAGCAGAGTGGACTTGCCTATGCCCGGGTCGCCGCCGATAAGCACCAAAGAACCTTTCACCAGCCCGCCTCCGAGAACTCTGTCCAGCTCGGATATTCCGGTGTTGTAACGTGTTTCGTCCTCATAGCTGATGTCGATTATCGGGCTGTATTTCAGTTCGCCGAGCGGCGCTGCGGATTTGCCGCCGATGACCGGGGCTGGTTCGGCTTCCTCGATGGTATTCCAGCTTCCGCAGGCGGTGCAGCGCCCGTTCCATTTTGAGTATTCCTGACCGCATTCGCTGCAAACGAATACGGTTTTTGCTTTTGCCATATTTTCTCCTTTTCCCTGTAGGTCACCTCTAAAAACCTTGTTTGAGTGAAAATGTGCAGAGCACACCGCCTGCTTCGTCAAACCTCACTAGCCACATTATGCCTTCGGCAAAACGCTGGCATACAGCCTTGCGTCGTCGGCTTTCCTTGCATTCGGAGTGTCTTCCCCAGCGGGGGAGGTGGCACGTAGTGCCGGAGAGGTTGACCGACAGACCTCTACCCATTTTCCCTTTTCAAACCGGTTTTTAGAGGTTCCCTGTAATAAACAAGGGACAAACTGAATATATTGTGGACAAAGAATATTTGTCCGGAGGTAGCGATATGAAGTTGAATAAAAAGACCTTGAGGTTCACCGCCTGCATGGCGGGAATATTTGTTGTTCTGGCGGTATGCGCCCGGGTAACGGACAGCGCCCTCCCGGCTTCTGTGGACGTTTCCGACCGCCCGGTCATAGTGCTGGACGCGGGTCACGGCGGTCTTGACAGCGGCGCTGTCGGAAAGAGCGGCGTTCTCGAAAAGGACGTGAATCTGTCCGTGGTGAAGCATCTCCAGAAGCTGCTGGAGCTTTCCGGCTTTAAGACGGTGCTGACCCGCAGCGAGGACATATCCATCTACGACCCCGGGGTGGAGGGCATACGCAACCAGAAGCTGTCCGACATGGATAACCGGCTGGAGATAATCCAGAGCTACCCGGACAGCGTGTTCCTGTGCATTCACCAGAACAACTACACCGACCCACAGTATTTCGGCGGGCAGATGTTCTACAATAACAACAACCCCACAAACCGCACGCTGGCGCAGATAATGCAGAACCGCTTCGCGCAGCTTCAGCCCGGTAACGACCGTGAGATAAAGCTGTCCGGCGACGAGCTGTTCCTGCTGAAATCCAACCCCAACCCCTCGCTGATGATAGAATGCGGCTTCCTCTCCAACCCCGAGGAGGAAGCGAAGCTCGCCACCACGGAATACCAGCAGCAGCTTGCGTTCACGATATACAGCGGTCTGCTGGAGTACCTCGACGCGGTGAGCGAAGCGCCGGAGAGCGACATGTGGACGGAGGAAACCGCGTTCACGTCTGAATAATATTGTACCATGTCAGGTGAAATCTGTCAAGAACAGTGATTGACAATTCCGGCTGTGAATGATATAATGAGATATAGTGAATATATCGAAAATACAGCAGGAGGTTAATTATGTCAGACACACCGTTCAATCCCTTTGACGACGCGGAAGAAATTGCCAAGAAATCAATGGTGCTTTTCTTCCTGATAGACTGCTCCGGCAGCATGGGCGGAAGCAAGATAGGCACGGTCAATTCCGTTATGGAGGAGCTTATCCCCGAAATTCAGGGAATAGGTGGCGCTGACGCGGACATAAAGCTGGCGGTGCTGAAGTTCTCCGGCGGCTGCGAGTGGATGTACGATACCCCTATCTCCATTGACGAGTTCGAGTGGAAGCCGCTGGACGCGGAGAACGTTACCGACCTCGGCGCGGCTCTGACCGAGCTTGCGGCGAAGCTGTCACGAAACGAGTTCATGAAGTCCCCCAGCCTGTCCTTTGCACCGGTAATGATACTCATGTCGGACGGTTATCCCACCGACAACTACGAAAAGGGTCTGGAGGAGCTTTCCAAGAACCGCTGGTACGCGAACGGCATTAAAGCCGCGGTCGCTATCGGCGAAGACGCTGACCTCGACATTCTGGCGCGCTTCACCGGCAACCCGGACAGCGTAGTCACCGCGCACAACGGCGAAGCGCTGGCTAAGCTCATCAAGTTCGTGGCTGTGACTTCCTCCCAGATAGGCAGCCGCAGCGTCCGCCTTGCGGAAACCGCCGAGGATATGCGCACCAAGCAGGATTCAGCGGCAGAGCAGATCCGGGAGTTCGCCGAGAGCGACGAAATAAGCGCTGACATCGAGGCTGGCTGGTAATGCCGTTCAGTGGCTTTGCGGTTTCGGTAAAGGGCGCGTCCCACCAGAAGAACGGGCTTCCCTGTCAGGACAGCGCACGAGTGCGTATTTATGACAAGCTGGCGGTGGCGGCGGTGTCCGACGGTCACGGCAGCGAGAAGCATTTCCGCAGCGCCTCCGGCAGCGAAATGGCGGCGCGTATCGCTATCCGCTCGGTAACGGATTTCTGCGAGCGAAACGGCAGTCTTGCGCAGGTTTTCGCCGGTGACCCGGGAAAAGCCGCACGGCGTATCGCTGCGAACATAATCTGCGGCTGGAACGACGAGATAGCCGCACATCTTCGCTTCTCCCCGCTCACCGAACAGGAACGCGGGATATCCGACCGCTTTGGCGGCGTTGCCCCGGAGATAATGTACGGTGCAACGCTGATACTTGCGGCGGCGGACGAGAATGGCGTGTTCGGACTTCAGATAGGCGATGGCAGCTTCACGCTGGAGGACGGCGGTTCGGCAATATTCCCCATGCCGGAGGACGAGCGCCTGATGGGAAACCTCACCACCTCGCTGTGCGACTGTGACGCGATATACAGCTTCCGCAGCTTCTACCGCCCGGGCAGCTTCGGCAGCGTGATGATATCCAGCGACGGACTGATAAACTCCTTCGTCAGCCGTGAGGACTTCCTCAGCTTCTCAAAGCGCACCGCGTCACTCACCGCAGATGAACTCCCCGCACTGGAGGAGCACCTGAAACAGCGCTCCCGCAGCGGAAGTCAGGACGACATCTCCGTGGCAGTGATAAAAACGGATTTCTAGCTTTTAATTTCCCCTGCTTCGGCGGGGGATTTTACGTTTTTGTGCGCTTTACAACAATTCGTGCAGGAAAAAGCGCAAATTTTGTTGGTTTGGGCAAAAAAATCGGCTGTTGTAACAAAATAACGCGAAAAAATCGGCTTTTTTTTTACCGGATTTCGCTTGACTTTTGCGTTGATTTGTAGTATAATATCATAATGTATCATAATGGATATGTGCGCGAAAAGGGCGGTTTCCGGCGGTATTTCACCGGGTTTCTGCCGATATTTTCCAGCATATCTAAGCCGGATTTTTGTTAAGGAGTGATAAAGCCGATGGTGAATGTAAAGCCCATACAGCTCGGAAAAACCACCCGAATGAGTTTTTCGAAGATCAATGAGGTCATTGATATGCCGAACCTCATCGGTATTCAGAAGGATTCCTACGAATGGTTTCTGAACGATGGTATCAAAGAGGTTTTCCGGGACGTTTCCCCGATTACCGACGCTAATGGCAGGTATGAACTCTCGTTCATAAGCCACCGTCTTGACGACAAGACAAAGTATACCATTGAGGAATGCAAGGAGCGCGACGCTACCTATGCAGTTCCCCTCCGTGTTACCGCCCGTCTTCTCAACAAGGAAACCGGCGAGTTCATGGACAACGAAATTTATATGGGCGATCTGCCGCTTATGACCGACAGCGGTACATTCGTTATCAACGGCTCTGAACGTGTAGTAGTATCCCAGCTGGTGCGTTCGCCAGGCGTTTACTACGGCTATGAGCACGACAAGACTGGTAAGAAGCTGTTCAAGGCTACCGTTATCCCGAACCGCGGTGCGTGGCTGGAATACGAGATGGACGCCAACGACGTATTCTATGTAAGGATCGATAAGAACAGAAAGATCCCTGTGACCACTTTCCTGCGTTCCATCGGTCTTTCAAGCAACGGTAAGCTGACCGGTAAGTTCGGCGAGGATCCCCGTATCACATGCACAATAGAAAAGGATAACACCCAGAATAAGGAAGAGGCTCTGCTGGAGGTTTACAAGAAGCTGCACCCCGGCGACATGTCCAGCGTTGAGTCCGCGCAGAACCAGCTCAACATGCTGTTCTTTGACGCGAAGAGATACGACCTCTCCCGTTTCGGACGTTATAAGTACAACAAGAAGCTGGCTATTTCCGAGCGCATCTACGGCAAGAGAGCCGCAGAGACTGTTATCGCTCCGCTGACTGGTGAGATACTCGTTGACGAGGGTGAGATCATCACCAAGGAAAAGGCTCTTGAAATAGAGAACGCCGGCGTTATCGACGTTACTATCGTTCACCCTGTTAGAGAGGGCGCCACCGTAAAGGTTTCCGGCAACGGTATGGTTGACATCAAGTGCTACACCGGCGACATGGATGTTGAGGCTCTCGGCGTAAACGAGCACGTTCGTTTCGCAGTACTCCGCGAGATACTTGAAGAAGCTGCCGGCGACACCGACGTTATGGCAAAGCTCATCAAGGATCGCATCGAGGAGCTTATCCCTAAGCACATCACAATTGAAGATATATTCGCGACCGTAAGCTACTTCATCAACCTCTGTGAGGAAGTAGGCGACGTTGACGATATCGACCACCTCGGCAACAGACGTATCCGCTGCGTGGGCGAGCTGCTGCAGAACCAGTTCCGTATCGGTTTCACCCGTATGGACAGAACTATCCGCGAGAGAATGGCGCTGAACGGTCAGGATCAGGAGAAGGTTTCCCCTGCTTCGCTGATAAACGCTCGTCAGGTCATCTCGGCTATGAGAGAGTTCTTCGGCTCTTCTCCGCTGTCCCAGTTCATGGATCAGAACAACCCGCTTGCAGAGCTTACCCATAAGAGAAGACTTTCCTCACTCGGTCCGGGCGGTCTGTCAAGAGACAGAGCCGGATTTGAGGTTCGTGACGTACACTACTCCCACTACGGAAGAATGTGTCCTATCGAGACCCCTGAAGGTCCGAACATCGGTCTTATCTCCTACCTCGCAACCTTTGCGAAGATAAATGTATACGGCTTCATCGAAGCTCCGTACAGACGCGTTGACAAGGCTACCGGCAAGGTGCTGGACGAGGTAGTCTATATGACCGCGGACGTAGAGGACAACTATGTTGTTGCACAGGCGAATGAGCCTCTGGACGAGGAAGGCCGTTTTGCAAGACCCCGCGTCAACGCACGCTGCCGCGACTCTATCCTTGAAATCGAACGCGAAAAGGTCGATTTCATGGACGTTTCGCCGAAGATGGTAGTTTCCGTCGCAACGGCAATGATCCCGTTCCTCGAGAACGACGACGCGAACCGTGCGCTGATGGGTGCGAACATGCAGCGTCAGGCAGTGCCGCTTATGGTAACAGACAATCCAATTGTCGGCACCGGTATGGAATACAAGGCTGCTGTTGACTCCGGCATAGTTGTATGCACCAAGGAGGACGGCGTCGTAACAGAGGTAGACGCAGACAAGATCGTCGTAACAAACGAGCTGGGTCAGGATCACATTTACAGACTTGTAAAGTTCAAGCGCTCCAACCAGGGCAACTGCGTGAACCAGCGCCCGATAGTAAGCAAGGGCGAGAAGGTAAAGGCAGGCGACGTTATCGCCGACGGTCCTGCTACCAAGAACGGCGAGATCGCGCTGGGTAAGAACGCGCTCATCGGCTTTATGACATGGGAAGGTTACAACTACGAGGACGCCGTTCTCATCAACGAAAAGCTGGTTTATAATGACGTTTATACCTCAATTCATATAGAAGAATACGAGCTTGAATGCCGTGAAACAAAGCTCGGTCCGGAGGAGATCACCCGCGATATCCCGAACCTGTCAGACGACGCTCTGAAGGATCTGGACGAGCACGGTATCGTCCGCATAGGCGCTGAAGTACACTCCGGCGACATTCTGGTCGGCAAGGTTTCACCCAAGGGCGAAACGGAACTTAACGCCGAGGAAAGACTGCTTCGCGCGATCTTCGGCGAAAAGGCAAGGGAAGTCCGCGACAACTCACTCAGAGTTCCTCATGGCGTAAGCGGTATCGTTGTTGACGTCAAGGTATTCGACCGCGACACCTGCGATGAGCTGTCCCCGGGCGTAAACAGAAAAGTCCGCGTATATATCGCACAGAAGAGAAAGATCTCTGTCGGCGATAAGATGGCGGGTCGTCACGGTAACAAGGGTGTCGTTTCCAGAATTCTCCGTCAGGAGGATATGCCGTTCCTTCCGGACGGTACTCCGCTTGACATCGTGCTGAACCCTCTGGGCGTACCTTCCCGAATGAACATCGGACAGGTGCTCGAGGTTCACCTCGGCTACGTTGCAAAGGCGCTCGGCTGGAAGATCGCAACACCGGTATTCGACGGTGCACACGAGCAGGACATCAGAGAGCTGTATGACGCTGCAAGAGCGATAAACAGCGGCAAGATAGATGAAAATACAGAGCGCATCTACAACATGGGCAAGGACGACGGCGAGCGCAAGGAACCTGAACTGCTGGGTCTTAACACAGCGGGTCTTGACTTCACAAAGCTTCCGATGACCAGCGACTGCAAGACGCTGCTCACCGACGGACGTACCGGCGAGAAGTTCGACGGTCCTGTTACTGTCGGATATATGTACTACCTCAAGCTGCATCACCTCGTTGATGATAAGATACACGCGCGTTCCACCGGTCCGTATTCTCTGGTAACACAGCAGCCTCTGGGCGGTAAGGCACAGTTCGGCGGTCAGCGTTTCGGAGAGATGGAAGTATGGGCACTGGAGGCTTACGGTGCTGCATATAC
>JBJFGA010000294.1:0-8280 GCA_051892275.1 Oscillospiraceae bacterium | reverse complement strand
AACAGATATCTGAATACCTTCATAGGTTACATGCTGACAAAATTATAGGTCAATATTATCTTTTGTATTGACTTTGTCTTAAATATGAAGTATACTATATAATAGAAACAGAAAAGTAAAAGGAGATGGGACTATGGAAAAAAGCGCTGTATTATATGAACATATCCGTATATCACATGGCATGGAGCTGTATTTCGCCCATACAATTGACCCTCACAGCTACATCTCGCCCCATTGGCACGATGCGGTTGAGATAATTTTTCTTCTGGAAGGTGAACTGACTGTTTTCTGCCAGGATCAGAAGATCTGTCTTGAAAAGAATGACCTAATACTGCTTAATTCTGGAGTATTCCACTCTACGCACTGTATAAACGGGAATGAAGCGATTCTTATACAGATCCCCGACAGTTTTATGGAAAAATACATTCCCGAATTTCAATCCATTCAGTTTGTTATGCGCCCAAAGTCAGAAAACGCCGTTCAACAAACAAAGCTCGAACAGCTTCGAAAACTCCTGCGGGATATGCAGATAGTTCTCGACGTTAAGCCCGATGGAGGAACTCTGCGGTTTTATTCTCTTCTTTTTGAGCTAATATACCAGCTGTACCACAATTACAGGGTTGAAATTCCAATTACAGAAACAAAAAGCAGGCAGAAAAATCTTGAGCGGCTGCGCCCTGTGCTCGCTTATGTACAGGACAACTATCAGAACCCGATTTCCATCGGAGAAATTGCCGATGTTGCGGCATTTCAACCGGAATACTTCTGTCGCTTTTTCAAACAGCAGACAGGCATGACATTTCAGAATTATTTGAACGAACTGCGGATATCCAAGATATATGCTGATATTGTACAGACGGATATGCCTGTTTATCAGATATTGGAAAAGCACGGCTTCACAAATTATAAGGTATTCCGAAGAATGTTTAATGAACGATTTCATAATACGCCGGGACAGATACGGCGGAACAGCAAATAAAAAAGTCAATATTGACCCACTTTTTTGTCAACATTACCGCTGTTGTCGGCGAATTGTTTTTGATATAATAATATCAGAAAAATTGATATAAGGAGGTCGTTCTTATGCTACACAATCCTATTTTACCGGGCTTCAACCCCGATCCCTGTATCTGCCGCAAGGGAGATGACTATTATATAGCCGTTTCCACCTTTGAATGGTTTCCCGGGATACCTGTTTATCATTCTAGGGATATGAAAAACTGGGAGCTTTGCACTCATGTTCTGACCGATGACGAAAAGGTGGATCTGAAAAAGCTCCCCTCCGCAAAGGGAATATGGGCTCCCTGCCTGACATACTGCGAGAAGGAAGATCTGTTTTATGTTATCTACGGCGTTATGAACTCCATGAATGCCCGTTACTTTGATGTGGACAACTTCCTTATCACAGCAAAGGACATTCACGGACCATGGAGTGAGCCTGTTTATCTACATTCCGCTGGATTTGACGCTTCTATTCTCCATGATGACGACGGCAGAAAATACATTGTTTCTCTGGAGTGGGAAACCCGTGAGGGCTATGAAAAACCTGGCGCAATCTGTATGGTAGAATATGACCCGAAAGCAAAAGAAATTGTAGGCTATCCCAAGCGCATCTGGAAGGGCGGAACAGACAGGGGCTGTATTGAAGCCCCGCACCTTACCAAACGAAACGGATACTATTACATAATGTGCGCCGAGGGAGGAACAGGCTACAATCACTGCGTAACAATGGGTAGAAGTGAAAATGTATGGGGTCCATATATTGGCGACCCGAAAAATCCAATTGTAACCTCCAATCCTGCGGTTTCCTACGAACGACACGATCCGGATCACCTCAAGCCTAAATATTATAATCCCGATACAGTTCTTCAAAAGGCAGGTCACGGAAGCTATGTAGAAACACAGCTCGGAGAGGTATATCTTGTTCATCTCTGCTCACGTCCCTTTGCACCTGAGCTGCGCTGCACTCTAGGACGTGAAACTGCTATTCAGAGAATGATGTGGACAGAGGACGGCTGGTTGCGTATGGCGGACGGCAGCAATCTTGCCAAGGACTACTGCGAAGAAAGCAAGCTGCCCGAATATCCGGCAGCGAAGATCCCCGATTTCGATGATTTCGACAGCGATGAGCTGGGTAATTGGTATTATTCGCCTAGAATTATGCCATATCGGTTTGCAGATGTGAAAGCTCGTCCAGGCTGGGTGAGGTTGAGAGGTCAGGAAGCAAGAACTTCTCTGAATAAGACAAGTATTCTTGCTCGAAAGCTTACAAGCGTTTATGCTTCTGTCACCACGAAAATGGATTTCAAACCGGAAGTACATCAGCACAGCGCAGGACTGATCCTATATTATGATAACATGAATTACATTAACCTGCGAAAATACTACAGTCAAACTCTGGGACAAAGCGCAATTTCCATCATTCAGCTTGAAAACGGGGAAAAAACAGAGTTTGTAAATACACGAATCCCTGTTGATGATGTACCGATATATTTCCGTCTGGTAATTTCGGGCAGGCAATCCCAGTTCTACTGGAGCTATGACGGTGAGAATTATACCAAGATTGGCATTCCTTTTGATACAACCAAGTTTTCTGATGAATACTGCAAATACGGAGAGTTTACAGGTACTATGGTGGGTATCACCTGCGCCGACAGGGTAAAGCATCAGCATTACGCAGATTTTGATTTCTTTGAGTACAAAGCAGATACCATAAAGGGCGTTGAATAAATGAAACCGCATTGGCAGCAAATGCCGATGCGGTTTCATATTCCCCTGCTAAATTCGTCAACAGCCCACGTCATAACAGTAGGTTAAGTGCAAAATCAAAAATCAAGGCACCATCGGCGATTAGTGCGGTAAAGTCTTGAATACTATTTTTGAATTGATTTATCTGTCGATATACATACCTATATACTTCCGAAGAAACGAAATCACAGGTTATGAAAATACTTATGAATCATTTATGAAAACATGATTTCTTATATTCTGATGGAGTAAAGCCTTCATATCTTCGGAACAGTTTCCCGAAATACGACGGATTTTCAAAACCGACCTGTTCGGCAGCACTCTCCACTGAGATGTATGAAAGAGTCAGAAGCTCTTTCGCCTTTTGAATTCTCTTTTTATTCAGATATTCAATTGGACGCATACCAAAGTGTTTGCGAAAAAGGCGGCATAAGTGAGCTTCGGACAAATCCGAAATTTTGCATAGTTGCTCCATCGAGATCTTATCGGAGTAACTGCTGTCAATTAGTTCTATTACATTGATAAAGCCCTTGGGCAAATCATTTGAAAAAGAGGGGATTTTTTTTGCGCGTTTGTAGAATTCAAGTATAAACTCATATAAATGTGCGGATGCATAGTAATTACCGAATAGTTTGTCACTATCAATAATATAGAAGATTTTTCTTAATATGTCAAGTAGTTCATTATCATCAATAATACTGTTATACACTTCAGGTTCTGTAAATTTCAAACAAGAAAGAAGATTGTCCGTATCTCTTCCACTGAAATTTATCCACCAGGAGCGCCATTCACCAGCGGTGCAGTAATACTGATGAGGGATGTGTGCCGGCATAAAAAAAGCGCAGTTTTTTCGTAAGCAGTATTTCTTATTGTCAATAATGAGTTCTCCTTCGCCGTGTGTGAAAATGACAAATTGAGGGTTTGGAAATCCCTCACAACGATAAATATCATTTTGGCAGAAGTCTATTCCAACTCCGCAAACGTAAAACGGAAGATTCTGTTCTCCACCAATGACCGGATAATTTATGCTTGGCATTTTTCTCTCCTAGCGTAATAACATATTTGTGACGTCAATAATAATGATAATCGTACCCAATTTAGACCCGTGAGTTCCTGCGGCTGAGCTAGTTAAATATGGTTTATTCAGCGTTTTCATAGAAATGATAGTATCATTATATATTTTTTTGCCAAAATGTCAAGCCGTTCAATGTGTAATGTCTGTGCGATGTCAGTATTGTTGGTATATATCAGTATTATTCCTTTACATATTCAGAATTATGTTCTATAATTCTAATTAGAATAGTTGCAAAAACGTTTTGTAAAGGGAGATAGATTATGAAAGCCAAAATAGCAATATTATCGTTTTCTTTGCTTGGACTATTGTTCTCAGGATGCTCGGGAAATACTGATAGCATCCAACCAACAGAGGATGGTGAAATTATTGTGGAACAGGTCGAAAAAGAGGAAATGGAAAGTGTGAGAAAAACGGTCAGCTTAAACGGAAACTGGAAATATTACAAAGGAGCAGCCGAAGCCTTTTCCTCTAAGGAATATGATGACAGCGGCTGGACATGGGTAAATCTTCCGCACAACACCTCGCTTTATACTGCGGAAAACAAAAATGGCTATGAAGGTATCAGCTGTTATCGCAAAAATTTTTCCCTTGATGAAGAATGTGCCGGGAAACGTATTATCCTTAACTTTGAGGGAGTAATGCAAAGATGCTCGGTGTATCTGAACGGTGAGATGATCGCCGAAAATCATGATGGGTACACCCCTTTCTGCGTTGATATTTCAGAAAAGGTGAGAACGGGCAGTGACAATTTGCTGGCTGTAATTGCAGACAGCTCCCCGAATACGGAGTATACTCCCGGAAAGCAGAACCCCGATTTTCAGTATTTCGGCGGAATTTACAGAAATGTTACTCTTGATATTACCGAGGACATTTACATAGGAAATGCAGTTGAGGACGGCATTACGGCTGGCGGAGGAGTTTTTCTGACCTCTCCGTCCGTGAGCCGTGAAAGTGCGGAGATAAGAGCAAAAACCTATGTTCATAACGACAGCGAAAATGCGCAGGAGATAACTCTTCGCACCGAAGTAATTTACAAGGGAGAAACTGTTGCTGACGGTGAATCGTCCGTTTCAATTGATTCAGGCAGTGCATACACTTTTGATGAAACACTTACAGTATCCAAGCCTAAGCTGTGGCACCCATATTCCCCCGAACTGTATACGGTAAGAACAACTGTGATTGCAGATGGCGAAGCTGTTGACGCAGTTGAAACAAGCTATGGAATACGCAGCGTGGAATGGACTCATGACGGGCTGTATATTAACGGGGAAGAATTTGAAGCGCAGGGCGCAAATCTACATTCGGATATTTTTGTGCTGGGAAATGCAATTCCCGATAACGAGGTTTACGAAGAAATAAAAAGACTCAAGGAAAACGGCTTTGATTTCATAAGAATGTCCCATTATCCTCATTCGGACGCATACTATGACGCCTGCGACAAATACGGCGTTATGGTTCTGGAATGTATGTCGGGCTGGCAGAATTTCAATAATTCCGATACATTCAAACAAAGCACCTATGACGAGCTTCGCACTATGATCCGCAATTCGCGCAATCACCCATGCATTATCGCCTGGGAAACAAGCCTTAACGAAAGTAATTATACTGAGGAATGGGCGGCGGAGGTACAAAGGATTGCACATGAGGAGTATCCCACCGACGGAATAAGCCGTATGTGGACTGCGGGCTGGAAAACAGACTGCTTTGACGTTGCGCTCGGTGCGGCACAGCACGGCATAAGGAATGACGCTGACAGCTCCGACAAGGGCGTTATCATAAGCGAATACGGCGATTGGGACTATGGCGGTTCTTACTCAACAAGCAGACGTGCGCGGGAGCTTGGAGATAATGCAATGCTCACACAGGCTGCAAATCATATTGAGTCGGCAATTCTTACCCGAAATAAGGAATGGTACGGCGCTGACGCTCTCTGGGCATATGCCGATTACGCCGGCTTTGACTCAGGAATGAACTACTGCGGCGTTACCGATATGTATAGAATCGACAAATTCTCAGCATACTTTTTCCGCAGCCAGCGTGACGCAGATGTTGATTTGTCGGAGTATGGCATAAAAAGCGGCGCAATGGTATTTATCGCAAACAGCCTTACTGATGATTCACCGACAGATGTAACGATTTTCAGCAACTGTGACGAGGTCGAGCTTATCGTGGACGGGGTAAGTATCGGAAAGCAGACTCCCGATAAGGAATACTACGGACCGAATTCAAAGGGTATGCTATCAACGGAAAGTCTGCCTCATGCGCCGATAACCTTTACGGGCGCAAACAATAACGCTGCAGAGCTTAAAGCCGTGGGATATATTAACGGCACCGCTGTATGCGAATACACCGTAAAAGCGCCGGAGGCTGCGGATAGAATAGTTCTTTCGGCAGAGTCGGAAACTCCGATCAGCGCCAACGGCAGCGACGTAAAGCTTGTGTGGGTGAGAATTTCCGACAAAAACGGCACGGTTACGGTGAATGACGACAGATATGTTACTTTTACCGCAGAAAACGGTTATGTTATCGGCTATGAAAGCGTGAATACAAAGGGTGGACAAATCGGCGTGTGGGTTCGTGCGAATGCCTCCGAAAAGGACGGAAAGGTTTTGTTGACGGCTTCTTCCGAGGGGCTTTCGGACGGTGTGCTTGAAATACCGTTTATCGGCTGTGAGTATACTGCCGACTGCAACATGGCTGTGAACGAATATGCAGGCTCTGCCGAGGCGAAGGCAGTTATCGTTCAGAGAGGGGAAAATTTCGCGCTTGGAAAAAAAGCGTATGCTTCTACCGAAAACAAGGGACAGGAGCTTGCGGCTCTTGCTCTTGACGGCAGCGCCAACACATGGTGGTGCGCAGATAACAGTCAGCCTGCACCGCACTGGTGGTCGGTCGATATGGGCAGGACGGTTGAGTTTTCCGAGATCGTAATTAAGTTTGAGGAACGAACCTCTACAGCATATAAATTTATACTTCAGGGATCTGATGATAATGAAAGCTGGGCAGATATAGCCGATTATTCAACAAACACCGAAACAAACGGCGAAACGGTGATAACAGCCGGAGGTGCATACCGATATTTCAGGGTATATGATATATCGGCGAGCGGCGGTATGTGGCCGGCTATTGCCGAATTTGAGGTTTACGCCAAGGACAGCACATTATCTGACAGGGCGAGAGAAAAGGCTGCATATTCTTCCTCCTGTGCCAACGGCTGCACCGCAGAGAACGGCAATAACGGAGAGCCGAGCACATTCTGGTATCCCGACAGTACGGACGGAAATGTCTGGTGGTATGTTGATACGGGAGCGGTCTATGCTTTTGAGCGCATTGAAATAAGCTGGGACAATACCGAAATCCACCGGTTTTTGATTGAGCTTTCCGATGATGGCGAAAGCTGGACGACCGCTTTGGATATGTCCGGCAATGCAAAAGCCGAAAGTCAGACGGTTGAAACGATATCGGGCAGCGGCAGATATGTACGAATTGCCTTTACGGAAAATAACGGCTGCGGATTTAATATGTTCTATGCTTATGGAAAATAACTCATATCAGAACTTTGGAAATCAAAAATTATATACCTCAAATGACATTGAAAGGCATCATTTGAGAAAGGAGAATATCATGTATATTGCAAATGAAAACAGGTACGACACAATGGTTTACAATCGCTGTGGCAAAAGCGGCTTGAAGCTTCCTGCTGTATCGCTTGGATTGTGGCAAAATTTTGGAAGCGACGGGTGCTTTGCCAATATGGAGAACATGGTACATACCGCATTCGACTTAGGCATCACGCACTTTGACCTTGCCAACAATTACGGTCATCCGTACAATGGCTCCGCCGAGGAGAACTTTGGAAAGATTCTCGCAAATATGAAGCATTATCGCGATGAAATATGTATTTCCACAAAGGCAGGGTATGAAATGTGGTTGGGACCTTATGGTGACAGAAATGGATCCCGAAAGTATTTGACTGCATCTCTTGACCAGAGTTTAAAACGTATGGGGATAGATTACGTTGATATATTCTATCATCACGTTTTCGATCCCAACACTCCACTTGAGGAAACGGCTTTGGCACTTGATAACGCTGTTAAGCAAGGGAAAGCACTATATGTTGGAATTTCAAATTATAACAGCCAGCAAAGTGAAGAGATCATGAAAATATTTCAAGAATTACACACACCCTTTATTGTCAATCAGCCCTCTTATTCAATGCTGAACCGTTGGATCGAAAGTGACAAGCTCGATCAATTTGCTGTTGAGAATGGTATCGGTCTTGCCGTTTACTCGCCCTTGTATATGGGCTTGCTAACCAACAAATATCTCAATAATATCCCCAAGGATTCCAGAGCCGGAACCGGATGGAAATGGTTGAGCGACCAGCTTGATGAGAAAATGCTTACCAGACTTAATAGGCTGAATCAAATAGCTGAAAATCGGGGGCAAAAGCTGTC
>JBJFGA010000293.1:0-2136 GCA_051892275.1 Oscillospiraceae bacterium | reverse complement strand
TGCATAAAATGGTGCGATATTGAGGTCATCGGCGAGGATACTATTCTTGTTTCCTGCGAAGAACCGTCATGTTCACCAAAAAAGCGCCGCAAGTTATTCGGAAATTTGTTGAAATAAACGTCAAAAATTCTGTTGAAAAAAGTGCTTGTATGTGTTATAATATTTTGGTAAGTGTGCGGAATACTATGCACAAATACACACACGGCGACAGCAGTCCGTCGGTGCGCACTGCGTCCGGAATGTGATTTGCCGTGGAGGAAATCATTTTAACCAAAACTAGGAGGAAAAACAAATGGCAGTAGTATCTATGAAGCAGCTTCTCGAAGCAGGTGTACATTTCGGTCACCAGACTAGAAGATGGAACCCTAAGATGGCTCCCTATATCTTCACCGAAAGAAACGGCATCTACATCATCGACCTTCAGAAGACCGTAAGAAAGCTGGACGAGGCTTACAACTTCATTCATGAGGTTGCAGCTAACGGCGGCGAGGTCCTGTTCGTTGGTACAAAGAAGCAGGCTGCTGATTCCATCAAGGAAGAAGCTACCCGCGCTGGCGCTCACTTTGTAAACGCTAGATGGCTGGGCGGTATGATGACCAACTTCAAGACCATTCAGAGAAGAATCGCAAGACTTGAGCAGCTCCACACTATGGAAACAGACGGCACCTTTGATCTGCTCCCCAAGAAGGAAGTTATCAAGCTCAACCTCGAGATCGAAAAGCTCGAGAAGTTCCTCGGCGGTATCAAGAACATGAAGAAGCTCCCCGGCGCTCTCTTCGTTGTTGACCCCCGCAAGGAAAAGATCGCAGTTTCCGAAGCTAAGAAGCTCGGTATCCCGGTAGTTGCTATCGTTGACACCAACTGCGACCCCGATGAGATCGACTATGTTATCCCCGGTAACGACGACGCTATCAGAGCCGTAAAGCTTATCGCAGGCGCTATGGCTGACGCTATCATCTCCGCTAATCAGGGCGCTGCCGAGGCAGCTGCAGCAGAGGAGCAGGCTGCTCCCGCTGAGGACGCTGAGTAATTCCGGACAGGACGTTATATAATTACGAAAAGGAGAAAAATACAATGGCTAATATTACAGCAAAAGAAGTAGCTGAGCTGCGTGAAATGACCGGCTGCGGCATGATGGACTGCAAGAGAGCGCTCGTTGAGGCTGACGGCAACCGTGATGAGGCTGTCAAGATCCTCCGTGAAAAGGGTCTTGCAAAGGCAGCTAAGAAGGCAGGCAGAATTGCTGCCGAGGGCGTAGTTAAGGCTAAGACCAACGGTAACGTTGGTGTTCTGGTTGAGATCAACTGTGAGACTGACTTCTGCGCAAAGAGCGACAAGTTCCTTGATCTGGTTGAGACCATCACCGATACTATCCTCGCTAACGACGTTGCAGACGTTGAGGCTCTGAAGAACTGCACCGCTGCTGGTACTTCCCAGACTGTTGCAGAATATATGACCGAGAAGATCGCTACCATCGGCGAGAACATGAATATCCGCCGCTTCACCAAGATGACCGGTACTCTCGTTCCCTATATGCACGATGGCGGCAGAATCGGTACCATGGTAAAGCTTGACACCGATAAGCCCGAGGACGCAGCTGTTCTCGCATGCGGTAAGAACGTAGCTCTCCAGGTAACTGCACTGAATGCGCAGTATGTATCTCAGGCTGATATCCCCGCTGACGTTCTCGCAAACGAGAAGGAAGTTCAGATGGGTCTGGTCAAGACCGAGAACGAAGCTTCTGCTAAGCCCAAGCCCGAGAACGTACTTGAGAAGATCGTTGAGGGTCGTCTCAGAAAGTACTTCGAGGAAGTTTGCCTGCTCGACCAGAAGTACTTCAAGGATGACTCCATGAGCATCGCTAAGTACGTTGAGTCCGAGGCTAAGGCTGCCGGTGCACAGCTGAAGGTTGATTCTTTCGTTCGCTACGAGCGCGGCGAGGGCATCGAGAAGAAGGTTGATGACTTCGCTTCTGAAGTTGCAGCTATGGCTAAGGGCTGATTTCTAATTCGGAATTCGGAATGCGGAATTCGGAATTATGTTGAATTTAAGGTGCAGATCTCTTGCGGGGTCTGCACCTTTTTATACTAATAACCGTTTGAACGAAGGAAAAGATTTGCAGAAAGACAGTGCCGA
>JBJFGA010000292.1:0-8335 GCA_051892275.1 Oscillospiraceae bacterium | reverse complement strand
TTGGTACGTTTTTCGGGATTATTCGTGTTTACACAGTTCTTTTTTCAAACCCGAACGTGAGTATCCTCTCCTGCGATTTCTTTCAGCTTTTCGAGCGCTTCAACAGCTCTGTCGTTAAGGCTGACATAACGCACGGACTTTTTGGTTTTGGGGGTGTTCTGTTCTTCAAGAACATAGTACACCTTGCCGTTTTCACGGACTTTGTGTTCGGATACATTCCCGTGAATATAAATGGTTCGGTTCTCTAAATCGACATCTTCCCATTTGAGATAGAGCGCTTCGCCCAGCCTTATCCCTGTGTTAAGCATAAGTATGTATGCGTATCCATAGCGATAAACAGATTTGCCGTTTTTATAGCAGCGAGTACACTCGGTGACAATAGCTGCTACCTCGTTCTTCGTGTATGCACGGATTTCCTTTGGTTGACCGGTGGTTTTTGAGGGGAGAACGCAGCCGAGCATAGGATTTCGGATAATCTCGTTTCTCATAACTCCCCAATTAAAGCAAGCGTTAAGGCAGTTGTAAGCCTTTTTGACAGTCGAGAACGAGTGCGTTTTTGAAACCTCTGAGAGCATTTGCTGAACATCATCAGCGGTCAGAGCCTGCATTTGGATAGCGCCGATATTAGGGAATATCTGATAAACGCAGCTTTGCTCCAATCTGTCAAATGACGCAGGCTTGAGTTCGTGAATTTTGACCGTATAGAGCCAATGCTCAACGTATGCTTGAACGCTCAGCTTTGAGATATTCGAGAGGTCGTACCTCACGGCTTCTTCTCGGAGAGCCTTTGCCTTTCTCCGTGCTTCGGCTTCGGTGCTGCCATATACAGAGGTGCGCTTTCCGTTGCCGATTGACACCTTGATTTCATAGCGTTTATCCTTGCGCTTTGACGCTTTTTCAGCCACTTAATTCATCTCCTTACAGAACATACTTCCTTCCTGCGTACTTGTCGCACCAATTCTCGAAACGCTTGACATCAACACGCAGAGAGCCGCCGATTTTGATAGCGGGAAAGGTTTCGGACTTGAACAGCTTATACACTTGTGTTCGTCCGAGATGAAGTATTTGCATAACATCATCGGGTGTGTAGAATTTGGTTGGATAGTCGATTATAGTTTTCATAGTATATTCTCCTTTCGGCGTTGTGACGGCTTGACAGGGGAGTTAAAGCCGCATTGTTATCGTGATTATCGAGATTGACAGCAGCTTGACGGTCAAGCCAAGATATTTTGATTGATGATATATTTTCCGCAGGAGCGGTCTTGCTTTCCTGCGTCGGGTATAAATTGAACGTACTTGTGTTCTTCCAGCAATAGCAGAATTTCGTCAAGCTCTTTCGACTTGTACTTTTGGCAGAAACGCTTCAAATCCCTTGCCCTGTATGTGTCTTGACCGTCCTTTTTAGCGGTCTTTATAATGCGTTCAACAACATACTCTGCCGCCGTTATATCAGCGTTTTCGTTCATCAGAAGCTCGTTTTGAGCTATGAAGTACCGAGCTATTGCGATTGCATTCTGCATTGTGTCTTTATTGAGCGGTGCGCTGATATTATTGTCGCAAAGGTGTAGCAGACCGCTTATTCTTGCAGTTTTGCCGAGCAGCTTGTTCAGAAAAGAGCGAGTGTCGCTGTATTTCCCCTCGCTGCCGATTTTTGCTTCAATCTCATTGAAAAAGTCGCTGAAAGCGCTGAATGCTTCTTCCGAAAGCGTGATTTTCTCCGAGCTGTCGGGCAGGGATAACAGCTTGTTTATCAGGGCGGCATACTTGTCCTTTGTGTTTTGTTCCACAGGGAGATTGATGAGAGTTCGCTTTCCGCAGAGCGAGGGCGGCTGGCAGAACAGAAACCGCTGCGCTAACCCTTTTCCGAAGAACCGCTTATCAGCAACAAATTCGGTGATTACACTCGGCTGACAGCATACCCCGAATGTTATCAGCGGTCGCTCCAACACCAGACTTCCGCTTGATTTCCTGTCAATGGAGATTGCC
Source organism: Oscillospiraceae bacterium (assembly GCA_051892275.1). GTDB lineage: Bacteria > Bacillota > Clostridia > Oscillospirales > Ruminococcaceae > CAG-115. Next base: position 6,349 of record JBJFGA010000292.1, on the reverse strand, counting down.
TGCCCGTCGTAGGAGTTGAGGTAGATGTTGATGTTAGTGCGCCCGTTGGTGTACAATCCAGCCATAACATCAAACACGCCCTCGTCGGATAGAATAGCAATCTTTCCGTTGTTTGCTGCCATAACAGCCGCCGTTGCTTCGGGGGTACAGTCTGTTGCAATCAGGCGAAGCGGTGTTTTGGGAGCGGCTTCAAGCTCGAGGATTTCAAGCTGAAGCTTTTCGATATCATCGTCATTGCCGCCCTTGTTGATTAAGTCCGACTTTTGCGCTTCTAGCTTGTTCAGTTTATTTTTATAAGCGGCAATTTCGGCGGCGTGGAGCTGATTATAGGTATCAACAAACTCCTGCACGGGAGCAGTGAGCGCCGCGAATACCGCAGATTTTCTCTCGCCAGGCTCTGCGATTACGGCAGTGTAGAGGTTGAGTTCCTCGCTCCATTCGGGCGTGACCGCAATCTTGGCTTTGCCTTGAACGCAAGCCGACAGCACCGATAATGCAAGAGCGGCAGGCATATCGCTATGCACTTGTATCGCCTTCGCCGTGTACTCCACGAAATGCCGCACATTAGTCGGCAGAGCGCCGAGCGGGAACGGCGTCGGGGGAGAGGCGCATTTTAATGGAATAATGACTTCGTTAAACATATTTCATCCTTATATTTTTTATTGACAACATAACAAGAATATGATATAATGTGTATCAAGAAACTATTTTTGTGTGTTTATTGGGCAAAAGGTGAATACATAATGATTTATATGTTATATTTGTCATTATTTATTATACAACGAAAAATATGATATAGCAAGAGGTAATTGTTGCTAAAAATTTTAGGGGCATTTTGTCTGTTTTGACGGAAAAGGAGCTTTTTATGGAGTTTTACGATAAACTCGTTCTTCTGATAGAGGAGCGCGGTATAACCAAGAACAAGCTGTTGACGGACTTAAATCTCAACAGAAACTCTTTCGGTAATTGGCAGAAGCAAGGCTCAAAGCCCAGAGCCGAAACAATGGAGCGGCTTGCGGAGTATTTCAATGTGACCGCCGAAAGCCTATCCAATGATAATGTGGAGCTTGAATATCAGCCCTCTGCGAAAAAGTCCTTTGCTTCAAAGCTACGTTCCTATTATCAGAGAACGGTTTCGCTTTTTGGCAGCTACGATATCACAGACGAAAAGCTGGGTTGCTTTTCAAAGCTGCTGAATGCGAGCATTACGTTTCTAACAAATCCCTCGGAGAGTGAGTTCAATCCCGAAAAGCACAGCGCAGGCGAACATTCCAGCTTTGATTATGACGCTATATTTGATATACTCGAGCTGTCGGACAGATGTGTTGATAATGATGTTGCCAAAACCGTTATGATACAGATTTCGAGGGTTATCCTGTACAGAGTAAGCAAGGTCAAGGACGCAGACGGTAACGATTTCAACCTTTATGACTGCAAATATCTTTTGAGCAGCAAGCTGAATTTTCTGTATACCAACAAGCCCTGCAAGGACGTACTGCTGAATTACGGCTTGAATTTTACGGAAATCTCGGCTATACATCAATACACGGGGTTGAGCTATTTCTATCTGTTCACGGGAGAAGAAAAGGCTTGACCGTCAAGCTGCTGTCATTTTCCTTTTTCCGCTTTGTGAGCGGCTTTTGAGGCGTTGTCAAGCTGTCAGCAATGTAAGAGCAAAGCTGAAAAGAAAATAGTGAAAGCGTCGTCAAATTGTCGTCAAAAACAAGAAATGCGCCGATAAAAGCGCATTGTAAAGGCATTTGTTTGAAAAAGGAGTTCCGTCTCCAAAACCGTATGTCGAGGGTTCAAGTCCTTCTGCCCCTGCCAATCGAGTGCCTCGACACGCATTTTGCGCGTTGAGGCTCTTTTTATACCTGCGTATTCCCCCGTGGGTAATATCGTACTTAAACCGCTTTCCCATCAGGGTTTGCGGTTTTTTGTTTACTCATAAAGTGTAATGCAACCTTTTCCTGAGTTGTCTGGTTTTGATAGTGAAGCGGGCAGTGACGAGCCGGTTTCATGGGATTCAGACAAAACGGGAGGTATATTATGAGTATTAGATCAAAAGCTGTGGCTGTATTGTGTGCGGGAATGCTGGCGGTGACGGGCGCTGTCGGGGTAACGGCGCAGGCGAATGACCCGACTATGGTTGTTTTTGCGGTGGCGGGGACAAAAAGCAGCCTTTCCAGCCTGAAAAGCAGCCTTGCCTACCCCATGCCCAATATGTACGCGGAATGGTGGAGCGATGAAATGTATGCCGAGGAAGCTATTCCGGTGCTGGCAAAGAGCAGGACGCTGAAAAAGAACTTCCAGCTGAAGCAGGACGAAAAGCTGATAATCCCCAATGGAAAAACGCTCACGCTGACCGGCGGAGCGGATATCCGAGGCACTATCTATATTGAGAACGGCGGTCGCCTGCTGCTGAAGCACGGTACATTAAGTCTGTTCGGGAATATCTTATGCGAGGGGCGGATACATGTTACCGGCGGAACGTTGTTGTGCCACGAGGACTCTATGCTGTACATCTTTGAAGAGGGGAAATTTACAGCCGCAGACCGGGGTATCACCGAGCTTGATGACGGATACGAGATAAACGGGCGGATAGATATCCTTGCCGGGGCAAATGCGGTGTGCTTTGGCACGACCAATATTCCTGTGCCGTATCTTGACAGCGAGCCGGTTGCGGCGGTGTACAAAAAGCAAAGCTTCGGCGGGGCGCAGCTTCAGACCGAGGTGATAACCGACAGTGCCCGCCTGAACGAGCTTATGGACGTTCCGTTCAACACTTCCTTTGAACTTTGCGAGGGCAGTTTTGCGGATTATTACACGGTGCTGTTTTCCGGCGGCGGTGCTGTCACATATCGTGCTCTGGGGAATATCGGTGGGGGATTCGATATGGTGGGCAATGTTGACGTACAGATGATACATGCGGTTCTGGACAGCTGGCACCGACCTGTTGCGCTTAAAACCGTGGAGAATGCGTTCGCGACAAGCGCATACGTCGTACAGGCGAAATACCTCTCACATACGGCGAACGAGGACTATGTTGAGTACAGTTTTGAGGTTGAAAAAAGATACAGGGGCAGGTACGGGGCTGAGTCCACGATAACCCTGCGCCGGGACAGAGAGTGGAGCGACGAGTACACACAGGAGTTTTCCGAGGGCGAGTGTATCCTGCCGCTGAAGCTTGTCGAGCCGATGAACGGTGAGAATTATTATGTGCTTTCCAGCAATTTGTATATTCCGGTGAACGACGGCAAGGCGGACTGCATTTCTATTCTCGGCGAGAACACCATGCTTGACGCGCCGGTGACTACCGACTATCTGGCGGCGCTTGCTTTCAGCGCAGCAAAACACCCGGAACTGGATATCGTTTCTGAATAACGTCAGCTGTTCTCGTGCGACACACGTTAAATATTGACAACCCCGGTATATTGAGGTATAATAGTAGTATCTTATTCACAAGGGGGTGACTCAATGGCTAAGTCGGGTACTGTAAAGCAGGTCATAAGCCCGGACGAGAAAGAGGCGATTTGCCGGGATATGCTGGAGACGCTCCCGGGGTGGTTCGGAGCGGGCGCAGAAGATGAGTTCGCGGCAAACTGCCGTGTGGTCCCGGTGTGGGCGTCCTATGACGAGGAGCTTGCCCGGGAGGACAGCGGGGCGATCGTGGGATTACAGGGATTTCTGGCGCTGCGGGAGACCTCGCCTTATGCAGCAGAGATTTACATCATGGGCGTTAAGAAGGAGTACCAGCGGCACAAGGTCGGTAAGAACCTGTTTACTGCTATGCTGAATTACGCCCGCAGGCAGGGGTATGAGTACCTACAGGTAAAGACCATCAAGCAGGGGCTTTATGCTGACAGTGACTCTGCGAATACGTTTTACAAGAGCCTGGGCTTCAGGGAGCTGGAAGTGCTTCCGATATGGGGCGATAAAAACCTGTGTCAGGTATATATACGCAATGTGAATTTCTAATATATAATGTACCCCGCCGGGTCACTGCTCGGTGGGGTTTGTTTTGTTATTTCCAGTGGGAAAATTACATCGTGTGTTCTATTCCGGCTACTTTCGGTATAATTGTGGATTATATTACAGTATTCGGTTAAATATGAGGGCAATTAAACTGATTGTTAAATACTCGGTTGAAAATGTTGAAAACATGGAATGCGGTGGTAAATTTTCCTTACTGCGAGTTGTAGTCGCCAAAGATCACCGCCCTGCCGCCGGCGGTGTGAAGTATCACCATTACCGGGTGGGTGAACGGTGGAAGTATCAGCCGGGTTTCCCACAGGATATTTTCCGGTGGCAGCAGACGGTGCTTCCTGAACAGCAGACCGGACGTGATTTTCAGCGCGCCTTTGGTGACGGTGTATTCCAGCCGGTAATAATACGGCAGTAATATTGCCGAGAGTAAAACCAAAGCCGATAGAACGGCGATACTGACTCCCGGGAAAAGCACCCACGCCACTGCGCCCAAACCTACCAGCGAAACTTCCACCAGCCAGAACATTGTCCAGCTTTTTCGCACCGCGACCTGTTTGTTCATGAAAAAAACACCATATTTCACCGGACTTTCAGAGTTGATGTAAATTATTTTTTCATTTGGAAAGCTGATTTATACATGTTGACGAAATCTTTTAGATATTATTGACAGAGATAGTTAACGGTGTTATAATATAACTGTGCACAAATATTTTGCAGGTTCGACAATTCTGACAGGAGGTGACAGGTTGAAAGGGTTGATAAGTATGCTGTGGGAGCGGGAGGATTTTATCGGGAACAGCTTCCCGGCGGACGTCCTCGACCAGATGGCTAAGGGCATGAATATCATGAGCAGGCTAAATCCTGCGAATGTTGTAAAGGGTATAACCGCTTCGGAGTTCGGGGTGATGTGCTGTGTTTCTGATCACCCGAAAAAACACGGCGGGAAGCCGGTCACTGTTGCAGAGATAGCACAGAATATGTGCATTTCAGTGCCGGCGGTGTCGAGAACGCTGCGTTCACTTCAGGAAAAGGGATTTATTCGCCGGGAGGTGGACGAGAACGACCGCCGGAGCATTCGGGTCACAATGACAGCGCCCGGGGAAGCGACTCTTGAAGAAAATCTCTGTTGTATGACCACGGTTCTGAACCGGATAATGTCGGCGTTCACCCCGGAGGAAATACGCAGTATCGCGGAGCTTTACAGCAAATTCGCAAAGGTAATGGAACAAAACATAGACAGACAGGAAGGAGATCTCAATGCTTGAGATAAGGGACATTGTTAAGGACTACACCACAGACAGTGAAACAGTCCATGCGCTGAAGGGCGTTTCTATCGCCTTTCGTGAAAGCGAGCTGGTTTCGGTGCTGGGTCAGTCCGGCTGTGGCAAGACTACGCTGCTGAACATCATCGGCGGTCTTGACCAGTACACCAGCGGCGACCTCATAATCAATGGTCAGTCCACAAAGCAGTATAAGTCCTCTGACTGGGATGTGTACCGCAACCACTCGGTAGGCTTCATTTTCCAGAGCTACAACCTCATTCCGCACCAGACGGTGCTTTCTAACGTAGAACTGGCGCTGACCCTGTCCGGCGTGTCCAAGGCTGAACGCCGCCGCCGCGCAAGGGAAGCGCTGGAAAAGGTCGGTCTGGGCAATCAGATAAACAAGCGTCCGAACCAGATGTCCGGCGGTCAGATGCAGCGTGTGGCTATCGCCAGAGCGCTGGTAAACGACCCGGATATACTGCTGGCGGACGAGCCTACCGGCGCGCTGGACAGCGAGACCAGTATACAGATAATGGAGCTTATCAAGGAGATCGCGAAAGACCGTCTTGTAATCATGGTAACGCACAACCCAGATCTCGCGGAGAAGTACTCCACCCGTATCGTTAAGCTGCTGGACGGCGAGATAGTCGGCGACAGCGACCCGTTTGACCCCGCTTCCGAAGCTGAACAGCAGGTAGAACGCAAGTCTGATGTGAAGAAGGGCAAAAAGACTTCCATGTCTTTTGGTACGGCGCTTTCCCTCTCCCGCAACAACCTCATGACGAAAAAGGGCAGAACGTTCCTGACCTCGTTTGCGGGGAGCATAGGAATAATCGGTATCGCGCTGATACTGTCGCTTTCCAACGGCGTGCAGGAGTACATAAACAGCGTTGAGCGCTCCACGCTGGCTTCGTTCCCGGTTTCCCTCCAGAAGGAAACTGTGGATTACACCAGCCTGATGACCTCCATGATGAATGTTGCGGAGGAGAGCAAAGCCGAGCGTGAACCGGACAGGATATACACCAACGACATCTCCACCGAGATGATGAAAACCATGCTGTCTGAAATGCAGACCAACAATCTCACTGAGTTCAAGG
>JBJFGA010000291.1:0-2140 GCA_051892275.1 Oscillospiraceae bacterium | reverse complement strand
CCCCCGACCTGCTGATTACAAATCAGCTGCTCTACCAGCTGAGCTACACCAGCGATAAAGTCCTTATCAGTTCACATTTCTGTCCGCTGTTCCCTGACGACTTGTATATTATATCACGTTTTTTTTTGTTTGTCAACACTTTTTTCAAAAATTTTTTTAAAAATCTCAAATTTTTTCTTCAGACAGCTGTATGTCCGCATAAATAGCCATTGCCGAGCGTTATGTAACGGTACGGGAAAGGGCTGTTTTTAGAAAAATGTACAATTATAGTATTGAGAAAACAGAAGATTTCCACAATTTTTTTGGGGGTTGTATATTTTTAACAAAAAGCACTTTACACAATGACGAAAATGTGGTACAATATTTTAAAGGTTTTTGTTCTGTGGCAGAGAATTCTGCTGTATTATTCTTATTGTACTGCGACCGGCGGGACTGCCGCAGCCGCAGCAGAAAGGAACGGTGGCTAAATGTCCAAATCCATTCTAATAACCGGGGGATCGGCAAGCGGTAAGTCCCGATGGGCTGTTACCAACTACTCCCACTACGATTATGTACTCTATCTCCGCACAGGAGACGCGGTAGACCCGGATATCCTGCACCGTATCGAATACGGCAACAACCAGAACGGCGTTGAGTGGGACATCGTTGAGGGCGTGACCGAGAACCCTGCGGAGAAGATCGGCGACCACAAGTTCGTTATCATGGACAGGCTAAACGATTATGCCGAGATCGTAATGGACAGAATGTGTCCCGATATCGGCAGCATGAACGACGAGATGATGAAGTCCATCGAGCGCAGCATAATCGCCGACATCGAGAGCATGCGCGAGCGTATTGACGAGCTGGACGGAAGCATGACCATAATCACGCTGGAAACCGGGCTTTCGATCATGTCCGACGATCCCAGACAGACCGCGCTTATGAGGATAATCGGCGTGATCAACCAGCGTATCGCCAACACCTCGAATGAGGTCTATTTTTCCGCAAGCGGAATTCAGTTCAAGATCAAGTAACCACTGACCCACACATAAACTATATTACGGAAGGATATACATATTATGACTTTTGAAGAATTTATAATGCAGGCGAGAGAAATGAACGCGTCGGATATCCATCTGACGGTTGGCGCACCTACTGTTGTCCGTGTAAACGGCGAGCTTCGCAAGTACACCGAGCTTTCTGACCAGGTCGTAAACAGAACCATTCTTTCCATTCTTTCGGCGGAGCAGGAGAAAATGCTCACCGAGGGCAAGGACATAGATTTCAGCTTTGAGCTGAAGAACGGCGCAAGACAGCGTGTAAACGTGTTCCGCCAGAGCGGAAAGCTCGCGGCTTGTATCCGTCTGCTGAACGCCGAGATACCCACGCTTGAAGAACTGAAGATGCCGCCGGTGCTGCTTGACTTCGCAAAGAAGCGCAGAGGTCTGGTGCTGGTAACAGGTCCGACCGGCGCCGGTAAGTCCACAACGCTGGCTGCGCTTGTAGAGTACATCAACAAGACCCGTGCCTGCCACGTTATCACCATCGAAGACCCGATCGAGTACCGCTACAAGCAGGAGAAGGCGACTATCCATCAGCGTGAGCTTGGCAGAGATGTTCCTTCCTTCCACGAGGCGCTCAGAAGCGCCCTGCGTGAGGACCCGGACGTTATCCTCATCGGTGAGATGCGTGACTATGAGACCATCTCCCTTGCTATGACCGCGGCGGAAACCGGACACCTCGTATTCGGCACGCTGCACACCTCCAGTGCCGCGCAGACGATAGACAGAATCATCGACGCCTGCCCGATCCACTCGCAGGATCAGGTGCGTTCACAGCTGGCGAACATGATACAGGGCATTATCGCGCAGTCGCTTATCCCGCGTTCCGACGGCAAGGGCAGAGTTGCTGCGGTTGAAGTCATGGTCGGTACCGACGCGATCAAGAACCTTATCCGTTCCTCTAAGATAAACATGATGGAGACCACCATGGCGGCTGGCGGCGCATTGGGAATGTGCACCCTCAACGACAGCCTTGCAAAGCTGTACAAGACCGGACTGATCTCTTACGAGACCGCTCTGGAATACGCATCAGACAGAAATGAAATGGAAAAGAAGCTGCTTAGCGGCATCTGATTTGCACAAAGAGTACGGGGCTGTTG
>JBJFGA010000290.1:0-8454 GCA_051892275.1 Oscillospiraceae bacterium | reverse complement strand
CGGTGCTGGATTTCTGTAAAGATTTCCTGAGTTTAAATGGTTATTAGTATTACTTACATAAGATGAAAAATCAAAAGACCCCGCAGTATCATGCGAGGTCTTCTTTAACCGAATAAATTATGTAGTTTGGAACTCGCCTAAAGAGAATGCAAGACTGATATTCCATGCCTGACCGGCTTTGTCGTCATAGCAGGAGGTACTCTCACCCTCAAGCCATACTCTTACAATAAAGTCCAAATGCCCATAAGTGCCGGCGCTAGCGGCATACGGGAGTTGAAGTCCGGATACCTCGCCATCTCCGGCGGGGAAATCGTCATCTGAAACACAGCCCGTTATAACAGCGACCGATGATTTTCCTGTTTCACTGCTGACAGCTCCTACGCCATAGTAGGTATCATCAATAGCAAAAATCTTTGTTGTGCCGGATGGATTGACCGGAACAAACGCTACGCGAACCGCCTTATACAGGTCCTTGTTGACCGTATCTTCACTGCTTATTATCAGCTTGCAGTATATATCACCTTGTTCGTCCGGTGTGGTAGCTATCTTTGACGTCCTGATATGTACCGGGATATCCACATAATATCCCGCATTTCCGTTCGCAGTGTTCTCTCCTGCCGGATCAAATGTGGCGCGCTGATCTAGCTTCGCCATTGTTTCGCCGCCAAGCGTGATCGATTTGAATGTGCTGGCCTGTCTGCCCTTATCGCTGGCGTTCGTCGCATCATAAAAACTAGTTCCGTCCACCGACGAAGCAGGAATCAGCTTTCCGATATCGTTGTAATAATTGCCCACGACTACCGTGCTACCCCAGCCTTTTTCATCTTCAGTATCGGCAGGGGTCGCAGACAAATCTGCCGCAAGCGCCCCGGAAGAATCCACACCACCCAGTGAAATCTCAATACCCTCGCTGGCAGTTGCCGACATATTCAGCCCGGTCATCTGAACCTCTTTGTTCATGGTGAACCACGCGTATGTAGCCGTTGAAAGCATTAACGACGACGCGGCAAACATAGCCACAGCGGGAATAAGCCTTCTCAGAACAGAATGACTGCTTTTTTTCTCAGTATTCATGATCATTCTTCCTTTCGTTACTTTTCTATATTGACAAGTGGAAACAGAATTTATATATCTCTTGGAATGTATTTTACTACTTTTTCCGCGTTTTGTCAATATATTATGAGAATATTTCTTAAATTTAACAGAAATTCGACATTTTTATTCCAGTTAATATTCAAGTATTCTTCCGTCTGCCGAGGTAGTCACGAGTCGCCGCGGAATAAACTCTCCGACGTAAGTCAAATGGAAGGTGTCCGAGAAGCTTCAACTACTCGGCAACACTCTGTTGAACGGTAGTAGATGGCAAGCAAAGCGCTTTACTCTAAAGTGACCATGCCACCATGACATGGTCACCTCTTTTCGTACAGCCAGTTTCCATATTCGCTATACATAAAATTCTTCCATCGTTTCAAGACAAAGGCAAGCCAGCCGCCCCTTTGGACTGCAAGCGCCGCAGTCTATGAAGATATTCCTGCCATTTTTGTAGATCTCCGGCTTCCCGGAAAAGTAAGGCGTTGGAGTATGCCCCATGACAACATACACACTTTCGTCATCAAAGTATTGCTCCGCCGGGTCGGGTCGGCAGAAAAGCAGCTCCTCGTCGGTGTATTCGCGCAACTTCTTCCCGGGACGGTAGTTTCCCAGCCCGGCGTGGACAAGAACAAAGGTCCTGCAATCAGTTTCGGCGACCTCAAGCAGAGAAAACTCTTTCAGATAATCAATAACATCATTCTGCTGTTCCTTTGAAAGCGCAAAAAATCCCTTTATCGTTGACTCGCCGCCGTCTTTGCACCATTCCTCCAGCACCTGTACGAAATCATCGCTGAACAAACCGCCGGGCGCTTCCGAGCTGTATTGCTCCAATACCGCAAGGGCGCCAAGGTCGTGATTTCCCATCAGCGGAAAAACATTTGGACGGTTCATCATATCCAGGAGAATCCTGATCGGCTCCGGTCCTCGGTCAACCACATCACCGAGCACATAAAGAGTATCCGTTTCATGGAAGCCGATGCTTTCCAGCATTCTGACATACTTCTTATATTCGCCGTGAATATCGCTCATAACATAAGTCATTCGCTTTCATCTCCTTATCTGACTGCCCTGCTGAAACGGGAGTTATACAATTGTCGTGAGAGTTTTGTTAACGCAGTCCAGCTCCACGTAACCAATCCCGCCGAATTCCTCGTCAAGATTGTAAAGCATATTATAACAGCAGGCATGTACCATTTATGGTACTTTTGCGTTTTGTGAATTAGACCAGTGGAAACGGTCAATCCGGAGATGATACAGGGTTTGGGGTGTCGCTGTATTCCTTGGCAATTATCCTTGACATTGCGGCGATCTCATTTCTGAGGGAGAGCGGTATAAATCCGTTCCATAGCAGTTGTATCTGAAAGTGATCTTGCGGCTTTTCTCGATAGCTTTGCTTATCGCGCCGACAGAGGCGGTGATATGCTTGCTGTCTGTTCTGATAATGCTGGACGGCATAGAGATATTCGAAACAGAGGAACGAAAAAATTCGCTGCCCATAGATTTCAGCTTGTTTATTATCATCTTCGCCATATCGGCGGAGAACATCTTTCTCGACCTGAAACCCGTGATCGTTTATTCAATGTGGAACGGCTATCTTGACAGCAGGAAAACCACCTACAACAAGGAATGGGACGACTTCCTTAAGGAACAGTGGAGGAATGGCGCTAGGGTCGTTCACCTGCACACAAGCGGTCACGCTGACCCCGACACCATCGCCAAGGCAATAAAAGCAATTTCGCCGAGGAATGCAATTTACCCGATACACACCGAAAATTCCGCAGGCTTTTTTGCCCTCGACATACCGCAGGAGAATGTTCGGGTATTTCTTATCCCACTTCTCACAAAACTCTAGGACACATTGCAGAAAACCATATTTATCCCATCTATTCTTCAATCCTAACCCATGGAGCGATTTCTTTGAACCTCTGCGAATTTTCTGTGTGAACCGGAATCAGTACTGTGGGGTTAACTCTCTCGATCAATATTCTGATCGTACCTTCATCTGCGTGACCGCTTGTGTGCAGAGTTTCAATATGAAGCCCCATTTTTTCACACTCCGACAAGAATTCTTTCATACTATCGCTTCCACGGTAGCCACTCCAGAATGAGTAAATCAGAACTCCGTCCTCAAAAGACATCTTCTCGGAAAGCGATTTCAGATAAGAAAGCATAGTTGTCCTGACGCACATTACAAAGTGCATTTTGGATATTCTATCCTTGCCGACTTTTCGCTGATATTTTACAATGAATTCGTATTTTAACGGGTTGGTTATGAAAGCATATACATCGCTGAATTTCGGGTTAGGGATATGCTCGCCTGCGGCTGTCGTGATTTCCGCCATATATGCGTCCTCAAGGAAAACACGCCTTGTTTTCTTTGCAGCGCGATACATAGTCACTATTCTGTCGATATTCATTGACGATTGAAGAACAAATACAGGGCCTTTATGCTCCGAAAACAGCTTTACCGCATTTTCTTCAAGCTCCGCTTCGGTCTGCGGGATATAGCCGTCCCTTGAAAGCGTTGTACCCTCGCAAATCAGCTTGTCAACCTTTGCTGGGAGCGCATTCAACAGCATATCAAACGGTTTTCTTCCATTAGAACGGAAATCTCCCGTGTAGAGTACGCTTTCTCCGTCTGCCTTACAGAGAAGCATATAGCTGTCAAACGCGGAGTGGTCGCAGAGAAAAGAAGTGACCGTAATATCACCGACAACAATTTTTCGCTTGTGGCGAAGAAATCCCGTGGGAGTTATCGCTTCCTGCTTTTTGTAGCGGTCAGACGCTCTGATTATATTATAGCAGCCCTCGCCCATATACACGGGGATATCCTTATGTGCGTGATAAACAAGTCCAAGGTGGTCGGCGTGATAGTGAGATACAAAAACAGCGTCATAACCTGCAAAATCGAACAACCCTTGAATATCCGGAAGTGCATTTTCGCCGTCAAGCTCAAACCCTGCGTCAAGCAGGATTTTTGTATTTTCAGTGGAAATCTCTATGATGTTCCCGCCAATCTGATTTTTGCCGCGAATGATACGTACTTTCATTTATCTCCCATCGCTCCGGTATTCAAACTTTTTGCCGCACGACCTGCATTTAAGCTTCGCTAGCGTTACGCCGGCAAGCATACCGATGAGCGGAATGAATATCGAAACAATCGTAGTTATCCACCAGCAAATAAATTGGCGGCTATATTTGCGAAATTTGTTGAGTAATTCGTCCATATTATTTTCTTCTTGCAGATACAAGCATAGCTTCGTACATTCTGTCGATGAGGTTAATTACTTTATCAATATCTTCACGCTCATCTGTTACGATAGGCTCTTTAAATGTTATCGGAATCATAACTGTATCGTTGTTATCCTTGCGGACTGCTCCTACATTTATACCGTCAATAACTCCTTGTATGTACATTGAGAGATTCGAGGCTACTGTCATTAGTTCTGTCAGTTTATCGTTAGATTCGTTTGAAACGCAATATGTCTGCGAGTTGAGGAAGAATATGACCTGTACATCGTTCGATTCATAAGTTTTTCTGTCTATCTTAGTTATTCTGAAAAATCTGCCGACACCGTTACCTCCGTCTGATTTCAGAAGCTCGCTATTATAGAATCGGTTAACATCGGTAGTCATACTCATGCCAAAATCGTTCTCATGACCTTGTGGCAGTTTTGATGTCTTTACTATCATATTGGAGTGATTCTCCAACCAACCGTTCAGTGCATCATTCATTCTTTCCTCAAATGAGGTTGCCTGCTTCTTGGGCTTTAATGCTCTTACAGCAACCAGCAGCATTACAATAGTAATCAGCGTTCCAAAAAAATCTTTAACGCCGCCTGCAATAGCAGCAGGCTCGAAATTTGCCATTGCAACTTCTGTAATAATCGCCGCCGCAGTAATGAGCGCGAATATTCCGCCCCAAAAGGTTTCTAACCCGATTTTGTCAATCAGCTTTTTCATTGCTTTATTCCTCCGTTACATAATATTTTCCGTTGATTTCGCTTATAAAATAAGGTTTGCTGTCAAGCAAATCCATAAGCCGTTTTAAATGACGCCGTTCTTCTCTCAATTCGTTATGCTGTTCACCATTACTGAAAACAAACGGACAAGCTTTGACTATTGTATCATTCGGCAGCTTAAAGTCCGCAAGCAGCTTGGCTTTATCCACTGTTCTGAAATATGTATATCCCTCAAGCACACAGCGCAGCATTGTTTCAACGCTGTCGGGTTTCTTTAATTCAAGGATACGAAGCGTTGCGCCGTCATAAGCGAGCAGGTCGATTTTGCCTGCCTCGTCGGAGCGCTTGTTTTTCAGCGGGGTCTGATAATCGATCATTTTTCCGATATAATCATATTGCTTGTCATACATTTTCATTGCAATGATCTCTTCTTCGCGTCCACTGTCGAGGTCCTTTATAATGCCGTCGTGACCGGGTGTTTTATAGGTGCTCTTTCTTGTAATTGTGTCTATCCGGTTCGTAAATTCGGATATGCGTTCGCAAAGGAATTCGGCTATCGCTTCCGTGAAATACTCATCTGTATCATCTGTCTTGCCTCTGTAATTTATAAACGGTTGTTTGTAAAATGTGCTTATGCTTTGAAATGCAGTTTTGCACTGCTCCAAAATATCGTTCCTTGTGTAACCCATAGCTACATCTCCTCTTTGGTGAAATAAGTTGCTGTCCTAACTTTGAAATACTCATTCATTGATACAGACACGCTCTTTTGCCCTTTATAGCCAAGCCCAAACTTGAATACCATACCCCAGAAAGCGCCGATGCTCTTTTTGACGAACAAGGGCAATTCAGCGTTGCTTTTGCCTGTCAATACAATAAAATCGTCCTTGTAATAGGTAAGAAATGTTTTAACGGGCGGCATGCAGAATACATCATTGCAGAAAATAATATGCGACAAAAGCTGCTCGTCGCTGATTGCCTCTATACATTTATTCCAATATCGCTCATAGTCTTTGTTGGTCTGAAAATCTCTGAAATGAGAATAGATTTCAGAGAAGTTTTCTTCGATATACTTTCTCATTATTATTGCTCCGGTACATGTGTTGATTTTACATATGTATTATATCACAGTTTGATTTGTTTGTCAAGGCACAAAGTGATTTGTTTTTAGGGAATAATTGATAGTTGACTTTGGAGAGGCAGTATAAGCTATATGAGATTTATCAAGATAAATCGGCTTTGGAGATAAGATATCATATAGTACCGTGAGTTATTCTTACTGATTACATTCAGCAGTCTGCTGCGATAGGAAATGCTGAAACTCAAATGATACGACAGAGTTTTTGAACACAATGTTATGTCCGTTCGCAGGATATGCAGTTGTCGTCATATTCAAACTCTGAATATCACTATGAAACTGGTATTATATGCACAGATCGTTGCAGCAATAGTTACAAAAGGAGATGTATATAGAAAATATTTTTATTGATATCTAACAAATATGACAGATAGGTATTGACTTAGTAGCAAAAAAATACTATCATGTAGATGAGGTTAGTATTAAAGTACTACTAACGTAAAGGAGGACGCAGAGTGACAGAACAGGAATTTCTGAAAGAGTACAACAGCGCAGCATACGAGAAGCCCTCGGTGGCGGTTGACTTATTGATGTTCACGATAAAGGACGACCGGCTGAAGATAGCGCTTGTCGAAAGAAGTGAGTTCCCGTACCAGGGAATGCTCTCGCTGCCGGGCGTGTTCGTTGGAATAAACGAAACGCTTGACGAAGCTGCAAGGCGCGGCGCGGAGGAAAAGACCGGGCTTCGGGATATCTACTTTGAACAGCTTTACACATGGGGAGATGTGGACCGTGACCCACGTATGAGGATAATCTCGGTGTCGTATCTTTCGCTGACAAGCGCGGATAAGCTTAACGTCAGGGCTGGTGAGAGGACGATCTCTGCGGCACTGTATGACGTTGACGAGCTGCTGAACAGCAATAAAGAGCTTGCTTTCGACCACAAGCGAATTATTGAGTACGGCAGAGAGCGTATCCGCAACAAGGTTGAATACACCAAAATAGCGTTTGAGCTGCTGCCGAAGGAATTCACACTTCCACAGCTTCAGCGGGTTTACGAGATTCTGCTGGGAAAAACGCTGTACAAGGCGAATTTCCGCAAGTGGATAGCGCCGATGATAGAGGAAACGGAGCGCATGGAAACCGGCGGCGCACATCGTCCAAGCAGAATATACAGGTTAAAGAGTGACTGAACATTGTGAGTTACACAGGAGGGAGCGTCATGGCTAAGAAGCGTGTTATTGTCTGGAGAGTGACCCAGAACTGCGACCTAAAGTGCAAATTCTGCTCTTACAGCAGAGATGTCGAACGAAAACGTGACAATGCAGACCCGGAGCTGATAAGGTCGTTCAGCGTGGTGCTGAGCGAATATGTAAAGCAGACCGGGGACGAGGTTCTGGTAAGCTGGATAGGCGGCGAGCCGTTCCTGAGAAGCGACCTGCTTGAGCATTCCGAGCGGCTGCACAGGCTTGGGATCAAGGTCAGCGCCACCACAAACGGCGTTCCTCTGACGGAGGAAAAGCTCCGCAGAATAGACGGCTGCTTCAGCGAGATAGTGTTCAGTCTTGACAGCTTCCGGGAGTGCGATGATGATGTGCGTGGTTTCGAAGGTCATTTCGATATGGTCTGTGGGAGAATACGGGAGCTTGACCGCATAAGGCGCAGCTCCGGCAGCGGACTGAAAATCAAGGTGAATACCATTCTCATGCGCAGGAACATCGCCGACTTTGAACGCTTCTGCGAATTGCTGCAAAGTCTTGGCGTTGACGAGGTTACATTCAACCGTCTTGGCGGCTACGACCGTCCGGAATTCTTCGGCGACAACCGGCTGTTGTTCGAGCAGTCCCGGACTTTCGCGGAGAAGCTGCCCTCGTTGAAACGGCGGTTCGCAGAAAAGGGTCTTGTAATTCATGGGAGCGAAAGGTACATGGAGCGATTTATGTACGCCGCGCTGGATAAGCCTATGCCGGTGGAGGAATGTGACCCGGGCGCGTGGTTCTGGTTCGTGAATGAAAACGGCTATATAAGCCCGTGCAGTTACACTAGCTACGAATACAAATTCCCGCTGAATGAAATAAGGAGCGCGGCTGATTTCGACAGGGCGGAACAGTATTTCAGGGAGCAAAGGCGCTGCGCGCGTTCTAGGTGGTGTGATGACTGCTTCTGCACACAGGTCTATGACAAATTTGAATAAGGAGGAATGGGTATGAGATACAAGTGCGGAATGTACGGAGGCAGCTTCAACCCCCTGCACATAGGTCATGTGCGCTGCATGATACAAGCGGCAAATATGTGTGAGAAGCTGATAATAGTCATAAGCAGCGG
>JBJFGA010000289.1:0-8471 GCA_051892275.1 Oscillospiraceae bacterium | reverse complement strand
GCTGGGACGAGCTTGCTCTTGAGATTGACAGAGAAGCGTACAGCCTTTGGGAGCTGCTCCGAAAGCAGTACTCAAAGGCGAATCCCCGCCCGACAACCTTTATGGAAACGATGAAATGGGAGAACACAAGAGGAGTATTCTCTTTGCGCAAAATTAAACAGACAGAATCGAATATATGCAAAACATTGAAAAGAGATATGGTTGATATACTTGCTTATTTGGATTAGCCAATAAATGTTTCGATTGACTTCTTCTGTCTGCTTTTGTCTCGAAAGCAGAACTCCATTCGAATAAAGGCGCATCCCTGCGAAAACAACATGCTATATTTTGCAAGAGCATCTTTCTAAATTTATATATACAATCCGCACAGCGTATTTATACAATAATTGTATAAATCTACAAATTGGCTGTGCGGGTATTGTTAATCCGTTTATTTCTATGGTATAATAAACTCAAGCGTTTATTATACATTTATTTCAATGTCATATTTATCGGAAGCACACGCACGCTTTTTACAATAAGCTTGTCTGTTTACGACATCATATCACAAAGGAGCTTTACAGCTATGGACTATTTAAGCTACAACATTTCAAAAAATCTCAACCGTATTCGCACTTCCCACGGGTGGAGTCTTGACGATGCCGCCGAACAAACAGGCGTCAGCAAAAGTATGCTTTATCAGATTGAGCAAGGGCTGGCTAACCCTTCTATAAACGTTCTCGGAAAAATTGCAAGCGGGCTTAGAATCGAGTTTACCGAGCTTATTGCTTCTCCGCCCGAGGACTCTTACCTTGTTAAGATATCTGAGGTTTATCCCATAAAAGAGGGCGAGAAGTTCACCGTAAAAACCTGCTTCCCCTATGAAGATAACAAGAAAATCGAACTGTACCATATTGAAATACTCCCCGGCGGAGTTTATTCGAGCGGCGGTCACGGCTCGGGCACAAAGGAGTATTTGTCCGTGCTGGAGGGAGTTCTGACCGTTGACACAGGCCGCGAGATTCAGCAGGTTAACATAAATGAAATTTTCCGCTTTAACTGCGAGGAAGAACACAAATATATAAATAACGGCACCTCAAAGACATCGTTCATATGTTTTTTTGTTTCGTAAAGGAGGAGGTCTTTATTATTTTGCCCATTTTGTTCATTATATAGAACAAAATGTTTCATAGAAATGAATTTTTACTGCGCCATAACATTCATTTCGTATTATATTTTACATAGAAACAGGCTGTATATAAGTATTTTCGTAAAAAATGCCG
This sequence comes from Oscillospiraceae bacterium, assembly GCA_051892275.1. Classification (GTDB taxonomy): domain Bacteria; phylum Bacillota; class Clostridia; order Oscillospirales; family Ruminococcaceae; genus CAG-115. The sequence goes on along the minus strand of JBJFGA010000289.1, from coordinate 7,209 downwards.
AAAATATTTGAAAGTCATCGACATTATCATTGCAAAGATGTATACTGTAATTGTTCAAGATAATAAACAAAAGGCAACAAGCCTAAAACGGTGGGCGCCGTTGCCGGAACAATTAAGGAGATGGTTTTTATGAAGCTTCAGGACACAGGATTGACGGCTGAAGAGCTAAAGGCAAAGGCAAAAAAATACATGGTCGAAACCTATGAGCGCTTTGATTTCGTCGCAGACAGCGCTAACGGCGTTTATATGTATGACGAAAAAGGAACACCCTATCTCGATTTTTATGCGGGCATTGCAGTAAACTCGGTGGGCAACTGCAACGAAAAGGTGGTAGAGGCTGTCCGCGAACAGGCGGGAACAATTATGCAAACCTTTAATTATCCCTACACCGTCCCGCAGGCTCTGCTTGCCGAAAAAATCTGCACCACGCTCGGTATGGATAAGATATTCTATCAGAACACCGGCACGGAAGCAAACGAAGCTATGATAAAGATGGCACGCAAATATGGCGTAGAAAAATACGGACCCGACCACTACAACATTGTTACTGCCGCACACTCCTTCCACGGAAGAACTTTCGGCGCAATGAGCGCTACCGGTCAGCCCGACAATGCCTGTCAGATAGGCTTCGGCGGTATGGTTCCCGGATTCACCTATGCGCCTTATAATGATTTGCAGGCATTCAAGGACGCCTGCACCGAAAATACGGTTGCTATTATGATTGAGCCTGTTCAGGGCGAGGGCGGCGTTAATCCCGCAACTCCCGAATTTATGACCGGACTCAGAAAATTCTGCGACGAAAACAACATTCTGCTGCTGCTTGACGAGGTTCAGACAGGCTGGTGCAGAACCGGCGCGGTGATGTCCTTTATGAACTACGGCATAAAGCCTGATATCGTTTCAATGGCTAAGGCGATGGGCGGCGGAATGCCGATAGGCGCGATATGCGCTACCGCGGAAGTAGCAAAGGCGTTTACGCCCGGCTCTCACGGAACCACCTTCGGCGGACACCCCGTATGCTGCGCCGCTTCTCTGGCAGCGATAACCGAGATGTTGGACAAGGACCTTGCAGGAAATGCAAAAAAAGTCGGCGCATACTTTATGGAAAAGCTCTCGGCGCTTCCGCATGTAAAAGAAGTGAGAGGTCAGGGCTTGATGGTGGGCGTTGAATTTGACGACATTGACAGCGTTGAAGTAAAGCACGCATGTTTTGACAGAAAGCTGCTCATTACCGCCATCGGCTCAAGAGTTATCAGAATGGTTCCGCCGCTTATTGTAACCGAAAGCGACTGCGACAAGGCTTGCGAGATAATCAAGGAAGCTGTTGAAGCTGTTGCCGGTAAATAAAAAAAGACAGAACAAAGGCTCACACTGAAAGGAGAAACAATTATGAAAGTAAAGGCTATTCTTAAGGCAATCAGTTTGTTTACGGCAGGAGTTATTTCGGTTTGCGCGCTTGCCGGCTGCTCCGGTTCAAATTCCGGCAGCTCAAGCTCGGACGCTTCCTCCGATGCAGGCAGCGAAACATCTTCCGGCGGCGTTTTAAGAGTCGGTATGGAGTGCGCATACGCTCCGTTTAACTGGACGCAGGTCAGCTCCGAGGTTTCCAACGGGGATACCGCGATAGAAATTTACGGCGGCGGCGGATATGCATACGGCTATGACGTTATGGTGGCAAAAAAGCTCGCAGACGAACTTGGCATGGGGCTTGAAATACATAAGGTCGAGTGGGACTCTATCGGTATCTCTATGGATTCGGGCGAATATGACTGCATTATCGCAGGTATGGGCAGAACCTCCGAGCGTATGCTCTCCTATTCATTCACCGAGCCGTACTATTTCAGAAGCAACTGCATTGTTGTAAAGAAAGGCTCGGAAATCGAAAATATCAAGGGACTTTCGGAGCTTGCGGGAAAGAACGTCACAGCCACAACACAGCTTGGCACGGGCTGGGTTCCGCTGCTTAATCAGATTCCCGATGTAAAGCTCGGCGCAAACTACGAAACCACGGCAGAAGTATTCATGGCGCTGTCCAACGGAACTGCTGACGTTGCGGTAATTGATATTCCCACCGCGGAATCGGCTCTGCTGACAAACACCGACCTCAAGATAATTGTCCTTGACGAGAAAGACTCCTTTGTCGGCGACGAGGAAATGACAAACGTCTGCATTGCTACCCGCAAGAACGATACCGCGCTTCGCGACAAGCTTCAGGCAGCGATGGAGGCAATCGGTCTTGACCGCGAAACTATGAACAAGATGATGGAAGAGGCAATCTCCGTTCAGCCCGCTGCTAATTAAGGCATCTTTTAAGTACAAGGTTACGCGCCGCTTTCATACCTTTCCGGAAGCGGCGCGATATTGTTAAGGGAGAACAGACTTATGACTGGTACACCAAATGGAATATTCGAGTGGATATGGTTTATCGCCACTCAATATGCTGAGCTTTTTATCACAGGTACGATTATAACGCTTATTATCGCTGTGTCCGGTACAATTCTCGGCTTTATACTTGGATTCATCGTCGGAATTGCAGAGGACTCTAAGATAAGCAAGAACGACCCTCTGCCCAAAAAGGCAATTCTCGGCTTTATAAAAGGCGTTTGCAAGGTCTATGTTGAGATATTCCGTGATACTCCTATGATAGTACAGGCGATGATTATTTACTTTGCCATACGTTATGCGGGAGTTCAGATTGACCCTATCACAGCCGGTATTCTCGTAACCGTACTCAACACCGGCTCGTACATGGCGGAAACCGTTCGTGCGGGCATCAACTCGATAGACATTGGTCAGCGCGAAGGCGCATTGGCTCTGGGAATGTCGCCCATTTCAACAATGATACATATTGTCCTTCCACAGGCATTCAAGAACATTGTCCCCGAGATGGCCAACACTTTCCTCACCAATCTGAAAATGACCTCGGTACTAAACGTTATCGGCGTAAAGGAACTGTTTCTTCAGGAAAAGACCGCAGGCGGAACATATTACAGGTACCTCGAATCCTATCTGGTAATCGCGGTTATCTATTTTGTTCTCTGCTTTGCGTTCAACAGGATATTCCTGCTTATTGAGAAGAAGATGGCGGGTAAAAAGGACTATGTCCTCGCCGTAGAATATATGAACAGCGACGAGTAAGGAGGCGCCATATTGAAAAACAACGAAATCAAAAGCCCTGCGAAATCCGGCGAAGAAGTAATTCGCGTTGAGGAACTGAGCAAAAATTTCGGCGAACATCAGGTGCTTCGTAAGATTGACTTCTCCGTCAACAAGGGTGATGTTATCTGTATTCTCGGCTCGTCCGGCTCGGGAAAATCAACGCTCCTTCGCTGTATCAATCAGCTGGAAACGCAGACCTATGGCAGAGTATACTTTAACGGCAAGGAGCTTGGCAAGGCGCAGCGCGAAATCAATGAGTACCGCTCAAAGGTGGGAATGGTGTTTCAGTCATTCAATCTGTTTAACAATATGACCGTGCTGAAAAACTGTATGGAAGGCACGCGAAAGGTGCTGCACCTGTCTAAGGAGGAAGCAAAGGAACGTGCAATTTCACACCTGAAATCTGTCGGAATGGCACCGTTCATTAACGCGTATCCTGCGCAACTTTCGGGCGGTCAGAAGCAGAGAGTTGCCATTGCGCGCGGCCTTTGCATGAATCCCGAGGTGCTGCTCTTTGACGAGCCTACCAGCGCCCTTGACCCGGAAATGGTCGGCGAGGTGCTTAACGTTATGAAATCCCTCGCAAAAACAGGCCTTACAATGCTGATAGTCACGCATGAAATGGGCTTTGCGCGAGATGTTTCGTCACGCGTGCTGTTTATGGATAAGGGCTATATTATCGAGGACGCGCCGCCCGAAAAATTCTTCACCAACCCGGATAACGACAGAACAAGAGAGTTCCTGAGCAGATTTATCAAGACGGAGAAGGGAGAAGAAAATGCGTAACTTTGTTGTAACCTTTGCAAGAGGCTTCGGCACGGGCGGAAAGCTCATTGCCTCAAAACTTGCGGCAGAGCTTGGGATTCACTGCTACGAAAACAGAATTCTCACGTTGGCTTCTCAGCTAAGCGGTCTGGACAGGGATGTTTTTGCTGAGGTGGACGAAAAGCTGCGTTCCTCAAAAGGCGGCTTTGCAAGCCTTATGAAAGGGCTTCCGCGCGCGAAAAAGTACATCGCTCATAACGAACGCTTCGTTTCTGATGACGCGCTGTTCGAATATCAGAAGCAGATAATTCTGAACCTTGCCGATACAGAATCCTGTGTTATTGTCGGTAAGTGCGCGGATTACATTCTTCAGGGCAGGGACAATGTTGTCAGCGTTTATATCGAAGCCCCCCGCGACTACTGCATTAAGCGCACTATGGAGAATATGGGCGTTACGGAGGAAGTTGCACAGGCGACGATAAAGCAGACCGATAAGTTCCGCGCGGACTATTACGAATACTACACCCACGGCAATTATTGGACGAACCCCATAAACTACGATATGACGCTGAACAGCGAAAAGGTAGGCATGCTGGAATCAGGAAAAGCATATGTTAAGATAACTCATGAGGACAAGGGGCATAATATCCCCGATGATATTAAGACGTATTCTGAGAGTAAGGTAAAAAACATTCCCGATTCTGCCAAGACCCATTCCGAGGACAAGGTGAAGATTGTCCCTCCTACGAGCAAGACTCACCCGGCGGAGAAACCGGCGCACATACCTGCCCCCGAAAAAGAAGCAGTTACGACTGACGATGACCCGGCAGCCGGCGGGGTGTCGCTTGACACTGAAGCCCCAAAAATAGTTCCGCCCGTTGCAAAGCGCGAATGTAAAAAATATTCGTGAAAATCCAATTGCTTGATTGCAAAACAAAAATGCTCCGCTTTAGGCACGATAACCAAAAATGCCAAAAGGAGTCTATAAACAAAACATCCCAAAAATACAAGACAACAGACCCTTCTATGGTATAACAGTAACCATAGGAGGGTTCTGCGTTGTGGCATTGTTTTGTTTAGCACATAAATTTTGCGGCTTGTTCTTAACTCAAAAAAATCAGCAACTTCCGGCTTATAAGGCATGTTATACAAAGCATACAGAAAACGAAAGGAGAGTAATATGAAAGCCAATCACTCGATACAGTCAAGAATAATGCGGCTGTCGATACTGCCAATGCTGCTTATTTCGGTAATCCTCCTCGCATATGCGACAATAGGCGGCATTTCAAACACCACTTCGGCGCTGGAGGACAGCATAAGCGAAACCGCATACATATCCGCGCTGGCGATAGAAAATCAACTTGAGATTTACGAAACAGCAGTAACCGAAGCAGCTTCAAATCAGTTTTTCCTAGATGAGAACTTCGATACAGAAAAGGCTATGGCTTACCTCGAGGAAGTGCAGCAGCGAAGCGGATTCCTTAGAATAGGCTTCACAGACGAAAACGGTGTGAACCAAAAGGGCAGCGATTTTTCACAGCGGCAGTATTTCAAGGATTGCCGTGATACTCTCGCGGCTGTGACCTCCGACCCGTATTCCTCAAAGGACGGCGAAGGGGCGCTGTCTGTTCTGTTCTGCGCACCAATCGTCCGCAGCGGCAGGTTTTGCGGCATTGTTTACGGAGCATCTGACGCAAAGCTGCTGAGCGACATAATTACCGGAGTGCAGGTTGGCAGCGACGGCGTGAACTTTATTATAGACAGTTCGGGAGCGTTTATCGCTCACAGCGACTATTCCCTTGCAAGCAGCCTTACCAACTGCATCAGCGAAGCGGAAAATGACCCTTCGCTTTCGGGACAGGCAAATATGATATCACAAATGCTTTCCGAACATACCGGCTGCACAAGATACAGCGATAATGGTACTAAGCGTATCGCCTGCTTTGTTCCTATAAATAAAGGCAGTGGCTGGGAACTTGCGGTAACGGTTAACCATTTTGATTTCATAAGACGCGAGATTATTGGTCTTGCAGTGCTGGGAGTATGTACAATAGCGGTAATTGTCCTAAGCATTGTTCTTATCGTGAGAACATCGAAGCGAATAGTAAAGCCTATCTGCGACTGTACCAAACGGATTGAACTGCTTGCAGACGGCGACCTTAAATCGGACATAGATTCTTGCAGCGCCAAAGACGAAACAGGTGTTCTTGTGGAATCGACCCGGCGCAACATTCGCCACCTTAACAGCATGATACGTCACATATCCGAAAGTCTGGAGCAAATGGCACAGGGAGATTTCACGCATGAAGCCGAAGGAAAATTCCGGGGCGATTTCGAGCCTATAAAGGCTTCGCTTGAAAACATTGCAACCTCGCTCAGGGCGGTGCTGACAGATATCGACCGCGCGGCAGCGGATATGTCGAAAATCTCAGAGGCGATGGTGGACACATCCTGCACTCTGTCCGATGGCGTGAAGCACCAAACGGGGCTGATATGTGAGATAAGCGATATATTTGACAGTATGAAGGACAGCATTAGAATGAATGCTGAACACACTTCAAGTGTTGCGGAGTTAGCAGAGCAGACAAGAAGCGGAGTACAGACAAGCGGAGAGCACATGGAACATCTGCTTACAGCTATGCGGGAAATGTCCGATTTGTCAGACGAGATACGTTCTATTAACGACGTTATCGGCGGTATCGCTTTCCAGACGCATATTCTTTCGATAAACGCTGCCATTGAAGCAGCCTCTGCGGGAGAGTACGGAAAAGGTTTTTCTGTTGTTGCTGACGAGGTTGGCGCTTTGGCGGCAAAATGTGGAGAATCTGCACAGAAGACAACAGCGCTTATCGACCGTACCGTAAGTGCTATTTCCAACGGAATGAAGCTTGCCGAAACCGTTGCAGCTTCTTTTGACTCCGTATCAAAGATAACCGATGAGGTTGAACAGAATATCTCGGAAATATCTGCCGTATCCGAGGAGCAATATGCTTGTATCGACCTTATGTGTGAGAAGATGGATGTTATTTCCACAGAGGTGAAAAACACTTCTGTTTCCGCTGACAGGTCTTCATCAATCAGCGAAAAGCTGCTGGAAGAAGCTGATACACTAAAAGGTCATATCAGCAGGTTTATACTGAAATAATGGATGTGATGATATTTGGGTCTGAAAAAAGAACTGTGTAAACGCGAATAATCCCGAAAAACGTACCAAAACTAAAAATACAGCAAAACAGGGCAACGCTGGGGAGCGACCCGACGCAGCTGCAAGATATACGGTGAAGA
>JBJFGA010000288.1:0-8560 GCA_051892275.1 Oscillospiraceae bacterium | reverse complement strand
TAAAATCCCTCGGTAGAAATACCATACCGGTTCAAGTCCGGTCAGCGGTACCAACGTTTTGCCGCGCGAACAAGCGCGGCAAAACATCCGATTTTTCTCGTCAATCCCGGAGTGGGATTGACGTTTTTGCTATGTAGAGCATTTTTTCTTTGTCGCATGAAACTGACCGCAAAAAACTGAAAAATCTCGTGCGCCATTACAGCGGTTTCGTGGCTCTTTCCTGAAAATCTATTTTGTATCCCATAGACAGTCGAGTACCTCGACACGCATTATCGCGCGTTGAGGCGCTTTTGTTTTTCGGGTTTTCGCCCGAGTTAATAACACAATTTTGTATCCCATAGACAGTAGAGTGCCTCGACACTCATTATCGCGCGTTGAGGCGCTTTTCTATTTTGGGGTTTCTGCCGCGTAAAAATCTTTTTGTATAAATTAGCGTTTGTCATTTCCAAGCACTCTCAAAGAGGGCTGCCTTTTGACACACTCTCATCTGGTATTATAAAATAATACATTTCTGGTTATTGAAATATATCCAGTTCTGGTTATAATAAAATACAGGGAAATCACCCGCATAATAATACCAAAGGAGACAATATTCTATGTCAGACAGAGCAGAATTAAACAGAAATCTCGCGCAGATGTTAAAGGGCGGCGTTATCATGGACGTAACTACACCAGAGCAGGCAAAGATCGCCGAAGCTGCCGGAGCATGCGCGGTTATGGCGCTGGAACGTATTCCCGCGGACATCAGAGCGGCGGGCGGGGTGTCCAGAATGAGCGACCCGAAGATGATCAAGGGCATTCAGGATGCGGTTTCTATCCCGGTCATGGCTAAATGCCGTATCGGTCATTTTGCTGAAGCACAGATACTCCAGGCGATCGAGATCGACTACATCGACGAGAGCGAGGTTCTCTCCCCCGCCGACGACAAGTACCACATTGACAAGCGCCAGTTCGACGTTCCGTTCGTTTGCGGTGCAAAGGACCTCGGCGAAGCGCTGCGCCGTATCAACGAGGGCGCTTCCATGATACGCACCAAGGGCGAACCCGGCACCGGCGACGTTGTTCAGGCTGTGCGCCACATGAGAATGATGCAGAGCGAGATCCGCCGTATCACCTCCATGGCAGAGGACGAGCTGTACGAAACAGCAAAGCAGCTGGCTGTTCCGTTTGAGCTGGTGCAGTTCGTTCACGTCAACGGCAAGCTGCCGGTGGTGAACTTCGCGGCAGGCGGCGTGGCTACCCCGGCAGACGCTGCACTGATGATGCAGCTTGGCGCAGAGGGCGTGTTCGTCGGCTCCGGCATCTTCAAATCCGGCAATCCGGAGAAGCGTGCTGCGGCTATCGTAAAGGCTGTCACCAACTTCACCGACGCAAAGCTGCTCGCGGAGCTGTCCGAGGATTTAGGCGAGGCTATGGTCGGAATCAACGAGCAGGAGATCGCACTGCTCATGGCGGAGCGCGGTAAGTGATGAGAATAGGAGTTCTTGCGCTCCAGGGCGCATTCATCGAGCACGAGAAAATGCTTGCGAAACTTGGCGCAGAAAGCTTCGAGATACGCCAGCTACGCGACATCGACCAGCCCATGGACGGGCTGATTATCCCCGGCGGCGAAAGCACTGTTCAGGGCAAGCTGCTGCGGGAGCTTGGACTGATGGAACCGGTGCGCAGCCGAATTAGATCCGGGATTCCGGTTTACGGAACCTGCGCGGGGCTTATACTTCTCGCGAAGGAAATAGACGGCGGTGAGGCTCCACATATCGGCGTGATGGATATTGTGGCTAAGCGAAACGCCTACGGCAGACAGCTGGGAAGCTTCTCGGCGAGGGGTGAATTAAAAGGAATAGGCGAGATACCCATGACCTTCATCAGAGCGCCGCACATCAGCCGCAGCACCGGTGCCGAGATACTCGGCGAAGTTGACGGAAAAGCTATCGCCGCCCGCCAGGACAACATGCTTGTAACAGCGTTCCACCCGGAGCTTACCGCTGACCTGTCAGTACACAGATATTTTCTGAATATGATATAATACTTCTCCCTCAAAACCAAAGGGTTTCACGGAAGAAGTATAGAACGGCTTATCTCTGCTGGTTCGCAGACCCACCGTTTAATGGGATAATAGTATAACATTTGCATATTTTCCGCAAAGGAACTTGCAAATCATCTCAACACCGCCGCCGGATTCCGGGGCGGTGTTTGTTTTGGGCGCAAATTACAGCAGGTTCGTGTAATTTGTTAAAAAAACACGAAAATATATCATCTGATTTAGATAAAAACACGATTTGGGTATTGATTTTTTAAATTATTTGTAGTATAATGATCCTATAACTATTAGGTAAACCACAGGAGGAATGAAAAATGTTTAAGAATCAGGCAGAAGGCCGTAAGAATTACATCGGCATCAAGATGCGTGAAGTCAGAAAAATGCGCGGCATTTCACAGCGCCAGGTTGCTGACGATCTGGCTGAAATGGGACTTATTATAGATAAGAACGCCGTTCAGCGCATGGAGTCCGGTCAGCGCTTCATCACCGATATTGAGCTTATCGTTATCGCCAAGTATCTTGATATCCCGGTCAACGAGCTGTTAGCTTCTTTTGACAAGGACAAGAAGTAATCCTGTTCCCCCGCCCCGGCGGGGGTTCTGTTTTTGAAAAACATCTTCATTCCTGACTTGCAATATCATAAGGGAACCTCTATAAACCGTTGTGAAAAGCAAAAATGGGCGGGGGTCTGTCGGTCAACCCCTCTGGCACTTCGTGCCACCTCCCCCACAGGGGGAGACACAACAGATTCCAGGAAAGCCTCCTTGTAAGGCTTGATGCCTTACGAGGAGGTGCAACACGATGTTGCAAAGCTTTCGCTTGTTGACAGACGAAGATGGTGTGCACTGCACGGTTTTGCTCACAAGAGGTTTAGAGGTGACCATAAGTATAAGAAAGGAGCGAAAAGTGTGCCTTTCGGACAGCACTATTCTTTTCACTTAACGATATGGTTTCCCGATATCAGCGTTATCTTTCGGTCAACCACCGCCGAGGCGGTGAATCCGTCACGGTCGTCGTAGAGGGTCTTTACGCTGCGGGACTTACCCAGCTGCGCGAATTCGTCCACCACTGACACGCCGTCGAACCAGCGGTATGCCGCGCCGGACTGCTCCGCACCGTCTATCACCATTGTGTTCACGCCGCCGAATTGCAGGCTCTCCAGTTCCGCTGCTGTGAGCGACTTCGCATAGCTGTCCGCCTGAACTGCCCTGCCGTCAGACAGCTGAAGCAAGGTCAGCGTCAGCCCGGAAGCCGTCTTTCCCCAACAGAGGGCGTACCCGCCGTTCACAACGCCCTGCGCCGCCGTCAGCTCCAGCGGAGCCGGCGAACCCGGGCTGCTGATGTCCGCAGCCATGGCGGTCTTTTCGCCGTCGTGAACGAAGATGACTTCACCGTCGATACGCAGCGACTTTATCTCCGAACCGGTGCTGAACGCGCTTAGAGTGCGCATTTTGCCGTCCCGCAGAAAAACCGCGCCGCCCTCGTCTGTCTGCTCAGCCGTGGCGAACACCCCGCCGCCGTAAGCCGCCGCAAAGGTACTGCCGATATCCTCGCACAAAAGCTGCCCGCCGTCAGCGCTTACCAGCAGTGCACCGTTTTCCTGCCGCAGCACCGCCGCGAACTGCTCCGCACCGCTGAAAACCGGGTCGCCCAGCGCCGCCGCGCTGCGCACAGGCTCGCCGCCCGCCGCCGGATACTCGCCCCAGACCGCAAAGCAGCAGCCCTGCGCCGTTCCTGCGACTACTATCTCTGCCGGGTCAAGTTCGCTCACCTCGCCGTTGAGGCTCGTCCACGGAAGATACTCCGAGGTGTCCTCTGCGGTGAAGCTGCGGGTGTATACCGGGGTGTAAACGCTTCCCAGCCGGATATTGACGCCGTCATACCAGTAGTCGGTCAGCCTGCCGCACTGCTCGGTCAGGCAGCTCTGCCCGGTGCCGTCAACGCTTGTCACGCCGCAGCTGTTCTCGCCGGAATACACCGCCGCGATACCGCTTTCCGTCTGGTACACCGTCAGGAACTCCGCGCCCTGCGGCGGGAGTATCTCCGCGGTAAGCTCCGCTTCGCCGCCGGATAGCGAGTACATCGTAATAACGTCGCTGTCTGCTGCCAAAACAGTATCGCCGGCACTGAACGTACCCAGTCCGCCAGTCGAACTTATCAGCAGCTCCCCGAACACCTGTTCACCGCCGGTCATCGGCTGAACGTTCCCGCCGCCTATTTTCTCTGCATGATAGGCGGTGCTTATCTCGGCAAATATCTCGCTGCTGTCCTCCGCGAAATGCGCACCAACCGCGCCGCTCGCCGGTTGGGAAAATCCCAGAAGATCCACACCGGCGCTCAGGGCACACAGCACCACTGCTCCCGCCGAAGCCGCAATAACTGCCCCACGTCGTCCTGCCGGAGAGTCCTCGGCTGTTGCGGCGTACTGCTCCTCGTCCGTTTCCGGGCGCGCCTTCAGCTGAATCGCGGTGTAAGTGCCGGTGTTGCCGCCTGTGACTTCATCAGTATCGGTCGGCTCGTCCGGCAGGTCGCGCTTGCCTATCGGCTTCACTCCGACATATTCACGGAACTCCGTTTCGGTTTTCTTCTTCTGCCGCGCGGTCTTTACCCTGGCGGCAGGCTGCTTCGGTTCGTCGTCGATACGGTAATCCGGCGACACCTTGGTGAAGGTGCTGGTTTCAGACGAGATAACCGTGGGGGCTTCCCCGCTGTCGGCAGACTCGTCCGGCTGGCTGTGCTTTCCGATAGGCTTCACTCCGGTGTACTCCCGGAATTCGCTCTCGGATCTCTTCTGACGCGCAGTCTTTATCGCTGCGGGCTTTTCAGCAGGTGCAGCCGGCTCCGGCGCAGGCCGTTCAGTATCTGGCTGCTCCGACTGCTCCTCCGCTTCAAGGTCCAGCCGCATTGTAATGGTGTGCTCCCACAGCTGCCGCGCGGTGTACAGCATTCGAGTATAGTCCTTTGAGGTCAGCCCTGAGTCGTGCAGCGTCATTATCAGCGACTGAAGGTTCATGTCCGGACGCTGCTCGATTTTTTCCACTGCTTCCTCCGGAGCGCCGCAGCCCTTGAGCAGGTACAGAAAATCCGCCGAGCCTATCCCCAGTGAGCGCAGCCGGTTTAGGAACGTGAACGCGTCAAGCTCCGGCGGGAGATATTCCCCGTCTGACAGGTATGCCGCGATATTCTGCGGAAGAACGCTCTCGGGAATGACACGCTCCTGCATAAGCTCTCGTATCTTTGATACCGTCATGCGGCTCGCTCCTTTCTGCCTGAATTTGTCTGCGGTTCAATCCAGTTCAAACCCGCTCAGAGTGCGGTCAAGGCTTTTCTTTATGGTCGAGGTGGAAAGTCCGGTGTACGCCGAAATCTCGTCCGGCTGAAATCTCCCGCCGATGTACATGCTGGCGATAAGCCGGTCTGCGTCCTCCAGCCGGGCGAACTCCGCCCTGATGTCGTAATCACCTCTGCGTGGCGGAGGGGTGCGCTCCTCAGCTGCGTGCTCCCGGAACTTTGTGCGTATGCGGGCGCAGAGGGTCTTCATCATGAACGCCCTGAACGCTTCCTCGCTGCGCAGTCTGCCTATCGCCGAAAGAGTATCCCGGGCGGTGGATAATACCACGTCTACCGCGTCAGAGTCGTCCGCCAGAGAATAATAGGCGGTGTAGTACATCTCGCGGTAAAGTGTTTCGTAAAGCTGCGCAAACGCATTGATATCGCCGCCCGCCGCCAGCTCTGAAATCTCCTTGTATTCCCGCTTGTCCATACATACACCGCCTGACATATTACTCTTCGTTGTTTGTTACTGCAATACCCAGCTCCTGAAGCTGCTCCTCGCTTACATAAGAGGGCGCCTCGCTCATAAGCTCGCTCGCGTTCTGTACCTTCGGAAACGCGATAACGTCCCTAAGGCTGTCGCAGCCGCACATCAGCATGGCAAGTCTGTCAAGACCGATGCCTGCGCCGCCGTGGGGCGGTGCGCCGTACTTGTATGCGTCCACGAGGAAGCCGAACTTCGCGTCTATTTCCTCCTTGGTAAGACCAAGCAGCTCGAACATGCGCTGCTGAAGCTCGTAATCCGTGATTCTGATAGAACCGCTGGACAGCTCAACGCCGTTCAGAACAAGGTCGTAAGCCTTTGCGCGCACCTTTTCCTTGTCTGTTTCGAGGTAGTCAAGGCACTCGTCAAGCGGCATGGTGAACGGGTGGTGCATTGCCAGCCACTCGCCGGATTCCTCGTCGTACTCGAAGAACGGGAACTCGGTTATCCACAGGAAATTCCAGCCCTCGGGGATAATGTCCAGCTGCTTTGCTATCTTTAATCTGAGTGCGCCCAGAACCGGCAGGGTGACTTTGTTTCTGTCCGCAACTATAAACGCAACATCGCCCTTTTCGCAGCCGAGAGCGTTCAGAATAGCCTCAAGCTCGCCCTCGCCCATGAACTTCGCGAAGGAACAGTTGGGAGCGTCGTCCACCCAGCGGATATATGCGAGACCCTTTGCGCCGATGCCACGCACGAACTCGGTCTGCTTGTCTATTTCCTTTCTGGTGAGGGTAGCAGCCGCGCCCTTTGCCACGATACCGCGAACGCTTCCGCCGTTAGCCACTGCGTCCTTGAATACCGAGAAGCCGCAGTCCTTAACCACATCGGAAATGTTGATTATCTCCATGCCGAACCGGGTGTCCGGCTTGTCCGAACCGTAGCGCTCCATAGCTTCGTTGTAGGTAAGCCGGGGCAGCGGGGTGGGAATGTCAATGTTCATTACGTTCTTGAACAGGTACTTTACAAATCCCTCCAGCATCTCCAGGATATCCTCAACGTCAACAAAGGACATTTCAAGGTCTATCTGGGTGAATTCCGGCTGGCGGTCGGCACGCAGATCCTCGTCACGGAAGCAGCGAGCCAGCTGGATATATCTGTCCATGCCGGAAATCATCAGCAGCTGCTTGTATATCTGCGGCGACTGGGGCAGCGCGTAGAACTTGCCGTTGTGTATTCTTGACGGCACGATATAGTCGCGTGCGCCCTCCGGGGTGGACTTTATCATCATAGGGGTCTCAATCTCCGCGAAGCCGTTCTGGTAGAAGTACTCACGAGCCGCCTTTGCTATCTCGTGGCGCATCATCAGGTTCTTCTGCAGCGGCTCACGGCGCAGGTCGAGGTAGCGGTACTTCAGGCGAAGCTCCTCGTTGGTCTTGGAGTTGCTGACGATCTCAAAGGGTGGGGTCTGCGCTTTAGAAAGGATTCGCAGCTCGGTGACTACCACCTCAACGCCGCCGGTCTTTATCTCGGTGTTTACGCTCTCTCTTGCGCGTACCTTGCCCTTCGCCATCAGGACGTACTCCGAACGTACCGACTCTGCCTTCTCAAACACGCTCTTCTCGGTGTTCTCATCGAAAACGAGCTGAACGATACCAGTTCTGTCCCTCAGATCTATGAAAATAAGACTGCCCTTGTCCCGTACTCTCTGTGTAAATCCGCCGACTACGACCTCGCCCATTTCAAGAGTGACCTCGCCGCAGTAGCATGTCCTTTTCAGACCCTGCATAGTGTCTGCCATAAAATGTTCCTTCTTTCGTTTTTTGTATTCGGAAAATTCCGCATTATTTTTAATTATACCATTATTCCTCCTTTTTTTCAAGTAGTAAACCCACAAAATTACGAAAAACCGCACTGTTCTGCACAAGTTCATCAAAATTGCTCATATCCCCCTTGACAAAATGGGAAAAATAGTGTAAAATAGTTATGTCAATTTCACGGAAGCGTATCGAAGTGGTCATAACGGGACTGACTCGAAATCAGTTGTACCTCACGGTACCGTGGGTTCGAATCCCACCGCTTCCGCCAACGTTTTGCCGCGCGAACTAAGCGCGGCAAGCTATTCGTTTTTTCTTTCCCCTGCCGGAGCGGCAGGGGAATTTTTGCTGTGTATACCAGATTTACTATATTGCTGAATGCACCCGAAAAAACAAAAATCTCATACTCTGTTAAAGCAGAAAGGTTGTATCACTAAACCTATTTTGAGAACATATACGACCACCCATTGCAACGTGATGTCAAACAGTGCGATCCTGCAATTCACCCAGCCAAAACGATCACCCTGAAGCCATGCAGTCTGCCGGGAACTGTGTAAGTATGACATAAGTTGTTCCTCTTTGAAAAGAACAATGAAATACGCACTAATTGCATAAAAACGTCTATTTTTGTTGACAACAGACGAATAATGTGGTACATTATATATTAAGATAACGCTGTTCAAAACACGATTGCCGCGCTTTGATCATCGTATCCTTAAATAATAATATTGTTTGAAAGGTTGCTGACACATGGATCAGATCTGGCAATACATCTCAAAGCCAAAGTTTTTTCTAAGCGCCGCGGTCGTTGTCGGGGCTTTCCTGCTGTGGGTGGCGCTGAGGAAAGGACATAATAAGTATGTCGCAGCCGGCAAGGCAAAGGGAGAAAAAGCAACACTGGTACGGGTGAGTTTCGGGGTATTACAGTTCCTGATAGTACTGGGA
>JBJFGA010000287.1:0-2187 GCA_051892275.1 Oscillospiraceae bacterium | reverse complement strand
CCGTGCCGTCGCTTTGGGCTTTCACTTTGCAACATCGTGTTGCACCTCCTCGTAATACTAATAACCGTTTGAACGAAGGAAAAGATTTGCAGAAAGACAGTGCCGATATCTAGGAAAAGAAACGCAGGCGTACTGTATGAACGCATTATCCGCTGCGCGGAAAACGCTCAAGTTTCTTTGACGACGATAGCGGTGCTGGATTTCTGCAAAGATTTCCTGAATTTAAATGGTTATTAGTATTAGAGGTTCCCTTATCATAAAATATATATCTGTTATTAGAAATTCGACTATATAAATTTTGTTAAATCCTTGACAAACTGTCGGTTTATTTGTATAATATTTATGGATATGCTGAAATAGCATTTTTGCCACATTCAGCGTTTACTTGTGTAGAAAAAGTCAGATTAAGGAGGAATTACGTTTCATGAAAATGAGAGGTATCTACTCTTCGGTGACCGACATAAGAAGAAAGGTGTTCACCGAGGTCGCAAAGCTCGCCTATGAGGGCGGAGATTACAAGCAGAAGATAACTGATCTGCCGTATAAGATAGTACCCGGAAAGATTGCAGTTTACCGTGAGTCCATCTTCCTTGAGAGGGCTATCGTTGAGGAGCGTCTGCGCCTTGCGATAGGTCTGCCAATGCGCTCTATCGAGGAGCACGAGGCTGTGTCCGACGGTATCGAGGAAAGCGCCATCGCCGAGAAGTACTACGACCCGCCCCTGGTAAACATTATCAAGTTTGCCTGCAACGGCTGCCCGGACACACATTTCACCGTTACCGACTGCTGCCAGGGCTGCCTTGCACACCCCTGCCAGGAGGTCTGCCCCAAGGGCGCTATTCAAATAAGGCACGGAAAGAGCCACATCGATCAGTCCAAGTGCATCAAGTGCGGCAGATGTCAGTCCGTCTGCCCCTACAACGCTATCAACAAGATGGAGCGTCCCTGCGCAAAGGCTTGCGGAATGGACGCCATCACCACCGATGAGGAAGGAAAGGCAAAGATCGACTACGACAAGTGCGTTTCCTGCGGAATGTGTCTTGTAAGCTGCCCGTTCGGCGCTATCGTTGACAAGGGTCAGATCTTCCAGCTCATCACCGCAATGAAGAAAGGCAAGAAGGTCATAGCTATCGTTGCTCCGGCGTTCATTGGTCAGTTCGGTCCGAGCGCTTCCCCCGAGAAGCTCACCGCCGCAATGAAGAAGCTGGGCTTCTCTGACGTTGTCGAGGTAGCTATCGGCGCCGATCTTTGCGCTATCGAGGAGGCAAAGGACTTCATGCGCGAGGTGCCGGAGCACCAGCCGTTCATGGCGACCTCCTGCTGCCCGGCATGGAGCGTTATGGCGAAGAAGCTGTTCCCGGAGCTTGCTCCCTATATTTCAATGGCGCTGACCCCTATGGTGCTTACCGCAAGAATGATAAAGCAGAAGGTCCCCGAGGCATGTATCGCGTTCATCGGTCCCTGCGCCGCTAAGAAGCTGGAGGCTTCCCGCCGCACGATCCGCAGCGACGTTGACTTTGTGCTGACCTTTGAGGAGCTTATGGGCATGTTCCAGGCTAAGGACGTCCGCTTTGAGGACATCACCGATGAGGAAAAAGTCGAGCTGAACAAGGGCACTGGCGACGGACGCGGCTTCGCAATAAGCGGCGGCGTTGCAAAGGCTGTCCAGGACGTTATCAAGGAGCTTGACCCCGAACGCGAGGTAAAGGTTGCAGCCGCACAGGGTCTGCGCGACTGCCGCAAGCTGCTCACCCTCGCCAAGGCGGGCAAGTACAACGGCTACCTGCTTGAGGGTATGGCATGTCCCGGCGGCTGCGTTGCGGGCGCTGGTACACTCAACGCCGTTGAGAAGAGCACCATTCTGGTGAACAAATATGTCGGCGATGCGGAGAAAAAGAACTCCCTCGACTCTGAATACGAGATTAACCTTAGCTTCATCACCAACTGCTACAAGAACGAGGAAGAGGAAGCAAAGAAGAAGAAAGAGGAAGCGGAAAGCAAGGAGTAATTACCCATACCGCTTATAAACAACAAACTCCGCAGCTCAAACGGGCTGCGGAGTATTTCTATGGCAACACCGCACAATTATTGTCGTGCGATTGCAGCAGCTAGTTTTGTCAATATTACGCTTTGCTGATTGACAAAACTCGATTTTTCGTCAGGTTGTACAACTTGCGGTTGTCGGCG
>JBJFGA010000286.1:0-8599 GCA_051892275.1 Oscillospiraceae bacterium | reverse complement strand
TTTCTACGGCAGAGGGTGATTTGTTTATGACGCAGGGTGATTTGGCGGATACTATCCTTTTAAAGTACTACCATACCCCCAGCACCCTGTTCCATCCACTTTTCATTCACACTTTTACGCCGCTCTTTCAATGTCGTAAACATCAGCAAGAATGTTGCATGCCCTTGTATTTGTATCTCGCAATGCATGAGCATATATGTTACTCGTTACACTGGGTTTTGAGTGCCCTAACATAAACTTGTCGTTTTTAAATCAATTTGATTACTTTTCAGCGTATTAGTGGCTGCGCTATATCGAAATCTAAGAGGCTTCACGTGTGGAAAATACTAGCATCCAATCATCAATGTCACCAGGTGAAACAGGTCTACCATCTTGCTGAACAAATATTGTTATTGACTTTTCGGTCTATAAGTTGTATAATATAAAATAGACCTAAAAGTCAATAAATGAGGTGAAAGTATGAAATCGGAAGAAAAAACCAGACTTACAAGGAAAAAAATAATCAACGCAGGGATAAAAGAATTCGGCTCAAAAGGGTATGCTGCTTCGTCCATAAATAACGTCAGCGACTCGGGGATAGCCAAGGGGTTAATCTATCACAATTTCACAAACAAGGACGAGTTGTATATCGAATGTCTGCGGGTTTGCTTTGCGGAAATAACGGAGGCTCTGTCCTGCCACGAGAACTGCGGCGACCACAGGAAGTACTTTGATATGAGAATGAAGCTGTTCAGGGAGAAGCGCGAAAAGGCGGCGATGGTGCTTGAAGCGCTCATCGCTCCGCCCGAGAAACATTATGACGAAATACTCCGCATTCGCGAACCATACGACCGAATGAACGGGGAGTGGATTCGGAAAATCCTGTCCTCGGGAAAGCTGCGAAACAGCGTGGATATCGACTGCGCCATGAAATATATTTCGGTGATGCAGGATATGTTCAACAGCTATTGCTGCGGACCGCAGTTCGCTGACCAATCCTTTGAGGAGTTGATAACGCTTCACGAGGAGCAGCTGCCAAAAGCGTTTGAGTATATGCTGTACGGTGTTATGAAAGGAGAGTGACATGCGTGATGATCGTCAAATGGCTGATAGCCATAGTAATTGCGTTTGTGGCGGGAAAGCTGGTATCGAAGCTGCGGCTGCCGTCAATTCTGGGCTGGCTCATTACGGGAATAGTAGTTGGACCATACGCATTTTCGCTTATCTCGCAGGAGCTTATAGACGCGCCCGCTTACGGAACGTTTATCCATGTCCTTGAGTGTGCGGTGGGGCTTATGATAGGCACCGAACTTGTGTGGAAGAAAATACGGAATTACGGAAAAACGTTGATTGTAACCACCCTTACCCAGTCGCTGGGGACATTTGCATTGGTTACGCTGGCATTTTTATTGGTGTTTAATTTTTCGGGAATACCTCTGTACCTTGCATTTGTTTTTGGTGGAATTGCGCTTGCCACAGCGCCTGCACCTGCCCTTTCTATAGTGAGCGAGTTCAAGACTGACGGTCCTGTGACCAAAACGCTTATCCCTATGGCGGCGCTGGACGATATGGTGGGCGTGACGGTATTCTTCACGGTCATTTCAATAGTAGCGCGGCACGTTTCCTGCGGTGCAATGGAGATATGGATGATCCCCGTCATGATATTCCTGCCGCTTGTGATCGGCGCGGCGGTGGGCGTACCGACCGGATTTCTGATGAAGAGATTTTCAGGTAAATACGCGCAGATGATAATACTTGTCCTCGGGATAATCCTGACATCGGTAGCCGGAACGCTGTGCAACACCTATCTCATGCCATCGCCCGTGCTGAATTTCATGCTTATGGGAATGGCGTATTCCGCCGCATTCTCCAACATGATCACCGATGAACAGCTGAAACGGCTCATGACCGATTTCAATCCCATTCTCGCAATTGCTATGATAATCGTGATACTCAATCTGGGTGCGCCGCTTGACTACCATGCGATAGCAAATGCAGGGCTGTATACATTTATCTATATTGTTGCAAGAGCGTGCGGAAAGTACTTTGGTGCGGCGATAGGCTCGAAAGCGACCAAAGCGGAAAAGCCTGTGCAGAAATATCTTGGGCTTACCCTGCTGCCCCATTCAGGGGTATCTCTTGTATTTACAGGGATAGCCGTATCAATGCTGTCGGGTGTATCAGACGGCTGTGCGGAAATATTGCAGGGGACGATTGCTGCAGCGGCGGTCATAAACGAAATAATCGCGGTGATTGCGGCTAAAAAGGGATTTGAGCTTGCAGGGGAAACAAAGACATGATAAACAGTAGTATATACTGAATATGTTTTGCAGCGCTCACAACGAGCGCTGTGTTTTTTTGACTCGATCGTATAAACGGGTAACAACTCACCCGAACAGGTGTTGACAATAATGTTTTTATGAATTATAATAAATCAGGTTAAATCATTACTGTGAATTGACGAAAGGATAAAAAAAGAGAAAAATCATAGTATTTGCCGTTATTGCAGCAGCATTAACACTGTCAGGGTGTTACTCGATCATAGAGGAGATACCGTCCGAAGGATCAGGCGACTCGCAGACTGGATCAGTTTCTGAAGAAGGAGCGGGCTACGATACCACAGGCAAGTCAGAGGTTTCTTACGGCACCGGGCTGGAAGAGATCACAATAACTGCCGAGCAGGACCCGGACCCTGACAGACAAGTCGTTCGCCGCAAAACTCCTGTGCGGCAGATCAGGGGTATTGATGTCAACGGAAACTCTCTGTCGAACGATTTTTATTTCTATCGCAATCTTCTTTCAGGTACATACAAGCAGGCATACGACCAGATATATTCAGCACTATTTAACGGCAGCCAGACGATTAATATGAGTGTTTCGGTGTATTCCTCTGATATAGCCGATGTAGTTTACAGTGTTTACTACGACCACCCTGAGCTTTTCTGGGTGGACAGTTCACTGACCTATTACATGAATGGCAGCGGGATAGTGACCTCACTGACCGTAAACTTCAACGGTACTGCGGCGAACCTTAAAAGCTCGCAGCAGCTGTTTGAGAAAACTATTGCCCCGTTGTTAAACCTTGCATCAACGCTCCCGAACGACGCACAGAAGGTAAAGCTGGTGCATGATTACCTCACAAACACTATACAGTATGTTTCAGGAAGCGCATACAATCAGAGCGCATACAGCGCGATAGTCAACGGAAAGACGGTGTGTGCGGGCTATGCGCATGCGTTTCAATACTGTATGCAGAAGCTCGGTATCCCGGCAGCATATATTGTAGGCTACGCAGGAGAGGCACACGCATGGAACATCCTTCAGCTTGATGGTGAATACTACTGCATGGACGTGACATGGGACGACCCGATAGGGAACGCTCCTACCACCTATTATTATGATTATTTCAATGTTACCGACTCATTTATAAGCAGGGATCACACTCGTGATGCGATCTCGGCCAAACTTCCTGCCGCATACGGGACACGTTACAGCTTTGATTCATATTTCGGCGGCAATGAATACGGGTCTGATTTTTCCGGATTAGATTATTCGTCTGCTATACCCTCGGATTACAACGCAGTGCCTTCATACACCCAGCCCTCCCAGACTACTAGCAATTATAAGCCGGATAATACCACGACCGTACCGGTTTTCACCACTCCGGACACGACAGTGCCTGAACCCGATTACGACATCCCGGAGCCGACTCCGTCAGATGACTACGGTTATATAGACGACTGGAGCGACGAGGACTGGGACAACTACTGGAACGATATGGATTACTGGCTTGACATCAACGGATATGATGACATCAACTATGATAATTACGATGACTGGGAGGATTACTATTTCGACGACAGCTTAGACGATTATTATGATGACTTTGGTGATTACGGTGATTATTATGATTACTATGATTACTACGATTACTATGATTGCGGCGGATATTACTGGTAATGGATAAGCTGATATTATCAAATCATCTGTAAGGCCGAAAAGAAAAGATGGTTCACCGTGACCCGGTTTTTTCGGTGTAAAACAAATAATCTCCCGTTTACATCACATTTCTGTGAAGTCCCCGGGAGATTTTCTAATTGCGGCTGTTTCTGAAAAACCGCAAATTAAAGTTATGGGCATCTCTAAAAACCGGTTTGAATAGGCAAAATTGCCAGAGTGCATTGGCTAGGAGGTTTGACGAAGTAGACGATGTGCTCTGGTGATTTTGGCTCAAACGAGGTTTTTAGAGGTGCCCTTATATAAGTTTCAGACTGCGCGCGTTCATAACCGCTTCGGTCTTGTTTTTTGCGCCAAGCTTACGGTATATCTCCTTTACTCTTGAGCGCAGGGTCTCAAACTTTATATTGAGGGCTTCTGCGGTTTCCTGTATCGATAAGCCGTCAGCCAGACAGGATAGAATTCTTACATCAATGGGCTGAAGACTCGAGCAGTCCTTTGCGGATTCCTTCAAATACATTGGATAGAATCTTGCGATTTTTCCGGTTTCAGTGATAACGCGCTCAAACCAAGCCTTGTTTATCTTTTTGTTATCGCTGCAGCGGTCTGCGCATTCCCTCAGCAAATTAAGAACGGCAGCGCCCTCTTTTGCTATTATCGGAATGAAGCGGTATTCGCATATCTTTTCCAGCGCCATAACAAAACCGCTTTTCCATTCGCTGTTTTCTCTGTACAGGATAATTGACCTGAGTATATCCAGTTCCATGCATATATATTTTCTGTCACAGCGCTCCGCATAATACCTCATGGATTCGATCAGCGAGAATGCTTTACTGTGCTTTTCGCTGGCGATATAGCAGCGTATTTTTGTAAGGTTGATATAACGGTCCAGCGAAATGAACATACTATTCTCGTTCGGAGCGTTATTCATCCACTCCTCAACCATGTTCATATCGTTGGAATACAGCGCTAAGCGGCATTTCATCGCCTCAATATTCGGGAACAGCTTGTGAAGCCCCTCGCGGTGCGCAGTTGCTTCAAAGGAGATAAGCAGCTCCTTTGCGCCCTCAATGTCGCCATTGCTGCAATACTGCCTGATAAGCGTTGCGGTTGCGGCAATTTCTATGTCGTGCTTGCTCCAGTCACAGAAATCCTTGCCTCCGTTCATTAAAGACGGCAGATTACTTGTGACCGAGAGTTCGGGAACGGAAATAGATTCTTCCGAAAGAAGAAAATAGCAGTCCTTGATAAGCTGGAGTATATTGACGCTTCCTCTGCCGGGCAAGCTTACGTCAAGATATGCTATCTGGCACAATGCCTCACGCTGTTTTGGTCCCCTGACCGAGTTTTTGTACTTTTTCAGCTCATCGTACCAATACTCGCTTTTTTCAAAGTTCAGCAGCATTGAGTACAGCATAGACATAGCAGACATAAGGTAGATATTGCTTTTTTGTCGTCGTCCGACAGCATAAGATAGTATTTTTTCATTTCAATATAATACCCGCTGCCCGGATTATTCCTCGAATTTTTAATGAGCAAGTCGCGAATGCGGTTGGTTATAAAGGCGTTGTAAAGCCAGCTAGGCATTCTGCTTCTTCCAATGATTATCACCCACAGCGAGCTCCTGCTGCACAGATCCTTTATTTCATTGCGCAGATCGTCGCTTTCAATAGTATGGTTATTGTCTATTATTACTGTGGCGGTACGCTTGTTGTTTTCGGGAATGACAGACAGGTCGCAGCTGTTCTGTGCGCAGGGTATGTATATGTATTTGTCGGTTTGCAGGAACTGCTTTACGAGTTCGGTTTTGCCAAAGCCTGTCGCCCCGTATATATAAGGCAACACCGCACAATTACCGGCTAACGCATGTTGTCCACAGTTGGGCGGCATCCTGCCGCCCTTTTGGGACAACTGCGCAAACGTCCTGTTTGCGCCTTTGCCGCACGCTTGCTTGCATCTTTTCCGTCATTTTGCACAAATTTCGCTTGACGGGCGTGGTCTCCCCCTGTGGGGGAGGTGTCACGTCAGTGACAGAGGGGTTGACCGACAGACCAGCCCGCCTGCGCTCAATTTGTACAACCTGACGAAAAATCTGACTGCGCAATCGCACGACAATAATTATGCGGTATTGCCATAAACATTCTGTTTTGTCATTTTTTCCGCTTCAAGCTTTTTGAAAGCCGCTCCCGGTTTGATATATGTACCCACTGCACATCACCCCTTACGGTATCTGATTTTACGACGAATTATCAGGAGAGGTCGGAAAAATAAATATTCTCGCCCTCTATGGTAAAGTTGACAAAATCGGTCATTTTGAAGTCGCCGTAGATATCGTCGATATTGAAATTGTAAAGATACTCGCCATCGGGTAACAGGTCGAAATAAACCTGTGGCTGGGATTCGAAAACATATTCGCTGCCGTACCAATAGCCCTCGTCATCGCTTTCAACCGCCATAACGAAATACATGGGAGTGATCCTGTCGCCCTGGTTTACAGCGTAGATATCACGCGACGCCATACCGTTTTCGTCAATGCCGTCCCATACGCCGTCTATTGTAACTGTGCCGCTAACATAATCATAAGTTATGCGCAGATTTGTTTCTTCACCGTTCAGCAGAACGGGAGAGGTATATACATCATATCCGTCACACTCGCAGACAATGTATACCGCAAGTATCTGACCGTCGGGAAGAGCAAACCAGTATCCGTCAAAATTGTCAGTAAAGACGCCGTACTCCCAATCCGCGTATATATCTGCGCTTACTCCAAGCTCGATAATGGTTTCCATATCATCTGACAGCACAAATACATTAGCCTGTACACCCGCGGTATACTGTAATGATTCGTCCGTAAGCGAGAACCCGTATGTACCGTCCTCAAGGAACTGCGGCTCATCATAGAATACAATGAGCGGGCTGTCGCCCGTTGGCTCGCATTCGCCGTAGTTGTCCCAGTAGTTGTCCTGATCAGTATCGTCGTCCTCGCCAAAGAAGAAGTCGAATATAGAGGAAAAATCGTATCCATCGGTATCGCCGTTGTTGCTGTTACCGTATACCGTTCTGTCAACAAAAGCGAGATAATACGGGCTTACTGCCACATTGCCGAATACTTTGAGTTCCTGTGTACCCTGAAGCTGTAACGGATAGTATGTTGCCAGTCCACAGGCGTTTCTGTGGTCCGAACCGTTGCGCATATATACCACGGCTTTGTCCAGCGCGGAAAGCACGTTGTCTGCACCCACGCCATATTCTGCGCCCGCCTGTACAATACCCGCAAAATCGACCATATTGGTATAACCCTCGGACTTGTTGTTTCCGCCAAAATTGTCGGCATAGCTTATCTTTCTGACCACATCCGAAAGCACGGAATTGTTGCCGGAAGCATCATACAACGCTTTCGCATAGTCGTTAAAGCTGATGATAACATCATCGATTTTTGATAAGTCGATAACAGAAAGAGTTGCGAAAGAGTCCTGAGAGATCTCCTCGCAGTCCGCATAGAAGCTGTCGCATACGACTTTTCCGAGCTGTGCGCCGTCTGCGTCAGGATACTCGCCCAGATAGTCACCGATGGCGGTATAATCCCAGCCGCCGCCCGGCTCTGATTCTTCCGAGCCGTACATATATCTTGAATAGGTCGCAAGGACATTTGCGGTTTCGATCGTACCCATAAGACAAGCGTCAAAGCCGATAAACTCGAACTTTGCGGTCATTTCGGCTGCCGTCTGTGCCAGAGCGTCGCTTATCTCCGGCAGTGAAAGGCTGTCGGACTCGTTCAGCTCGTCAAAGCATACGCCCGTTATACTTCCGCCTCCGTGGTTCCAGAAAACAAGCCCCATTCTGGCTGCCGCATGGTTTTCTACACCCCATGAAAGGAAATCTGCCAGAGTGCTGCCTGCGCCCATTGACGCGGCAGGCTGTTCGTCAAGCAGAACGATCTCACCGTCCGATATCTCATATCTGCACAACGAGTTATTCGTCATTACATCATTCTGCCAGATATATGTGCCGCCCGTCTGAACAACGAATTTCACATTACTGCCCGTTGAAGCGTTCAGCATTTCCAGAACATCGTCTGTTGCATAGCCGCCGTCGCTCTCAAGGTCGGTGCCGCACAGGTACACGAAAACTGTCCATGTACCGTCCTCGCCCATAGGCACAGAACCGATGTCATCTCTGTTAATAATGAGGTCTCCGCTGTCGCCTAACCGCATTGAGATACCGTCGAATGCAGTTTTTTCTGCCGGAGAATTGTCTGCGGAGGTCGATGCGGTATCATTACCGCCAACAGACGCGCCTTCCTCGGTTTCGTAGTCGGGCAAATCGAAGTTGCTGTCACCGCAGCCGCCCATGGCTAGCATACACGCCGCACAGAGGATTGCGAGAATCTTTTTCTTTTTCATGTTTACAAATTATTCCTTTCCAGACAATAGCATAGAAATAAGCATTATTTCACATTTTTAGTATATCATATATTTTTTATTTTTTCAATCATTTCGTTATACAAATATGGCGGTAATGTGTTTTCAAAAATAATAGATACTATAAGAATATTTTTCAAGTGTGCAATTTCACCCCAAAAGGTGTTGACAGCGTCCTTTAAAAGTATTAGGGCAACACCGCACAATTACCGGCTAAAGCCTTTGCCGTCCGCTTGCTTGCA
>JBJFGA010000285.1:0-8608 GCA_051892275.1 Oscillospiraceae bacterium | reverse complement strand
TGGTGGAGCCGAGGGGAATTGAACCCCTGTCCGAAAACCCGTCCTCACAACTTTCTCCGAGTGCAGACTGTCTTTTAGATCTCCCTCATCTGAACGCCGGCAGACAGGCTTTCAGAGTTGGCAGCCTTTGGTACATCAAAGATTACAAGGCGACTCATCAATGACGTTCACCACTAGTCGACGCCATATCCCCGCCCGTGGTACTGCGAGGTATGACGGCAGCTGCGATTAGGCAGCTACAGGTACAAACTTATCGTCTGCGTTTAAATTTAAAGTGCGACTATTAAAGTGATTTCGCCCTCACTACTCGCTTATTGTGCCTCAGAATCCCCGTCGAAGCCTTTACGGCCCCATATATGATATCTGTGCTTTTATAGTATAACACGTTTTGGGCGATTTGTCAAGTAAAAATACTGTGAAATAATCCCTTTTGAGATACAAATTAATCAATATTCCCGATAAAACGATTGCCCCTTGTGGAGCGCTGTTACCCAGAATCAATCGTCATTCCGCAGTATGTATGAGTTGATGATACACCTTACAGGTTTAATTTCAGAGATGAGATCCTCGCGGCTGTTTGCAAACTTGAATCCGGCTTTCTCTATCACGCGGTTGCTGGCGATATTATCCTTTGCAGCTTCAATGCGGATAGCCTTGTACCCGTCGGCAAACAGCTCCTGTATAACGGCTTTCAGCGCCTCAGTCATGTAGCCGTTGCCCCAGTATCTCCTGCCGGAGCAGTAGCCTATCACCGGGTTGCCGTGGTGGTATCCCACAACGGTTATCATGCCCATAAGCGCGCCGTCCGACAGCCGTTCGATGCCGTAGTTGTAGCAGTCCGGCTGCTTGTATTCCTCCAGCCAGAAGTCCATTATGCGTTCAGTGTCGGCTGTGGTTTCGTGCGCGTTCCATGTGAGGTACCGTGTGACTTCAGGGTCGTTCGCCCAACCCTCGAATATAGCGGTGACGTCCTTACGGGTAATATATCTCAGCCGCAGACGTTCGGTTTTCAGTTCTCTCATTATGACGCTCCTTTCGCATTATTTCATTATACCATGATCGGTTGGCAAAGTCAATACGGCAGGGCAGGGGCGTTGTCAGTTCGGCGCAGTTTTCGGGCTTGAAAACAAAAGACTTGGCGCTGCATTCATACAGCGCCAGAAATATACCCATTCATGCGAGGTCAGCCCGCATCTTGTTTCTGAATACCAACGCAGCCAGCACTGAGCAGCCCACCGCGTAAGCCACGGTGATAAGCAGGTGCACGCCGATGTCCTCTAACTGAAGCGAGATCGCCAGACGTGCCGCCTTTACCGCGTGGAAGAAGGGAAGTGCGTTGCAGATATCCAGCATGATACCGCCTGCGCCCTCTGCGTCAAAGAACACGCCGCCCAGTATCGTAGCAACCGATATGATGATAGAGCACAGCCCAGGTGCAGCCTTCTCGTTGAACAGCGAGCCAAACAGCATCCCCGCTGCGATAAAGAACACCGCCACGGGCAGCAGCATGACGATAGCCAGCAGCACACCGCCGATGTTCATTGTGTCCCCGCCGAGAATTGCCGCCGCCAGCAGGGAAGCCGCAAAGCTGATCATCAGCTGAAGCACCGCCAGAACCAGCACCGGCAGCATGTACCCGGCGATGAAATCGCCGCTGCGCATGGGGGAAGCGTACAGCCGCGTCAGGAACGCGCCGGAGCGGTCTTTCGATACCGTAAGGCAGGTGAACAGCATCACGAATGATAGACCGAACATGCCGATTCCCGCCGATAGGTTCTCAATATTGAAGATGGTCATGTTCGCCTCTGGGGGAATGGATTCGTTCACAATGCTCATTATGACCAGCATAATCAGCGGAAATCCCAGACAGAATATGTAGCTAAGCGGGTCGCGCAGAAGCTCCTTTAAATTCCTTGAAGAAAAAGCGAGTATTCGGTTCATATTGCAGCACCTCCCATCGCGTTTTCTGCGATTTTCACAAAAGCATTCTCCAGCCCGCTCTCGCCGGAAATCTGCTCCAGATCCTGCAGTGTGCCGATGGCGCGTATCCTGCCGCCGGTCATTATCGCTATGCGGTCGGACAGCTTCTCGGCTTCCTCCATGTAGTGGGTGGTGAGTATCACGGTTATCCTGCCTTTCAGGCTCTCTATCGCGCTCCACAGTTCCCGCCGCGCGAGGACGTCCAGCCCGAGGGTCGGCTCGTCGAGGAACAGCACCTTCGGCTCTGAAATAAGCGCCATTGCGATGGAAACCTTGCGCTTCCAGCCGCCGGAAAGGGTTTTTGCCCGGGAATCCAGCACCTCGCCGAGGTTAAACAGATTTGTCATTTCCTCAATGCGCTGCGCGGTCTTTTCCTTTGAGAATCCATAAATTCGCGCAGCCAGCGTGAGGTTCTCCTTAACAGTGAGGTTCTCCGCCACCGCCGTGTCCTGCGGCGAAATTCCCACCAGCGCCTTTACCGCTGCACTCTCGTTTGCGGTGCTGTGACCGCAGATATATGCCTCGCCTGCGGTGGGCTTTGAAAGGCAGGTGAGCATTCGTATTGTCGTGGTTTTGCCTGCGCCGTTCACGCCGAGAAGCGCGAACAACTCGCCCTCCTCCACCGTCAGGTCAAGCGCGTCAACCGCGGTTTTTGCCTTGTACTTTTTTGTCAGTCCCTTTGCCTGTACTGCTGTCATTCTTGTGACCTCCCTTTGCTTTTATCGCTTCAAGCGGGTTTCCGAGCCGCACCAGTGCGATACCCTTGTCCTCGTCCCCAAGCACCAGTATCGCGTCCCCGGGATTTATCCCGAACACCTCGCGGCACTTTTTCGGCAGCGTTATCTGCCCCTTGTCGTTCATTTTTGAAAAGCCGAAAATGTGCTTCTTTTCGTCCTCCGTTTTTTCGCCGATGGAGAAGCTGCGAACCAGCATATCCACCGTCGTGCCGTACATTTCTGCGAGGGCAATGCAGCTTTCAATGTCGGGAATGGAGTCGCCGTTCTCCCACTTCGCCACCGCCTGCCTGGAAACGTTCAGCTTTTCTGCGACCTGCTCCTGCGTAAGATTGTTCTGTTTGCGGAATAGCTTGAGATTGTTGAATTCGATTGCCATTTCATCACCTCATGATAGTATTATACACTAATTTCTCCATGGTTTCCACCACTCTGTGATTACATTAATGCTATTTTAATTAACATTTTACGATTTTGAATTCCTAAAGATACTTTTGAGGTAAAATATAAGGCTGCGGTTGCGCAGCCCTTATTTGGTTATTTCTGTTCAGAAACTGTCCATATAGGATATTTGTGCGGATTTTCGAGCATGATTTTGTTGCAGACAATGCAAAAATGCGCAGGCGGGCTGGTGCCCGTCAAGCATTTTTAACGCAGTCTGCGGCAAAATTTGCCGAAAAGACGTACATATACGCCTATGTGGACAGGTTCTCAGCCGCCAGAATCGGATAGCCGGCAATATATGGCTTCACCGCTTCGGGGAAAAGCTCTGCATGACGGAACAGCATATCCGCAAATCCGTCCGAATTTACGAACTCCGAAATCACGCTCACCGGCAGCTTAATGACCTCCGGGCAGACCGGCGACAGGGTAATGACACGGGTACCGTTGAGGTCGTTCACCCGGAACGGCCATATTCGGCAGTCGAACGGACGTTCCTGCCCAAGTCTGCATCCGTTTTCGCCGAGGGCAGGACAGCTGATTATCTCATTTCCGTGGAACTCCATGTGATAGACGCAGCTTTTCGTACCGGGAACAGGTTCCAGTGACCCGAGCCTTTCAGCGGCGCGCTGTTCGTCTTCACCGGCGATAAGCGGGATCTCCCACCTGTCATCGTCAACAAACCCGCAGCAGATACGGCATTTCGCGCACTGCTCCGGCTTCAGTAATTTCCTAAGCATATCATTCACCACCGATAAAAAGCTGACACCAGTAGTTACACCAGCCGTTATTATAGCAGGCAAGACCTATGTACTCTGTGTCCGGGTTGAGGATATTTCCTCTGTGCCATGGGTCGTTCATCCAGCATTTCATCACCGATTTTGCGGTGGTGTAGTAATACGCAAGATTTTCGGCGCGGACATTCCGCTTCAGTCCGAACTGCGAAAGCACCGTGTCCCATTTCGTGCCGTCCGGGCGGTAGTGTGACTGGTAGTAGGAGTATTCCTTCGCCCGTATTTCTGCCGCCTTAGTGAGGTCAGCGTCAGCCTTCAGCGGCTTCAGTCCGTACTCTGCGCGGGTTTGGTTCACCTGCTCGAACAGCGCCTGACACAGCTTGTTCTCGAACTGATCCTCATTTATAATGTATTTCTCGGTTACTATTCTGCTTCGTGACTTGTCCGGCGCATACGCCGCGAATTTCAGCGTGGTGTCCTTCGTTATCTTAATTGCCTTGTTGTATTTTGTAGACTCGTTCGTCGGGGTAGAGCCGTCGGTGGTATAGTAGATAACCGCTTTACTGTCCGGGCAGGTCAGCTTTACCGTCTGCTGCTCGGTGTACTCTCCGCCCTCCACTGAAGCATCCGGCGTGGATGTACGTATCCGTACAGTCGCTTTATCGCTGGCGATAAGCTCACCGTCCGAGTAAGCCGCAATGCGAACCACCGTGTTCTCTCTCACCGTTATCGGTGCGCCGTCGTATTGTGTTGAACTGCTGTCCGGCTTTGTGCCATCGGTGGTGTAGTATACCTCGCTCCCGGTCCAGTTTACTACCGACACGAACTGCGTCTTATCATAGTAACCGGTGTCGTGCGACAGGAATATATCTGCTTCCTCTGCAAAACCGCTTACGCTTGTGAAAAATAATGCCGCCGCGAAAGCGCCTGCAGCCGCTGATTTCTTTAACATAAAATGCTCCGTTCTGATATGTAGTGCCTGAATTTTAGTGAATATGTCCGTAGTTTTTTACCCGTATTTGTCTATATTATACACTATTTCTCTAATTATGTCAAGTCGGTTACAAAAGAATTACAAAACGGTTACAGATTTTTTCGCGTTCCGGTAACAAACCACATTAAATAACCAGGGATATGTTACCTAAAAAAGCAAGAACTGAAACTAAAGTTATTACTCTGAAATTACAATGAAGAAATGTGTTGGGCAAATTTCATCAATTTTTCACTCAATTATTATTGACTTTAACAAAAAAACTGTTATAATAATAAATAGTTGAAGCCGGGTATTATTCGGCGGTTGTAGATTGAGAAAGGATAGAATTATGAGAACCAGCAACAATACCTATATGTTCAGGGGCAACGAGACCATCAAGAGCGTGAATGACGCGTCCTTCATGTTCAGCAAGTTTGTCGGCAAGGAACTGGAAGCCATAGGAATGCGTTCCTCCTACCGCCACGTTATGAAGCCGCTCATGGAACAGGACGGCATGACCCAGCTTGAGCTTGTGAACATCACCAAGCTGAAGGCTCCCACCATCAGTATCACCCTGCGCAACATGGAACGCGAGGGTATCGTCCGCCGCGAGAAGAACGATGTTGACCGCCGCGAAACTCACGTTTACATCACTGATAAAGGCAGAGAGATGCACAAGAAGATACTGGAAGCGTTCGACCGCGCAGAGCAGGCAATGCTGAAGGACATTTCTGAAAAGGAAATGGCAGCCGTTCGCAAGGTTCTCGGAAAGATGACCGAGAATATCCGTGAAGAAATCGGGGGAGAAACAGTTGATTAAGGTACTGAAATACCTGAAGAAATACTGGTACTTTGCGCTTCTTTCACCGCTGTTCATGATCCTCGAGGTAAGTATGGACCTGATCCAGCCCAGCCTTATGTCGAGGATAGTGGACGAGGGCATTGTTGCCGGTGACATAAACCTTATCGTTGAGCTGGGCGTCCAGATGCTGATATTCACGATAATTGGCTGCTGCGGCGGTATTCTATCGGGCGTATTCGGCAATCTTGCCGCCCAGAATTTTTCGAACGACCTGCGCAAGGACGCTTTCTCCAAGGTGATGAAGATGTCGTTCCAGCAGACCGATAAATTCACTATCGGCTCGCTGGTGACAAGGCTCACCAACGACATCACTGCATGTCAGGACTTCGTGGGCATGGCGCTGCGAATGATGGTGCGAACGCTCATGCAATTCATCGGTGGTATCTTCATGGTGCTGTCGATAAATCCCACGTTCGGCTATATCCTTCTTGTAACGCTGCCTATCCAGGTTATCGTTATTGTTCTGGTTCTGCGCAAGGGTGCTCCGCTGTTCAGTGTGGTTCAGTCCAAGCTTGACCGGGTGAACTCGGTGGTTCAGGAGAACGTCAGCGGCGCAAGAGTAGTCAAGGCATACACCCGCGAG
Organism: Oscillospiraceae bacterium; assembly: GCA_051892275.1. Lineage (GTDB taxonomy): Bacteria > Bacillota > Clostridia > Oscillospirales > Ruminococcaceae > CAG-115. Next base: position 2,301 of record JBJFGA010000285.1, on the reverse strand, counting down.
GGATATGAGTACGACCGCTTCTGCAAGGCAAACGATGAGTTAGTATCAACAAACCTGCGTGTTCAGAAGCTGATGGCGCTGCTCACGCCTATACTATCTATATTAATGAACGCTTCCGTTATCATGGTAATTTGGATAGGCGGGGAATCTGTCCGTGCAGCCGCCGGGGAAGCCCAGGTCGGCAGTATTATGGCGGCGATAACCTACATAACCCAGATACTCATGTCCATGATGATGATAGGCATGATGTTCCAGCAGGTAACAAGAGCGTCCGCTTCCGCAGGACGTATCAGGGAAGTGCTTGAAGCCGACCCTGTCATTGCAGACGGCAGCTTTGAGGGCAATCCCCCTGAATGCGGCACAGTTGAGTTCCGCAATGTGTCTTTCCGATATCCCGGAGTGCAGAGCGGCAACGTGCTAACCGGCGTGAATTTCCGTGTGAACAAGGGCGAAACTGTGGCGATACTCGGTGCGACAGGCTGCGGCAAGACCTCGCTCGTCAGCCTTATACCGCGTTTTTATGACGCTGTCGAGGGCGAAGTGCTGGTGGACGGCGTGAACGTCCGGGATTACAAGCTAGACGATCTGCGGGGCAGGATTGGTTTTGTGCTGCAGAAGAGCGAGCTTTTCTCGGAAACCATTGAGGAAAATATCCGTTGGGGCGACGCTGCGGCGACTGACGAGGAAGTGCGCCGTGCCGCTGAGATAGCGCAGGCGGACGAGTTCATAAACGGCTTCACAGACGGCTATAAGGACATGATAACGGAAAAGGGAAGCTCCCTTTCCGGCGGTCAGAAGCAGCGTCTTTCCATCGCCAGAGCCATTGTGAAGAACCCGGAAATACTCATATTTGACGACAGCATGTCCGCGCTCGACCTGTCCACCGACGCGAAGCTGCAAAAGGCGCTCCGCGAGAAGCTGGACGGCACTACTGTAATAATGATAGCGCAGCGTGTCGCAAGCGTAATGCGCGCCGATAAGATAGCGGTAATAGACAACGGACGTATTGCGGCGTTCGATAACCATGAGAACCTGATGAAGTCCTGCGAGATATACCGCGACATTTACAACTCCCAGATGAGAGAGGGGGCTGAACAGGTTGGCTGACAATAAACCCATGATCAACCTCCGTCCGGGCGGAGGACCCGGCAGAGGTCCGGGTCACGGACCACCCGGAGCAATGCCCACTGAGAAGCCTAAGAACCTCAAGGCGACCCTTAGCCGAATACTGAAATATATCGGCAAGAACCAGAGGCTTATCGTTGCAATGCTGGCGGTAATGCTGCTTGCGACGCTGCTGAACGTTGCTGCTCCGACTATTCAGGCGCAGGCGATAGACGCTATCGCGAAGCTGGACGCAAACGCGCTGCTGATGTGGCTGGTAGTAATGGCGGTGGTGTACTTCTTCTCGGCGATATTCACCTACTTCCAGAACCTGTTTGCGGCAATGCTTTCGCAGTTCACCGTCAAGGTGATGCGAAAAGACCTTTTCGCGCGGATATCGAAGCTGCCGATACGCTACATGGATACCCACAAGCACGGCGATATCCTCAGCCGTATGACCAACGATGTTGAGAATGTGTCCAACTCGGTTTCGCAGTCGCTTGGCTCGCTTATCTCCGGCGTTATCATGCTGATAGGCTGCTTTGTGATGATGCTGGTACATTCCTGGCTGATGACGCTTGTCAGCCTTGTGACGATAGTGCTGACGCTGGTGGTCACAAAGAACCTCTCCAAGCTTATGCGCAGATTCTTCCCGCTTCAGCAGGCAAAGCTGGGTCAGCTCAACGGTCAGATAGAGGAAGCCGTGAGCGGCTGCAAGACCGTCAAGGCGTTCACTCACGAGGGCAGGATCTGTGATGACTTCAACCGCACAAGCGACGAACTCCGCACCGTCGGTGTAAAGGCGCAGATACTCGGCGGCAGCATGGGTCCCTGCATGAACACGATCGGAAACTTCGGGTTTCTGCTTATCGCTGTGGTAGGTGCAGTGCTTGCTTCCCGCCCTGAAACGGATATGTTCTATATTTCCATCGGTACGATACAGGCATTCATCACTTATTCAAAGCAGTTCACCCGTCCGATAAACGAGATCGCAAATCAGTTTGCGCAGATACAATCGGCGCTTGCGGGCGCTGAACGTGTGTTCGAGGTAATGGACAGCGAGCCGGAGAACGCCGGAGGAAACGAGCCATTCGAGATAGAGAACGTGAAGGGCGACCTCAACTTCAAGGATATCGACTTCTCCTACATTCCCGGGGAACAGGTGCTGAAAAACTTCGACCTCTGGGTAAAGAGCGG
>JBJFGA010000284.1:0-2204 GCA_051892275.1 Oscillospiraceae bacterium | reverse complement strand
AAAGACAAAGGCTTGATTTGACGTATTAAAATATGACATCTTGGGAAGATTGACATCATTGGGGTTTTAACACAAAATAGTCATATCACAAAACTATTTTGGAGGTAGATCTCATGACGAACAGAAACATTCTCGAAGAAGCAGACAGACTTTTGCTGAACAACGGCATTCCAGAACTGCCGCTGACCCTCCGGAAAGCTGAACAGATCGCACGGCTTTCCGGGTGGGTGATCGCAACCTATCAAGAGAGCGAAGAACTAATTAAGGCTTGTGGCGCAGAAAATGTCGCAAAAAAGCACCCGGCATTCACGTTGGTGAACGACGGGCGAAACATAGTATTATACAACAATGACCTTTCTTATGAACACAAATTGTACTGTATATGTCACGAATTCGGGCATATCGTGCTGAAACACACGTCCGAAAAGAACGTGCTTGGAATATCTCACGACCCCGCCGAAACCGCCCGGCAGGAGCAGGAAGCAAATGATTTTGCGGCAGAACTCCTCGCTCCGGCTTGCGTGATGTCAAGGCTGGGCGTTAAGTCAGCGGAGCAGCTACGGAAATATGGGTTGATTTCTCCGGAACAAGCCCTGCGGCATATTGAGAACATCAAGCCGACCTTGCCCTCTACCACCGTCGAAAAAGTCCTCTGTGAACGTTTAGGACGTAGGCATATAAGAATATCAAGTAATGCGATTATCGCTGTTATAGCGGCGCTGGTGCTTGTCCTCGCGTGTCTGGGAATAATCAATCGTCAGAGCCGCCCGGAAGAAGTGACAATTTCCCGAATAGAAAGCACCTCCGCAGACCCAGAAAGCAGTAATTCAGGGCAAGAAGAAACAGCGGTCTACATAACGAGGACCGGAGAGAAGTACCACAAGCCCGACTGTTATCATATTGCCGGGAAAACAGGCTTAATAGAGTTGACAATAGAGGAAGCAGAACAGGCAGGCTATGAGCCGTGCAAGGACTGCTTTTAAAAGGAGTGAGAGCATGGCAAGCGCAAAAAAGCTCCCCAGCGGAAGCTGGAGAGTGAACCTATATATCGGAAAGACCCCGGACGGCAAGCGCCAGTACAAGAGTTTCACCGCCGATACGAAGAAGGAAGCGGAGTTCATGGCGGCGCAGTATAACCAGAACCACATAGACGTGAACCGCTCCGAACTGCCGCTGCGTGACGCGGTGGAACGCTACATCAAGAGCAAGGAAAATGTGCTGTCGCCGTCAACGGTGCGGGGCTATTATGTCGTACTGAAAAACTATCTGCCGGAGCTTATGGCGATTAAAATACGCGACATCACCGCCGAGCGAGTGCAGGAGGAATTCAATCGGTTTGCCAAAGAATACAGCGCCAAGACGTGCCGCAATGCGCACGGGCTGATTTCCGCAGTACTGAAAACGCAGCGCCCGGAAATCACGCTGAATACAACGCTGCCGCAAAAAGGGAAGCGCGATATTTATGTACCTGACCCGGCAGAAGTACAGAAAATATACCCGCTCACTATCGGTACACCAGTAGAGATACCTTTCCTGCTTGCTACTCAATGCGGACTTAGGGCGTCGGAAATCAGCGCCCTTGATGTCGGCAACGTTTACCCAGACCATATTGAGATAAAACAAGCGCGGGTGGACGGCATGGACGGCGCAGTTCTGAAAGCACCGAAATCATATTCGGGATATCGCAGCGTGCCGATAAGCGAGGAGCTGTGCCGTGTGTTATTGACCCACGCAGAGGAGAACCGAGTATGTCCTTATAATTCAAATGATATATCATCGCGATGGGGCAAATTCCGCGAAAAGCACGGCATAGACAAAGCCTGCAACTTTCACGCTCTCAGACACCACTTCGCTAGCCGCTGTTTGCTCATGGGTATGCCGCAGAAATACACTGCCGAACTTATGGGGCATGGTTCACTGGACATGATAGAGCGAGTATATCAGCATACATTTCCGTCCGCTATGGAGGAGTACGCCGCGAAGCTCCGAAAGCAAAATTCAGAGTTTATGCAACATGAAATGCAACACAATTAAATGATATGCTTGTAATAAAGGCACTTTATGGGTTTTGTTGACGGGTTCGAATCCCTCCTGGCGTGCCATAAGAAAACCGCTTAACCAATAGGGTTGGGCGGTTTTTCTTTTATCCTTTGTATCCGCCAACTAATCCCACGGCTATACAAATACCCTGAAAAGTGCTACAA
>JBJFGA010000283.1:0-2210 GCA_051892275.1 Oscillospiraceae bacterium | reverse complement strand
TGGCTCTGTCAAGCCGTTTGCGGGCATAATATCTTTTTTGTCTAACATAGATGGTTGGGATAATGCGATTTGAACGCACGCATGAGGGAGTCAAAGACCCTTTTTGCAAACTCCACGAACCCTGTCTGCGACTTGTTTCATAGCTTGTTCACAAATTCTGCAACGAGTCAATAGTGAGTCTATTTCGAAAGGTATATTATATACGCACAGCCGAAGGTCACCCCTCGGCTGTCTGTTTTATATCGAATTTTCATCAAGCAGGAAATCAATCAGACCTATGTTCAGAACCCCGCTGTCGTCATACCAGCGCTTTCTAATGTCTTTTCTGATAATCACTTTAGGGAAGCTGTCACCCGTCAGAGAGAAAGGTTTCAGCTCCTGCGCCGCCTTCTCTTCGTCCGGCAAGGCAAAAGCCGACTGAACATAAACCTTTCTGCCGCCCTTTGCCGCAATAAAATCAATCTCACGCGCCACCTTTGAATAGTTGCCGCTACTGTTCTGCTCTCTGGAATACACAACGCCCACATCAACCGAAAAGCCGCGCACAATAAGCTCGTTGTAGATGATATTCTCCATTATGTGGGTCATTTCCTGCTGTCGAAAGCCTATCCTTGCATTCCGCAGACCTATATCCTCGCAATAATACTTATAGGGGTACTCAAAATAAGACTTGCCCTTAACGTCATATCGCTTGCTTTCCGAAATCAGAAATGCGTCCTCAAGGTGACAGATATAAGACATGATCGTATTCTGCGAAACGGTTGTATTGGTCATTGAACGAAGCGTATCGGAAATCTTCTTGGGGTTGGTAAGCGAGCCTATTGAGGAGCATATCAAATCAAGAACCTGTTTCAGCACATCTTCGTGCTTTATTCCCATTCGCTCAACAATATCCTTGATGTAAACCTCGTTGAAAAGCGATTCAAGATACTTCATCTTTGCCGTGTCGTTCGGGCGGGATAACACAAACGGCATACCGCCGTAGAATGCGTATTCGTCAAACGCGTCGTCCTTGTCACCGCCGACCGCCGAATAATATTCTGCAAAGGACAGCGGGTGTACCCGGATTTCATCACTGCGTCCTCTGAACTCGGTCAGAATATCCGACGAAAGCATTTTGGAGTTGCTGCCCGTAACATAGATATCAAGATTATCCAACTCGCGCAGGTCGTTAAGAGCGTCGTAAAAGGTTATCTTCTTGCCCTCCGGGTTAAAGGGATTATTCACCTCGTCGGACATCTGAATTTCATCAATAAACAGATAATACTGCTCCTGCTTATTCTCAACATAGCCGCGGACATACGAAGCAAGCTCCAACGGATTTCTGTACTTTATATCCCGCGCAAGGTCAAGTTCGATTACGATGATCTGGTTTTCAGAAACGCCGGACTCCAGCAAATGCTTTTTGTACAGCGTTCTAAGCAGAAAGGACTTTCCGCAGCGGCGGATTCCCGTGATAACCTTAATCTGCCCGTCCCACTTATATTGTATTATCTCGTTAAGGTAGGTGTCTCTTTTTATCTCCATATTACCATCTCCACTGAAAACTTCAATACACAACAGACCTACTATTCAATAGTATAATCTGTTTTTGGTGATTTGTCAAGCGTTCCATTGAAAAGTATGGTCAGTTTGCAGTTGAATATTCATCGCAAAATCGTATCCGCACTTTTCACTCTTTCATTTATATATTCTTTACCGGTAAGGGGATACAAAACACATATTGCCTCCGAGTAGCTGCTCGGGGGCTTTGTTGTGCCTAAGGACAGAACGCTCTTCGCAGTCAGCTTTTGACAAATCTTGATAAGTTCGAGGGCATAGTAATATTTGCAACTAATCTTTTCATCGGATATGACAACGCATTTCTGACAAGGATTATCAGCGTAGAGTTTGAAAGCCCGGATGCCGAAGCCCGAAAGAAAATCTGGGCAGTTCATTTGCGCTCCACTGAAATATCCGAACTAAAAATACCATTAGCGGATGATGTTGATTTATCTGCATTGGCGGAAAAGTATGACTTTTGCGGTAGAGAAATCAAACGGGCAGTTATTTGGGTCTTGTGGTAGCGAAGCGTCATGGGGTGGGTCACTATCTCCATACCGTCCGAAAGGCTGCCGTCAGACTTTATGTAGATGTGCTCCGCATCACCTTTTCATTCGCGGTCGAGCCATCAAGAAGCTGTACCGCCTTTTTGAACGCGTCCTCGTGGT
>JBJFGA010000282.1:0-37102 GCA_051892275.1 Oscillospiraceae bacterium | reverse complement strand
GAGCAGCTTCGCCAGCGTCTGCGCCAGCATTGTCTTTCCGACGCCGGTGGGTCCTAACAGAAGCACGTTGCTCTTCTGAAGCTCCACTTCGTCGTCCAGTTCCCCGTCGTTGAGGAAAGTTCTCTTATAGTGATTGTAAACGGAAACGCTTAGTATCTTCTTGGCTTCTTCCTGACCGATGATGTACTGGTCGAGATAAGCCTTTATCTCTTCCGGCTTCATCAGCTGGCTGCCATTGGTAATAAATCCGCCGTCCTTGGAAGGATAGTCCGGGTTGTAGCTTGCGCCCGGACGTATATCGCCGCTTTCCACCAGAAGATTATAGGAGGCAAGAACGCACTCGTTGCAGATCACGGATTTCTCGCCGTTTCCGCCGTACAGGATACGCCGTACCTTGTCCTCGCTCTTTCCGCAAAAGGAGCAAACCATCATAATTTCTGTGTTCCTCTCAAATCAAAACAAACTGCCGGAAAGCCGTAAGCTCTCCGGCGCTCTGTATTTACTTAATGTCGTTTCTGTTCTTGTAAACCTTGTCGATAAGACCGTATTCAAGCGCTTCGTCAGCGGACATGAAGTTATCGCGCTCGGTATCGCGGCAGATGATCTCATAGTCCTTGCCGGTGTTCTCACTAAGAATGCGGTTCAAGCGCTCCTTTGTCCTCTGAAGGTAGTTGGAGTGGATCATGATGTCTGTTACCTGACCGGAAAGTCCGTTGCCGGAGATGAGCGGCTGGTGGATCATGATCTCGCTGTTCGGCAGGGCGATCCTCTTGCCCTTAGCGCCGGAGGACAGCAGGAAAGCTCCCATAGAAGCAGCCATGCCCGTGCAGATCGTGCAGACGTCGCACTTGATGTACTGCATAGTGTCGTAGATAGCCATACCGTCAGAAACAGAACCGCCCGGGCTGTTGATATAGAGATAGATATCCTTGTCCGGATCCTGACCCTCGAGGTAAAGAAGTTCAGCGACTACAACGCTTGCGGTCGCGGAATTCACCTGATCGTGCAGGAGAATTATCCTGTCATTGAGCAGTCGGGAGAAGATATCGTAGGAACGCTCTCCGTGGTTGCTCTGCTCTACTACATAAGGAATATAAGCCATGTTGCTCCTTTCCCCGCTGCTGCGGCTTCCGGCTTTTGTCAATGGATAACTCTGCCGCCCCCGGTCGGGGACAGCAGACGTTTATCCGGTAATTACTCGGTGACTTCTTCGATCTTTGCAGCGTCGCGAACGATGTCGAGAGCCTTCTCGATGGTGAGATCCTTCTTTACAGCGTCAGCAGGGATAGCAGCCTTTACCTTGTCAAGCTCCATCTTGTACTGTTCAGCCATATCGGAGTATTCCTTCTCAACGTCCTCATCAGAAACCTGAATGTTCTCAACCTCTGCGATCTTCTCAAGTGCAAGACGGAGGTCTACCTGACGCTTAGCAACCTCTGCGAAGTTTGCTCTGAACTGGTCAATGGTAGTGCCGGTGTACTTGAGGTAATCCTCGATGCTGATGCGGTTTCTGCTGCTCCACTCGCGTGCGATGTCGTCAACGCGGCGGTCGTACATAACCTGCGGAACCTCAGCGGTCAGCTTTGTGAGAAGCGCGTCGATGAGCGCGTTGTCGAGGTTGGTGTCGGACTCCTCAGCTGCGTTCTTTTCAAGGCGAGCCTTGATGTCAGCCTTGTACTCGTCGAGGGTGTCGAACTCGCTTACGTCCTTAACGAAATCATCGTCAACCTCGGGAAGTTCCTTGCCCTTGATCTCGTGCAGCTTGCACTTGAATACGGTAGCCTTGCCCTTGAGGTTGTCTGCCTGATAGTTCTCCGGGAAGGTAACGTTTACGTCGAACTCCTCGCCGATGTTCTTGCCAACGATCTGCTCCTCAAAGCCGGGGATGAAGGAGCCGCTGCCAAGCTCGAGCGGGAACTTCTCGCCCTTGCCGCCCTCGAATGCTACGCCGTCAAGGAAGCCTTCAAAGTCGATAACTGCGGTGTCGCCCATCTGTGCTGCTCTGTCCTCAACGGTGATGCTTCTTGCATTTCTGTTGCGAACCTTTTCGATCTCAGCGTCAACTGCTGCGTCATCGATAGTCTTGGTCACTTTCTTAACTTCTAATCCCTTGTAATCAGAAATTTCTACAACAGGCTTTGTGATGATGTCAGCCTTGAACTTAACGCCAGTTTCCTTGTTTACCTCAACGACCTCGGTGTTATCGATGTCTACTACCTCAAGACCGGTCTTTTCAACGAGTGCCGCGATATTGTTGTTGTACAGGCTGTTTACTGCGTCCTCATAGAAAACGCCCTCACCGTACTGGGACTCGATCACCTTGCGGGGTGCCTTGCCCTTACGGAAGCCGTGAACGGTGATGTTCTTCTTTCTCTTGTTGTAAGCCGCATTGATAGCGCTCTCGAACTCCTCTGCGCTGAAAGAGAACTCAATGGCAGTGGTATTGGTCGCTGTGTTGTTCTGGGAAATGATCTCCATGATTATTGTATTCCTTCCTTGTCCGTTAGGACTTTTTTTCAAGCCCGGGGTCAGCCGGGTCAATTATTACCGGGTCAAAGCCTACGCTGTCGGCGGAAACCAGACGGTAATCAACACCGTTCTTCACTCCGTTCAGCGCGCCCTTTATGCTCCCCCCGTGAAGGTGGGCATAATAGCACCGCTTAACGCCGTAGCGCTGCAACACATCGGTAAGATAAACGTTTTCCTCCGCGCGGTATATCGGCGGATAATGTATGAAAGCGACAAGCTCGCCGCCGAGCTTCACGCCCTCTTTAAGGGACGCTTCAAGCCGACCCGCTTCCCGCAGCAGCACCTTCATGTCCGGCGCTTCGCCGTTCTCCCTTATCCAGCCGCGGGTGCCGCATATCGACATTCCCTCGCAGAGGTAAGCGTTGTTGAACAGGAAACGTATCGAGCTGAAGCCATTGGAGTCCACAAAAGCGGTGATCTTGTTCATCGTTGACCACCACAGGTCGTGGTTGCCCTTGACGAATATTTTCTGCCCCTTCAGCCGGGTGTGGATAAACTCCAGATCCTTGTAGCTGTCCTCCAGCTTCAGCGCCCAGGAATGGTCGCCCAGCAGCACCACCGTGTCATTATCGGTGATCTTGCTGTTCCAGTTGGTTTCCAGCCGTTCAAGGTAGTTGCTCCACCCAGCGAAGATGTCCATCGGCTTGTTGCAGCCCAGTGAAAGATGAAGGTCGCCTATTGTATAAAGCAATGTCAGCCTCCCTGCGTTCTATCAGGAATTGAGGAAATTGCAGACTACCTCAGGCATCTCCTGCTTCTCGACAGAACCGGTGAAACGGATAGCCTTGTCCTTTGTCGCAGCCAGCGGAGCGGGCATCTTTGTGCCGGTCTTTTCTTCCAGCTCTGCGATGGTCTGCCACTCGTCCTCGGAAACCTCGCCGCCTACTGCTTCGTATACAGCACCGCTGAACTTGTAGGGGTTAGCGGTGGAAGCAATAACAGTCTTGGTATCATCGCCGGTAGCCTTCTTATAATCCTCGTAAACCTTTACTGCAACAGCGGTGTGGGTGTCGAGGAGATAGTTGTAGCTCTCAAAGGTGGACCTGATCTGCGCCTTTGTTTCATCATCGGAACAGCAGCCAGCCCAGAACAGCTCGTCTATCTTCGCCTTTACGTCAGCGGAGATCTCGTATCTGCCGTCTGTCTTGAGCTTGCCGAACCAGTCGTTGATGACTGCGTCGTTCTCGCCGGAGAGGTGGTACAGCAGGCGCTCCAGATTGGAGGATATCAGAATGTCCATGGACGGGGAAACGGTCGCATAGAACTTTCTGTTTCTGTCGTACACGCCGGTGTTGATGAAGTCGGTAAGTACGTTGTTGCTGTTGGAAGCACAGATCAGCTTGTTTACCGGAATGCCCATCAGCCTTGCGTAGTATGCTGCAAGAATATTACCGAAGTTGCCGGTGGGAACGACCACGTTTATCTTCTCGCCGAACTCGATCTCCTTGTTCTTGAGAAGCTCCGCGTAGGTGGAAACATAATATACTATCTGCGGCGCAAGTCTGCCCCAGTTGATAGAGTTCGCGCTGGACAGGAGAATGTTGTTCTTTGCAAGTCTGTCAGCGATAGCCTTGTCGGTGAAGATAGCCTTTACGCCGTTCTGGCAGTCGTCGAAGTTGCCCTTTACAGCGCAAACATTGACGTTCTTGCCCTCCTGGGTGGTCATCTGACGCTTCTGCATCTTGCTTACGCCGTCCTCGGGATAGAAAACGGATATGCTGGTGCCGTCAACGTCCTTGAAGCCTTCCAGCGCAGCCTTGCCGGTGTCACCGGAGGTCGCTACAAGAATAGCGATCTGCTTGCCGTCAACCGTCTTCTTCGCGGAAGTGGTCAGCAGGTAAGGCAGGATCTGTAAAGCCATGTCCTTGAACGCGCAGGTCGGACCATGCCACAGTTCCAGAACGTAAGTCCCGGGAATAAGCTTCGCCAGCTCTGCGATGTTGTCTGTATCGAAGTTTCTGTCGTTGTAGGCAGAATCAACGCAGTGACGTACCTCGTCAGCGGTGAAGTCAGTCAGCAGGCGTCTGAAAACCTCGAACGCCCTGTCAGCATAGCTCATGTCACACATCGCAAGGATCTCGTCCTTGGTCAGCTGGGGAATGCTTTCGGGAACGTACAGACCGCCCTCGTCGGAAAGTCCCTTGGTGATAGCGTGCGCGCTAGTCACTTTAAGGGAGGAATTTCTCGTGCTTCTGTAATTCATTATGTTTCGTCCTTTCATAGACTGATTTACTATGTCAGTAAACGGTGTAAATGCCGTCGGTGGTGAATGCGTCCTCGTAAATTTCGACCCGCACCACCCGCGGTATCTCCCCCGCCAGCGTCACCTCGGCGATATCGTACCTCGGCTGAAGCCCGGTATCGTTTGCAAGAAGCCACGCATCTGCGGTGCGGACTATCTTCGCCTGTTTGCGAAAATCTACCGCTTCAAGCCCGGAAACCAGACTGCCGTGTTTTCTCGCCTTAACCTCGGTGAAAACCACAAACCCGCCGCACTTCGAGATTATGTCTATCTCGCCGCAGCGTCTGTGGTAGTTTCTGTCAAGAATCTCATGTCCTCTCTGTATCAGCAGCGCACACACAGCGTCCTCGCCGAGCCTGCCTTTCTGCTGCTTATCGGTTTTACTCATGAGCCGCCTTCTTCTCAAAATACTTCTTAAAGAATGACTTCCTGTGTATCTCGCACAGTCCGTACTGCTCTACCGCGGCGTAATGTGCCTTCGTGCCGTACCCCTTGTGCTTTTCAAAGCCGTACTGCGGATATTGCTCCGCCATCTGCTTCATGTATCTGTCCCTTGACACCTTTGCAAGTATGGAAGCGGCTGCGATGCTTGCGGAGGTCGCGTCCCCCTTTATCACATACCGCATATTTGCGTTTATCTGCGGCAGCTGGTTTCCGTCCACCACAATTATCCCGGCAGTAAGTCCAAGCCCACTGTACGCTCTTTCCATCGCCCGGAAGTCTGCCTGAAGTATGTTCAGCTGCTCTATCTCCTCGACGCTCGCTCTGGCTATGCAATAAGCCTTTGCCTTTGCGCATATCTCGTCAAACAGCTGCTCACGCTTCTTTTCGGTGAGCTTCTTGCTGTCGTTTATGCCCTCTATCACTGTACCCTCGTCAAATATAACCGCCGCCGCGAACACGTCCCCCGCGAGAGGGCCTCTGCCCGCTTCGTCAATGCCGCATACACTGCCGAACTCGCTGCGCAGCGCGCTGTCAAATCCGAACAGGTCGGGCTTTTCTTCTCCGAGGAATGTGAGCTGCTCACACTCCGGGCTTTTCGAGGGTGATCCTGCCAATTTTTCCACCTCTGTACTCGTCTAAAAGCGCCGCTGCTGCACGCTCGGTATCAGGCTCCCCGCCTGAAATGAGCATACCTCTCGACTTTGCGATATCCCGCAGGATATCCTCATCGCCGGTCAGCTTGTAGCGCACGTTCAGCAGCTCGGGATACTGCTCCCGGAGAACTGCCCCCAGCGCCCTTGCCAGCGCTTCGGTGTCCATAACATCGTCTTTTATCGCCCCGGTGAACGCAAGCCGCTGCGCCGCGGTCTGGTCGTCGAACTTCGGCCAGAGAATTCCCGGCATGTCCAGAAGCTCCACGTCCTTGTCAATGGATACCCACTGTTTTCCCCGCGTCACTCCCGGGCGGTCGCCCACCTTGGTTTTCTTGGTTTTCGCCATTCGATTGATGAAGGAACTTTTGCCCACGTTCGGGATACCCAGCACCATCAGCCGCAGCGCCTTGCCTATCATTCCGCGCTTTTTGCGGCGCTCGATAAGCTCTGCAAGCAGTGCCTTGACCTCCGGCAGAAAACGGTTGATGCCCTTTCCGCTGCGGCAGTCGCAGGTGATGACCCGTATACCCTTTTTCTCGTAGAACTGCTTCCACGCGCGGGTAGCGTTATCGTCCGCATAATCGCACTTATTCAGCAGCATTATGCGGGGTTTGTCCTTCACCAGCTCGTCAAGGATAGGGTTTCTGCTGCTTTCGGGTATTCTTGCGTCCACTACCTCCACCACAGCGTCCACCATCTTGAGGTCAGCCTCAATAAGGCGGCGGGTCTTGGTCATGTGGCCGGGAAACCACTGGATATTTCCTACATCATTCATAGCCATGTAAACTGGTCAAGCGGGAACAGGCGCACGAACGCCTTGCCCATTATCAAATCTGTGTCAACGTCTCCGACATACATCACACTGCGGCTGTCAAGAGACTTGTTCCGATTGTCGCCCATTACGAACACACAGTTGTCCGGCACGGTATGTTCCTCGCCGGAATGTCTGTCCAGCGGTGCGAGCGTGGGCGCTGCGATGTAGTCCTCCTCCAGCAGCTGGAACTCCTGCTCCCCTGCTTTTCTGAGGTAAACCTCGCCCTCGTCGAAATCGAACTTTATCGTATCACCCGCCAGCGCAATGACCCGCTTTATTATCGGCTCGCCGTATTTACCGGTATACTGGTTCGGGATCTTATCCGCCTGAAGCACGACGATATCGCCCCTCTGGGGGGTGTAGAAGAAATTGGTGGAAAGCACCCTGTCCTTATCCTGTAACGTGTTGTTCATAGAATCGCCGTCAACCGTGATGGAACGGAACACGAACAGGTTCAGCACCAGCATCGCAAGAACCGCATAGACAAGGCTTCCCGCCCACTCCAATGCGCCTGCGAAAGGCTTTTCCGGCTCTTTTTCAGAGCCTTTGCCGGACTTTTCAGCCGCGTTCTCCGCCGCTTCAGTCTGGTTCATTTCTTCCAGGTTCTCGTTTTCAGACATTGTACATACTCTTTCTCAAGCATATCCACACTAAGCCCCGCCGAAGCGGAGCGTTGCGTGAATGAGGGAATTGAATCTGACGATTATCAGACTCTGGACTTAACCTTAGCAGCCTTACCAACTCTGTCGCGGAGGTAATACAGTTTAGCTCTGCGAACCTTACCGTTTCTGACTACCTCTACCTTCTCAACTGTCGGTGAGTGGAGCGGGAATACTCTCTCGATACCGCAGCCGTGTGCTACACGTCTTACGGTGAAGGTCTCGTTGATGCCGCCGTGCTTCTTAGCGATAACGGTGCCCTCGAAGATCTGGATACGGAACTTCTCGCCTTCCTTGATCTTAACGTGAACCTTAACGAGATCGCCGACCTCGATAACGGGAGCCTCAGCCTTCATGCTGCTCTGCTCAATGAGTTTTAATGCGTCCATAATTTTCCTCCTGTTTTTTCGGATATTCTTGATACCGACCTATTCGGGCGACAAGCGCCGGAGCATACGCTCCCGTAACAGCGGACTATCCGTTTTTAATGTGTGGCTTTCGCCGCGCATTAACACACATTATCCTGCACATGGCAGAATAACGGATACTAAATGCTTTAATATTATACCATCTTTAGAATAAAAAATCAAGCCCTTTTTGATAGAAATTCATACAAAATTGCCTAAAATCCCAGATTTTTTATGTACAATTCGTTGAATTCCCCGCTTAATTCCGCAGAAATGTCCTCGGCGGCGCTGCAAATCAGGTCAATTCTGTCAGATAACGCCGGGTCGGTAAGCCAGGATATCACGCCCTGCTCTCCCGGGAGCCTGTTCCAGCCGTACCTTGCCGCCAGACCTTCGGGAACTGCGCCGAGCTGCGCCATGAGCGCAGCGCCCCTCTGCGACCCGAAAGCCTCGCCGGACATGATGAACCGGTCAGTGCGCCCGGCTTCCCGCCCGAACAGCTGAAGCGCTGCCCGGCAGACCGCAACGTCCGACTGCACCGCACGCACGTCCTGCTGTGAGATGTAGAAGTCCTCGCCGATATAGAACAGGTCGCGGTCGGTCATTATGCCGTCGCTGTCGATAATGCCGCCGTCCAGCATTAGCTTCACCGCGCCCGCCGCCGCCGGAGCTGATATCCCCATGCTGTCGCCGTCGCCGATGACGCTGTAACACAATGTTCCGTCCGGTTCCCGGGAAAGCTCGTCTATCGCGCCGGATTCCAGCGGCATTCCACTTTCAAGTCCGCAGCCGTCCAGACCGCCCTTCATGGGGTAGTTCACGGTTTTCAGCCTTCCGTCAACGTATGCCGCCGCCCGGAAGCCGCCTGTCACGTCCGCCGCGATAACGCTGCCCTCCTGCTGCATAGCGGCGGCAAGCACCGCGGTGAAATCTCCCCCCATAGCCGCCGACAGCATAGGCAGCACCGCCATTTCAACGTCCGGCGGGAGGAACAGGTCTGTGGGGGTGAGTGTTTCCTCAATGATCATGGTGACGTCCGCCGGGGCTGCGAATCCCAGCTTCTTCACCGCATTGCCCGGGGTGCCGCTTTCCCGCATTACCCGCAGGACAATACCGCCGATACAAGCCAGCGCATTATCCGTGCTGATGTTCACCCCAAACTGAACGCAACGAGCGAAGCGGCGCTCTAATCTGATATCGTACAGCACTGCGCTAGCTGAGTGTCTTGTTATGTACACCGCAAGGGCGAGGTCGTTGCTGCGCTCACTGCGGTATTTCTCAAATATGGTGCGTTCGTTTACCATATTGCCTCCCTCACCTGAAGTCTCTCAGATAATCCGTACATATTTTTCCTATACAATTCTCGTCCAATCCTTTGTATTTCGTGAGGATATAGCCCTCCATCTCATCGTATTCAGCGCCATACCCCCATCGGTTAGTATAGAACCACATAATATCGTCATGCAGACAGTTCAGCACACGCCTGGTTACAGCGGTCATCTAAAATTCTTCAGAATTAAGCAGTTCCACAAGCTGATCCCACAATACCTGCTATATGCGACAACATATTACCCCTCCTGCTCGCACCGTGCTATTTATTCAGCTCATTGAAATTTATAACATCTTCCTGACCGCTGCGGTGTTCTCCGACGATCTTCTCCGCCCACACCATATTATACCAGCGGTCAAACTTATATCCACATTTATGGAATTCCCCCACCGGAACATACCCGAGGTGCTGGTGAAAATCTATGCTGTTCCGGGTCAGGAACTCGTCCTCTGCCGCCGGAACGCCGATGCAGGCATAGAGGTTGGTGACGCCCATAGCTTTCAGCAGCTCCTCCAGCCGGGAATACAGCATTTTTCCGATACCGCAGCGGTGCAGGTCCTTATCAACGTACACTGTAACCTCGACCGACCAGTCATAAGCCGCCCTGCCCTTGAACGCCCCGGCATACGCGTAGCCGACTGCCCTGCCCTGCTTCTCCGCGACAAGATAGGGGTACTTTTCGAGGGTATGGCATATCCGGGCGCGGAATTCCTCGGGGGCGGGGACGTCATATTCAAAGGTTATCGCCGTGTTTTTAACGTAATAAGAGTATATCGCGAGAAGCTGTTCTGCGTCGGCGGGGTCAGCCATTCTTATTATAATATCGTCCATATCATCACCTGTATACTATTTAACCGCCCCTGAAATGTTCAGGGGCGGCAGTGAGATCACTTTAACAGCACCCTCTCGTCGCAATACTCGCATATCATGATGTCGCCGTACTTGCGGAAGCTGCGGGGCAGATAGTCCTCTGTCGAGGTCACGCACTTCGGGTTGGTGCAGCGGCAGTCACGATGGGTCACTCCCAGAAGCAGCGGGTTCGCGGTCAGCTGGTTGTTCAGCGTGGTGAGTATCAGCGCCATGCGTACGTACATTCCGCACTTCGCCTGCCGGAAATAGGCGGCGCGGGGGTCATCGTCCACCTCCACCGCTATTTCGTTCACCCTCGGCAGCGGGTGCATTACTATCATGTCTTTCTTCGCCAGCTGCATTTTCTCTTTTGTGAGGACGTAAATGCCCTTCTGCCGCTGGTATTCCTCGTCGCTGTCGAAGCGTTCCCGCTGGATACGGGTCATGTACAGCATGTCAAGCTCCGGCAGGGCTTCTTCAATGGTTGCGACCTCGCGAAACTCGCATCCGCGGGCTTTCAGCACGTCCTTGATGTAAACGGGAAGCCCCAGAGCCGGGGTGGATATCAGCACGAACTTGTTGTTCTTATAGCAGGAAAGCGCTTTTAGTATCGAATGCACCGTCCTGCCGTATTTCAGGTCGCCGCAAAGTCCCACGGTCAGGTTGTCCAGACGTCCCAGCTCGGTTTTAAGGGTGAGCAGGTCGGTGAGGGTCTGTGTCGGGTGGAGATGTCCGCCGTCACCGGCGTTTATCACCGGGCATTCCGCGGACAGCGCGGCGGCTCTCGCGGAGCCTTCCTGATTATGCCGCATTACGAGGATATCAGCATAGCTGCTGACTATCTTTATCGTATCTTTGAGGTTCTCGCCCTTTGACACCGAGGAGTTGCCCGGATTGTCGAAGCCGATAATGCTGCCGCCGAGACGTATCATCGCGGTCTGGAAGCTCATCTGTGTACGGGTCGAAGGCTCGTAGAACAGCGTCGCCATTATCTTGCCGCGGCACTTGTCGGCGTAACTCTGAGGCCGAGCCATGATGTCCTGCGCAAGAGATATCATCGCGTTCCACTGGGAAACGCTGTAATCGTCCATGTCAATGAGATGATTGAATTTCTGGTTCAAGAATTATCACCTGTCCTCTTTATTTTTCTAATATATCATTATATCAGAAAATGTGCGTTTTTTCAATATGTTTTTGCGGATTTAGCACAAAAAAGGCGGTCAGAAAGGGTGCCCCATTTTGCAGTTCCGCCGAGTCAATACTTACACTCTTTTGTAGGTAATATAGCTCGGCGGGTTTTTAAACTGCTTTATTGGCAACGCACTAAACTGACCGCCTTTTATATTCGATTTAACCAAGAACGCTAAGCAGTACGCCCGCCGCAACTGCGGAACCGATAACGCCTGCAACGTTCGGACCCATAGCGTGCATCAGCAGGAAGTTGGATGGGTTTGTCTGCTGACCCACCTTCTGGGAAACTCGAGCCGCCATAGGAACTGCGGAAACGCCGGCAGAACCGATAAGCGGGTTGATCTTGCCGCCGGAGATAACGTACATCAGCTTGCCGAGCAGCAGACCGCATGCAGTACCTATGCAGAACGCGATAAGTCCGAGGGCGATAATGAGCAGTGTTTCCACCTTGAGGAAGTTCTGTGCGACCGCAGTAGCACCAACGGTAACGCCGAGGAATATCGTGATGATATTCATCAGCTCGCCGGTCGCTGTCTTTACAAGACGTTCGCACACGCCGGACTCCTTCATCAGGTTACCCAGCATGAGCATACCTACCAGGGAAGCGGCGTCCGGAACGATAAGGGAAACGATGATGGTAACTGCAATCGGGAATACGACCTTCTCCAGCTTGGATACCTGACGGAGCTGACCCATCTTGACGGAACGCTCCTTTTCAGTGGTGAGAAGCTTCATGATAGGCGGCTGGATAACAGGTACCAGCGCCATGTATGAGTATGCCGCAACTGCGATAGAACCGAGCAGTTCAGGCGCGAGCTTCGATGTAAGGAAGATGGCGGTAGGACCGTCCGCGCCGCCGATGATAGCGATGGATGCCGCCTGCTTCAGGCTGAAACCGTCGCCGAGACCTGCTGCGTTGATAAGGCATGCGCCGAGGAAGGTGAAGAAGATACCGCCCTGTGCGGCAGCACCCAGCAGGAAGCTCTTGGGGTTCGCAATCAGCGGACCAAAGTCGGTCATTGCGCCGATGCCGAGGAAGATGATAGGCGGATAGATACCCAGCTTAACGCCGAGGTACAGCATATCCAGCAGACCGCCCTCGTGAAGCACCTTACCGTAGTCAAGGCTGACTTCCTTGGTGTAGGTCACGAATACGTTCATACCCTCTTCAATGTACTCCGGAGCGAAGTAGGGGTTGGTGGCGGGGTTCCACAGTTCAGGGTGATAAAGTCCGCTGAACGGGAGATTGGTGAGCAGCATACCAAATGCTATCGGAAGCATCAGCAGCGGTTCGTACTGCTTCTTTATCGCAAGAAAGAACAGCACGAAGGAAACGAGTATCATAATGATATTCAGGTATCCGTCGCCGACAGTAAATCCAGCAAAACCGGATTTTGTTGCCAGCGATTGTATGGTATCAACAAATATTTCCATGCGTTTTTATTCCTTTCTGTCTGTTCGTCAGAACGGGCGGGTGTTCTCGCCAATTCCGGCAAGGCTCCATGCGGAACGGGTCTTGCTGTCGCGGCGCCTGATATTCCTGATGGTGTAGGAAGTGCCTTCCTCAGCAGCATAAGCGGCTATTGCGGCGCTGATAACAGCAACGATCTCGTCGTCGTTGTCCCCGGCAGCGACTTCCTCAACAGGAGCGGGAGCGGGTGCAGCCGGTGCTGCGGCAGCGGTCTTTGCAGCCTGTGCTGCTTTTGCTGCTTCAGCCTTTGCCTTCTTGCTCTTGTCAATGCCCTTGAAAATGGTGCCCATCAGCCAGAAGAAGAAAATGAGTATAGCCAGAATGCAGAATACTATCAGAATACCGGTCAGTGTGATTATGCCCACTGAACCCCAGTAATCCGGGTCTTTTAACTGCTCTGAAGCCGTACCGAGCGCCTGAATGCGGTCAACGATACCACCCGACGCTTCTGCTGCGCCAGCTGCTGACTCGACAGTCGCGGCAGCCGACAGAATGGAATAAGCGATGTTCATATTAAGTCTCCTTTTTCACCGAAATCGCAGATATCACTCATTCGGATTATCAATCAAATTTATTATACTATATTTTCGACAAAAATTCAACCGGGAAGTTTGTGTTTTTTTTGACAAAACATTTAAATAATAATATATAGTTTTTGGGCATAATGCAAACCACTGTCGAATGTCACCAGTATACAATACAATGAATGTCAGCAGAAACCGCCGTCTACCCCCAGCACCTGACCGGTGATGAAACGGTTCTCTGCCAGCGCCCGGACTGCCCTCGCGACCTCATCGGGTCTGCCCAGCCGGCACACCGGGGTCTGCTCCGCAAGCTCCGCAAGCTCCTCCGGGGTGAGGTGGGAGCTGTTCATGGGACTGTCTATCACGCCGGGGGCTATGCAGTTCACCGTAATTCCAGAGGCTCCAAGTTCCCGGGAAAGCGCCTTGGTCAGTCCTATCATTCCCGCCTTTGACGCGGAATACGCCGACTCACACGCACCGCCGTACACTCCCCACACCGACGAGATATTCACCACTGCGCCGCTCTTGCGTGATATCATGTGCTTTACCGCCGCCTGCGTCATGTTGAAGCAGCCGGTGAGATTCACAGAAATCACCCTGCTCCAGTCCTCCGGGGTAATGTCCGTGAAAAGCTTTATCTGTGCAATACCAGCATTATTTACCAGCACGTCTATTTTTCCGAAATCCCGGACGACCTGCTCCACCGCGCTTTGTGCCGAAGCATAGTCGGACACGTCCGCCTGCACAGCGGTGCAGTGAAGCTCTTGGCAAAGCTGCTGCGCTTCCTGCCTGCGCTGGTTGTAGGTTATCACCACGTCATCTGTCCGGGCGAATTCAGCGGCGATGGCGCTGCCGATAGCGCCGGTGCCGCCGGTTATCAGTATTACGCTCACTGCCCTGTCACCGTGATATTGTCGCCGTCCGTGCCTATCACGACTGACTTCAGCGGGGTATCTGCATGGTCAATTATAAGCTCTGCCACCTTGTCCTCAATGTCGGTGCGGATAACTCTGCGGATATCTCGGCCGCCGTACTTGCCGCCGTGGGCTTTCTTCGCTATCGCGGTGTAGGCTTCGTCGGTTATCTTCAGCGCTATTTCCTTTTCCTTCAGTGCCTTTTCCAGCTCGGTGAGCATCAGCTTCGATATCTCCGCGTAGCTTTCAACGCTTAACGGGCTGAACACTATCACCTCGTCCACTCTGGCGATGAACTCGGGGCGCAGAAAGTCGCGTAGTCCCTTCATAGCGCGCTCCTTGCTGATGTCGCCCTCGGTTCTGGTGAAGCCAACTGCATTCGTTCCGGTGGAAGAACCTGCGTTAGAAGTCATGCAGATGATGGTGTTCTCGAAGCTTACTGAACGCCCGTGGGAATCGTTTATTTTACCCTCGTCAAGTATCTGGAGCAGAATGTTCATGACGTCCGGGTGAGCCTTTTCTATCTCGTCAAACAGAATGACCGAATAGGGTCTCCTGCGCACACGTTCAGTGAGCTGCCCCGCCTCGTCATAGCCGACATATCCGGGGGGCGAGCCGATTATCTTGGACACGCTGTGCTTTTCCATGTACTCCGACATGTCAAGCCTTATCAGCGGCTCTACCGAGTCGAACATTTCCTTTGCCAGCACCTTGACAAGCTCGGTCTTTCCCACGCCGGTGGGACCTACAAAGATGAAGGAAGCAGGTCTGCGGCGCTCGGAAAGCTGTACCCGGCTGCGCTTTATCGCCTTTGCCACCAGCTCGCAGGATTCGTCCTGACCGATAACATGTGCTTTCAGTTCCTTCTCAAGTGCGCTGATGCGCCGGAACTCGGTTTCCTTTATCTTGTTGGCAGGGATACCCGTCCACAACTCGATAACCTTTGACAGGTCGTCCATGGTGACCTCGACGTTCTCCGCCTTGTCCTTTATCTTGTCGATACCGTCGGTGGTCTGCGCTATCTGGGTCTTGACCTCGGCGAGCTTTTCGTAGTTTATCTCGCTCTCACCAGCTACATTGCTTTCCTCTACCCTAAGCTCCGCCAGCTTTGATTTCAGCTTCTCATACTCGGTGATGTCCGGGCTGCCGAGGCTCGCGCAGGCGCAGCCCTCGTCCAGCAGGTCTATCGCCTTATCCGGCAGGAAGCGGTCGTTGATGTATCTCTCGGACAGCACCGCGCAGGCTCTGGTTATATCGGAGGATATCTTCACCTTGTGATGCTCCTCGTAGTACTCCTTTATGCCGTCAAGCAGGGTGATGGTCTCCTCGATAGTAGGCTCGTTCACTGTAACCGGCTGGAAACGCCGCTCCAGTGCGCTGTCCTTTTCGATGTACTTGCGGTACTCGTTGAAGGTGGTCGCGCCGATCACCTGAAGTTCCCCTCTTGACAGCGCCGGCTTGAACATGTTTCCGGCGTTCATCGTGCCCTCGGAATCGCCGGTGCCCACAAGGTTGTGCACCTCGTCAATGAACAGCATGACGTTCCCGGCGTTCTTTATCTCGTCAATGAGCGCCTTTACGCGGCTCTCGAACTGACCTCTGAACTGCGTTCCCGCGATAAGCGCGGTGAGGTCGAGCAGGTACAGCTCCTTGCCCTGGAGCCGGAACGGTACGTCGCCGCTCGCAAGCCGCAGCGCTATACCCTCGGCGATGGCGGTCTTGCCGACGCCGGGTTCGCCTATAAGGCAGGGGTTGTTCTTGGTGCGGCGGGAGAGTATCTGGATAACGCGGTTTATCTCCTTGTCGCGACCGATTATGCGGTCTATCTTGCCGTCCTTCGCCTTGCGGGTGAGGTTGGTGCAGAATGTTTCAAGCGTCTTGCGCTTCTTGTCCGGCTTTTCGGACTTCTTCTTCGGCTTCTTTTCGTCGGAGGTCTTTTCGCCCTTTCCGCCTTTGTCGCCGCTGCCGCCGAACAGCTTCTCAAAGAAGCCCGGCATCATTCCCGCGCCGCCGTACTGGAACAGTCCGCCGTTGCCGTCATCGCCGTCGGAGTCGTCCGCTGGATCGCCGTTTTCGTCGTAATCAGGCTCGTCGTCTTCGTGTCTGATGTTAGTAATGTCCGCGAAGCCGAGGTTCTTCAGCATCTCCGGGTCAGGATTGCCGTTCTCGTCGAACACTGCGTCATAGGCGTTCTCAAAGTCCTCCTCGGAAATGCCCATCTGCTTCAGGTAATCGTTCACCTGCGGCAGACCAAGCTCCTTGGCGCATTTAAGACAAAGACCCTCGCTGCGGTGCTCGGTACCGTTTGAGGTAGATATGAACACCACCGCAGGTCGTTTCTTACATCTGGAACACATCATCATAAGTTAAAACCACCTTTATCTGTAATTTCCCGGCAGAAGCCGGTCAGGTTATTGTCATTATGTGAGGAAATTCAGGAAATCACATTCATAGAAGAAGCTGAACAGGTAGGTACAGCCTATCGCCGTATCATTCAGCAGCAGCGTGTCCCCGCCGCTTGCGTTCACTATGAACCGCACCACGATGCAGATAATGAACACGATCAGAATTCCCTTTACCACGCCGGTAAGTCCGCCCAGAAAGCCGTTCAGCTTGCCTATGACCGGTATCTTGTTCACTATCTTCAGCAATGTGCCGATAAGCCCCAGCAATCCTGATACCACAGCGAATATCGCTATGAAGAACGCTGTTTCCACCGCCAGCATGAAGGTCGGGCGAATAATGTTATCGATCACCGCGGTCTTTACCGAAGCGGAGGAGTTCATCATTTTAAGCACCAGTGTGCGTATTGAGGACATCTCCCCGCGGCTTATCTCCTGCGACATTCCGCCGAACAGGGTCGGCAGCGCTTCGCCCACCGCGTTAGTGTATTCGGTGATTCCTGTGAAGCTGTCGCTCTGCTGGAGCTTCACCGCAATGACCTGTGCGGTCACCAGCCGCCCAAGCCCGTTCGCCTGGACTTCCGACATGGTGAACTCGGCGGTCTTGCCGTTCATAGACGAGAAGTCCTCGCTGCCGTCAAAGCCGAACATCGACAGATCCGCATCTTCGATTCCGGAGCCGGTGAAGTCCACGTCAGATAACTCGAAGATCGCCTTGCCTGTTCCGGCGTAATCCGGCACTATATCGCCCACCGGCGTGTCGTTTATCTTTATCTGGCTGTAATCCATATCCGACAGACCGCTCAGGGTTATCTGACCCATGCTTTCGTCCATGGCGGTGCTCACCGCCTCGCTCAACGGCTTTTCCACCGCGGAGGTGTACACCCATTCCGCCGCCGGTGCGCTGAACGTCAATGCGCAGAAGAAACCCACAAACACCGCCGCCATGCTGACTATCGTGCCGACGAAGCCTTTACGGCAGCCGCTCCACACCGAAAACACCAGCACCGCAACGATGACGATATCGTATACTATTGCAAACTGTGAACCCATAAATCTCTCCTCAAACCTCTACCATCTGGACAATATTATAGCCCAGCAGATAAACTTTCCCCCCAATTATTATCATATCTGAATAGTCGTCGTCAAGCTCCTGGCTGTTTTTCTCGTTGAGCGAGCCGTCGTACTGCGTGAGCGTGCGCCCTGACAGGACGTATAGTCTGCCGTTGGTGCAGCGAACCCGGGTGACGTCGCTGAACGACACCGCCGCAGCCGCTTCCAGCGTATCATCATACACCGTCAGCACTTCACCGCCGCCGCTGTCCTTCAGCAGCACCGCACGGATATCTCCCTTTGGTATCTGCGACACGCTTTTCACGAAGGAGGTTTCGGCGGTTATCTCGCCGCTCTCGCGGTCAAGCATCTTCGCGCCGCCGGCAGTCACTGCGAAAATACCCTTGGAGGAATAATCCAGCGAGAACACCATGTGAGAACCAACAAATGTCTGCCAGATACTTCCCTCGGCATTGTCGAGGTCGAACCGCAGTATGTAGTACTCCAGCTCGCCGTTCTGCGCGCCGCAGACAGAAGCGAAAATGCTGTTGTCGTCGTCAGAGAACTCCACCCTGTCTATGAGGTACAGCGGCGAAGCCCAGCGGAATATCTGCTTTCCCTCGCCGTTAAAGACGTACAGGCAGTTGGTGTATTTCTCGGATTTGGTCACCACCGCGCAGCGCTCGCTGTTGCTTATTTCGGCGAAGTCTATCGTGTCCTCGGTGGAGCGGGTGTACACCTCGCCGGAACGGGAATAGAACTTCATGTCCCTTCCGTTGCGGTCGTAGATGAGTGCGCGGCGGCTGTTGCTGGACATTGCGGGGTTCTGAAGCCCGTGCTGCACGTTCGCAATCATTGCGCCCTCGGAATTGTAGGTGTAAAAATATGTATCCGTCAGCAGGCAGAAGTTGTCGCCCAGCTCGTCCAGCACATAGTCAGTGCTTCCCGGCAGGTCAACCGGAAAACCGCCCTTTCCCACGTCAAGAGCCGCGTCCTTTAGCGGCGCGATTATGTTCCCCCAGTTCGCCGCGATAACCGCCACCACAGCAATTATCACCACGAAAACTGCGATGTTTATCGCAAATCTCCTTGCCGCGCGTTTACGGCGGAACCTGTTTATATCATCACGTTTGTCCACTTTATCACCACCAATAATTTAATTCGGAATTAGGAATGCGGAATTTCGGTGTCCGCTGGCGCGGACAGATTTCAATTTGGATACAAGCCGAAATGTGCAATATTAAGATAATATTTTGTGACCAGAAAAAGTATCACAAATTATGCTTACGGCATTTATAATTCGTCCGCGAAGCGGACACAATCAATTCCGCATTCCGAATTCCGCATTCCGAATTAGAACTTCGTTCCACATTTAATCTTTCCAGTCAGTAATCAACTCTGTTCAGATACAGCCCCTCTGGGGGGAGGGTCACTCCCGCGAGGTTTCTGTCGCCGGTTTCCAGCGCCTGCCGGACGTCCTCCAGAGTACGTCTGCCCTCGCTGACGTAAAGCAGCGTTCCGGCGCATATCCTCACCATATTATACAGAAAACCGTTGCCGCTTATTCGCAGCTCGCAGGTGGAGCCGTGCATTTGTGCGCGGAAATCGTATATCGTCCGCACCGTGGTCTTCATTCGCGCCTTTCCCTCCGCACGGCAGAATGCACCGAAGTCATGCTCCCCGATGAATAACTGCGCCGCAGCGTTCATCTTACCGAGGTCGAGTTCATAGGGGTAGTGATACGCCAGCTTTTGCAGGAACACGTCCCGTTGGGGAGTGTTCGCTATCAGGTAGACGTACTCCTTGCCCTTGGTGCAGTACCGCGCGTGGAAGTCCTCCGGCGCGTCCTCGCAGGAAAGCACCGCGATGTCCGGCGGGAGCAGCGTGTTCATGCCCTTTATGAAGCCCTCGCAGGGAATGCGGCTGTCGATATGCACGTTGAAGCAGAACTGCCGCGCGTGTACTCCGGTGTCCGTCCGCGAACAGCCGTATATCACCGGCGGCGGTATTTTCAGCAGCTTTCCTATGCAGTTCTCTACGACCTCCTGCACCGTGAGGGCGTTCCCCTGTCGCTGGAAGCCGTGGTATTCCGCGCCGTTATAGGCAATAAAGACCTTAAGGTTGCGCATAGTTCACCTCGTTACGGAAGTATCGGCAGGCAGTTTATCACAATTACCGCCGCAAAAAGCGCCAGCATTACGCCGATCGCCACATAATCCCTCGGGGCGGTATGCATGACCTTTAATCGCGTGCGCCCCTCGCCGCCGTGATAGCAGCGGCATTCCATGGCGGTGGCAAGCTCGTTCGCCCGCTTGAATGCCGACACGAACAGCGGTATCAGCACCGGGATAAGCGCCTTGGCTTTCTTGAACAGTCCCCCGGTGTCAAGCTCCGCGCCACGGGCTTTCTGGGCGGACATTATCTTGTCCGTTTCCTCCACAAGCGTTGGTATGAACCGCAGCGCTATCGTCATCATCATGGACAGCTCATGCACCGGGACGTGTATCTTCTTAAGCGGCGAGAGAAGCCGCTCGATAGCGTCCGTCAGCATTATCGGCGAGGTGGTGTAGGTCAGAAGCGACATTCCCACTATCAGCGTGACAACGCGTATCAGCATGAACAGCGCGGTGTTTACGCCCTCGGGATATATCTCGATGAACGCCCACTTGAACAGCGGCGTTTCCCCCTTGACGAAAAACAGGTTCAGAATGCCTGTGAATATCATCAGCGGAAGTATCGGCTTGATACTCTTTAATATCATGACCATCTTTATATCCGCGAGAATATAGCACACCACCATGAACAGCATTCCGAGGATAAGCCCGGTGTAGCTCTGGGCGGTGAAAAGTATGACAAGATACAGTATGTCCAGCAGGAGCTTTACGCGGCTGTCAAGCCTGTGTATGACCGATTTGCCGGGGAAATACTGACCAATCGTAATATCCTTTATCATTTTGTTCTACCTTTATCTCAATGCTTTATCAGCGGGAGCAGACGTTCTGCCGCCCTTTCGGTCGTGTAGATGTCGCTGCCGATATCTGTGCCGAGGTCTTTCAGTATATGGCTCATGCGGGTTATCTGCGGGACGTCAAGCCCTATCTTAGCAAGCTCGTCCGTCCTGCCGAATACCCTGTCCACCGCGTCGTAGCAGAACAGTCTGCCCTTGTTCATCACAAGCACCTTTCCGGCGTACTTCACGATGTCCTCCATTGAGTGGGACACCAGCAGTATCGTCTTGCCGTACTGCTCGTGATACCGCTTTATCATGCCGAGTATCTTGTCCCGTCCTTTCGGGTCAAGCCCCGCTGCGGGTTCGTCCAGGATAAGCACCTCGGGGTCCATCGCAAGCACCCCGGCTAATGCCACACGGCGCTGCTGTCCGCCCGAAAGCTCGAACGGCGAACGCTCCAGCAGGTGGGTTATGCCCATGCTTTCCGCTGCCTGCTTAACGCGCTTGTCGATGTCCTCGTCGGATAAGCCCATGTTCTTGGGACCGTAGGCGATGTCCTTTGCCACCGTTTCCTCAAACAGCTGGTGCTCGGAATACTGGAACACGATGCCTACCTTGAAACGAATGTCACGGATATTCACGTCCTTTGCCCAGATGTCCGAGCCGTCCACCAGCACTTTGCCGGAGGTGGGCTTCACCAAACCGTTGAAGTGCTGTATCAGCGTGGATTTGCCGCTGCCGGTGTGTCCGATTATTCCCACGAACTCCCCCTGCTCTATCGAGATATCCACGTTGTCCACGGCGGTTTTCTCAAACGGCGTTCCTATGCTGTATTTGTAGGTCAGCTTGTCGCCCTGCAATACTATCGGGCGCTTGTCATCGGTGATGGTTTCCTGCTTCGGCGGTATCTCCGCGCTTCTGCCCCGGGTGAGGTCATAGAGCGCTTCGGCGCACTCCTGTTCGCCGATTATTTCGGTGGAGATATCCACGTCCTGACGCTTTAGTTCCCAGCACAGTTCTGTCACCTGCGGGACGTCCAGACCGACGGATTTCAGCCGCTGCACCTGCGAGAATATCTTCTTCGGAACATCGTCCATGATTATCCTCCCGCCGTCCATGACTACCACCCGGTCTGCCTGCGCGGCTTCGTCCATGTAGTGGGTTATCAGCACCACGGTTATGCCCTTTTCCCGGTTGAGCGCGTGGATAGTTTTCATGACCTCCCGCCGCCCCTTGGGGTCGAGCATGGCGGTAGGCTCGTCCATGACGATACAGCGGGGCTGCATGGCGATAACTCCCGCTATTGCAACACGCTGCTTCTGACCGCCGGAAAGCTGGTGCGGCGCGTGCTCGCGGAACTCGTACATATCCACCTGCTTCAGCGCGTCGTCCACCCTCTGCCGTATCTCCGGCTGGGGTACGCCCATGTTCTCCGGGGCGAACGCAACGTCCTCTTCAACTATAGTCGCCACAAGCTGGTTGTCCGGGTTCTGGAACACCATGCCCACCGTCTGGCGAATGTCGTATATCCTGTCCTCGTCCTGCGTGTCCATTCCTGCAACGGTGACTTTCCCCTCGGTTGGGTAGAGAATCGCGTTAAGGTGCTTCGCCAGCGTGGACTTGCCGCAGCCGTTGTGTCCCAGCACAGCAAGGAACTGACCCTCCGGCACGGTCAGGCTGACGTTCTTCAGCACCTGATTCCGCCCGGTTTCGTTTCCGTCCTCGTCACGGGCGATGTAATCGAAGCTTACGTTTTCGACTTCGATGATGTTGTTTCCTGACAAATTGTTATCTCCTTATTATTTTGAGAGCCGCGTTAGAATTCGGAATTCGGAATGCGGAATTATGGTGTCCGCTTCGCGGACGTATTAAAATGCTGTAAGAATAGTATGTGATATTGCCATAGTTCACAAGTTATTATAATAACTGCGCCTTTCTGCTTTAAGCAATTGAAATCCGTCCGCGTTAGCGGACACATTCAATTCCGAATTCCGAATTCCGCATTCCGAATTTGTAAGTAGTTCCACATTATGCTTTTGATCTATCTTCTGAATTAAACGAAACTATCGCCGTGCTTCCCGCCGGGAGCGGCATTCCGGTCTGCTTAACCGGAAGCCCTATCTCCTGCGAATCCACCGTGATGTCAAACCGCTGACCCACCGTCATTTGAAGCAGGTAGCTCATCACGCTGGCGGAAAGCCCCGTGGTGTAGCTGTTCAGCAGAACGAACAGCGGTCTGTCCGACAGCAGCTGTGTGCAGGAGGTCATCAGGTCGTAGATGCAGTCCTCTAATTTCCACATCTCGCCGTTGGTGCCCCTGCCGTAGCTGGGCGGGTCGAGGATTATGCCGTCGTAGCGCGTTCCCCGGCGTATCTCGCGGTTGATGAACTTCTGCGCGTCGTCCACTATCCAGCGTATCGGCTTATCCGACAAACCGGACAGCTTCGCGTTGGTGCGCGCCCAGTCCACCATGCCTTTCACCGCGTCCACATGGCAGACGGACGCTCCCGCCGCCGCACATGCGAGGGTCGCTCCCCCGGTGTAGGCGAACAGGTTCAGCACGTTTACCGGGCGGTCTGCGGCTTGTATCGCGTTCATGCAGTAGTCCCAGTTCACCGCCTGCTCCGGGAACAGCCCGGTGTGCTTGAATCCGGTGGGCTTCACCATGAAGGTGAGGTCGCGGTATTTTATCTGCCAGCTTTCCGCCAGCTTTCGGCGGTAGTCCCACGAGCCGCCGCCGGAGGAGGAACGATTGTACTTCGCGTGAGCCGTCCGCCATTCCGGGGCGGTGTTATCGCTCTTCCAGATTATCTGCGGGTCAGGGCGGATAAGTATAACGTCCCCCCAGCGCTCAAGGCGCTCACCGTCCGAGGTGTCGATAAGGCAGTAGTCCTGCCAGTTGTCTGATATTCTCATTTCTTCTGTCCTCTGTATTTACAGCTTCTGCCACTCTATGCACTGCGGCAGTTCCATTTTGTTCATGAACTCTGCGGCGCAGTCCAGCACCCTGCTCTCCGGGACTATCTGACTGCGCTCTATGGTGTACACCTCGCCGTCTATGTTCACGTCAAGACTGCCCCGCTGCTTCTTGTCGCCGACGGAAACATAAGCCGTGCCGCCCTCGCTCTCGAAATAGTTCAGCGAAGCGCCGTTTTCGCAGCAGAGTATCGCTATGCAGGGGTAGGTGTCTGTTCCCTCGCCAAGCCATATTTCCCCGCAGGCGGCATTCAGTGCGTCCTTTAACTGCTCTTTATTATCCACCGGGAAATTCCCGTTATTTGCACATACTAACATATTTTCTCCTGTCAGGTGAGATTTGCCTTAACCACGTCTGCGATAGAGTTCGCAAGGCGCTTCACGGTGTTCATGTCCTTGCCCTCGACCATTACTCGGACTAACGGCTCCGTGCCGCTCTCGCGAACGAGGACTCTGCCCGCTCCCGCAAGCTCATTTTCCGCTGCGGAAATGCTCTCTGCGATGGCGGGTACGCTGCTCCACTTGCCCTTGCCCTCGGCGGATATACGCACGTTCACCAGCAGCTGTGGGTAGTCCTCAATGCCGCGGCACAGCTCGGACAGGGACTTCCCGGTTTCCTGCATTACCTTGATCAGCATTGCCGCGGTAAGCTCGCCGTCACCGGTGGTTGCATGGTCGAGCAGGATTATATGCCCGGACTGCTCCCCGCCTATATTATAGCCGTTTTTGCGCATTTCTTCCAGCACGTACCTGTCGCCGACCTTTGCGCAGACGGTTTTCATGCCGTTGTCCTTCATGAAGTCGTGGAAACCGAGGTTGCTCATGACGGTGACTACCGCCGCGTCCCCTTTAAGAGTACGCTTTTGCTTCATGTAATTCGCCAGCACCGCGATTATTCTGTCGCCGTCTATAACTCTGCCATTCTCGTCCACCGCAAGACATCTGTCCGCGTCGCCGTCGAACGCGAAGCCCGCGTCATAGCCGCCGTTCTTCACCTGCTCGCACAGCTGCTCAATATGGGTAGAGCCGCAGCCGTCGTTGATGTTAGTGCCGTCCGGCTCGTCGGCGATAAAGCCGCAGGAATCCCCGAGGTAAGCGAACAGCTTAGGCGCAGTCGCCGCAGAGCTGCCGTTTGCGCAGTCGAAGCAGAATTTCATGCTCGTACCAGCGTAATTCCCCGCGCCCACGCAGTCGCGGATATGCTGTATGTAGTCCTTGCAGGCGCTGCTCAGGCGTGTTATTCTGCCCACGGCAGTGCCGTCCTTAAGCGGAATGTCGCACTTTCTGTCGAGGATAAGCGCTTCTATCTCCTCCTCAACGCTGTCCGGCAGCTTGAAGCCGTCAGACGAGAACAGTTTTATGCCGTTGTACTCCACGGTGTTATGCGACGCGGATATCATTACCCCCGCGTCCGCGTTGTAAGCCTTGACGAGGTATGCTACCGCCGGCGTGGGGACTACCCCCAGCAGAAGCGCGTTCGCTCCCACCGAAGCAAGCCCTGCGGACAGCGCCGCCTCCAGTATCTTTGACGAAATGCGGGTGTCCATGCCTACGATTATGTTCGGGTGAGCCTTTCCGCTCTCCTTTGTCAGGACGTAAGCCGCCGCCCGTCCTATCTCCATTGCGCGCTCGCAGGTAAGCTCAGTTACCGCGACTCCCCTTGCACCGTCTGTGCCGAATATTCGTCCCATAAAATCTCCCCCAATATTTTTTCTTCAAACCAAATCTCTGACCCACCGTAGGGGATGGGCTTGCCCCTCCCGCTTATTAAATCTGCCTTATTCGGGAGGGGCAAGCCCCTCCCCTACGGGTGGTTCAATATTTCAAATGACACATTACAAATCAATCAAAGTCCATTCTCTGCTGCCCGTCCTGCAATATTCCAAGGTGCTTATATGCAAGCGCGGTCGCCGTTCTGCCCCGGGGCGTTCTGGCGATAAAGCCGAGCTGCATGAGGAACGGCTCGCAGACCTCCTCCAGCGTGACTGACTCCTCGCCCAGCGCCGAGGCAAGCGTTTCCAGTCCCACCGGTCCACCGTTGTAGCCCTTGATTATCATTTCAAGGAAGCGGCGGTCGAGCCGGTCAAGCCCCAGTCTGTCTATGTCCTCACGACCGAGGGCGATGTCCGCAAGCTCCCGGGTTATTTTACCGTCACCCAGCACCTCCGCATAGTCACGCACCCGCTTCAGCAGACGGTTCGCGATTCTCGGCGTACCGCGGGAGCGCTTCGCTATCTCCATCGCGCCGTCCTTTGTGCAGGGTATCGCGAGGATTATCGCCGAGCGCTGCACGATACTGCACAGTTCCTCCGGAGTATATAGCTCCAGCCGCTGAATTACGCCGAAACGGTCGCGAAGCGGCGCGGAAAGCTGCCCGGAGCGGGTAGTCGCGCCTATCAGCGTGAACCGTGGCAGGTCTATGCGGATAGACCGCGCGGAGGGTCCGTTGCCCATGATTATGTCCAGCACGAAGTCCTCCATCGCCGGGTACAGAACCTCCTCCACCTGACGGGAAAGGCGGTGTATCTCGTCAATGAACAGCACGTCGTTCGGCTGGAGGTTTGTAAGCAGCGCCGCGAGGTCGCCGGCTTTCTCTATCGCGGGTCCCGACGTCACACGGATATTCACGCCCATCTCGTTCGCGATTATGCAGGACAGCGTGGTCTTTCCAAGCCCGGGCGGTCCGTACAGAAGCACGTGGTCAAGGCACTCGCCGCGCTTTTTCGCGGCTTCTATGTACACCTGCATGTTCTCCTTGACCTTTTCCTGTCCAATGTACTCGCAAAGCTGCTTCGGGCGCAGGGAGTACTCGATATCGGTATCCGCTTCATTATATTCCGGTTGGACGATTCGGTTACTGTTTTCCGCTTCGCCCTTGAATTCAGACATTTCCAGCATCAGTATCTCCCTTTTCTGTTTCTTCATCTAATGTTATCCGCTTGTAGTATTCCCACGGCAGGTCGTTGCCTGATACCTCGGCGGCATGGTTGAACTGGTACAGCGCAGTCATGCGTTTCGACAGTTCCTCTGGGTCCTTGTAACCGCAGAGCATTGCCTTTTCGTAGTACTCCCTGCACTTTTCCTCGTCATCGTGGATAGCGTACCATGTTGCAAGCTCCGCCAGAACAAGCGGGTGGTTCTCCTGTATTGTGGACAGCTTCAGCAGCAACTCAAGCGCCTTGTCGTCCTCGCCGCGCACCATGTGTATCTTCGCAAGGCTGTAATAGGAGTAGCCGTGGTTCGGGTCGTACTCCAGCGCCTGCTTAAAGCAGTACTCCGCGTTGGACAGCTTGCCGTCCGCATAGTATGCGTGTCCCAGCCGGGACTGCACCTCCGGGTCGTCCGGGGCGAACTCCGCAGCCTTGCGGTAGCACCACAGCAGCCGTGAGTCGTTGTCGG
This sequence comes from Oscillospiraceae bacterium, assembly GCA_051892275.1. GTDB lineage: Bacteria > Bacillota > Clostridia > Oscillospirales > Ruminococcaceae > CAG-115. Next base: position 10,295 of record JBJFGA010000282.1, on the reverse strand, counting down.
TGGCTTCGTACAGCTTGATGAGCCACTCAATGCAGAACATCTGGTTCTGACGGACGGTGGACAGACTGAGCGCCCTTTGGAGCAGGTCGTCTGCGTCCGGGTACTTACCCTGAAACAGCTTCACTATGCCCTTGTAGGCGTACTTTGCCGCCTCGTCATTGCGTATCTTGCGTATCCCCTGCTTGCCGAGGGCTTTCAGTGCGGCGCGGTTCATTCCCAGCCGATAGCCCAGCGCCCGGAAGCCGCATACCACTGCCGTTCCAGCAGCCGCGGCAAGAGCAACTCCAAGAGCCATAATACAGCATAAGCGGTCGTTCTCGTCGCCCTTCGACATGAGCAGGCAGAGGAAGAATACCCCCTCGATAATTGCAATGCACGCGAATATCTGTGCAAAATAGTTTTTTTCTCCGTTGCTTTTTTTTCCCGCCAAAGTAAGCCCTCCCATCAGAGAGAATTTCTAACAGCTTATCCCAGCCGTTTCAGCGCGTACTTTATAAGCTCCTCCACCGTGCTGTCCGGGGAAGCTCCCGTCAGCGCCGCCTGAGCCTGCGGCATTGCGAAGCCCAGCACACACAGCGCGGTCAGAGCCTCGGACACCGCGTTTGCGGCTTCTGCCGGTACCGGCTCGCTTGCGTAGTCCGCGGCGGAAATGTGCTGCTCCTTTGCGACCTTGTCCTTAAGCTCCATCACAATGCGCTGGGCTATCTTCGCGCCTATGCCCGGGGAGCGGGTCAGGGTCTTGCTGTCGCCGGTGGTTATGCACAGCGCCAGCTTTGAGGGGGTCAGGTCGGACAGAATGGACAGCGCCGCTTTGGGGCCTACCCCTGAAACTGATGTCAATTGCCTGAACGCCGCCAGCTCCGCCGTGTCTGCAAAACCGAACAGGTCTACCGCGTCCTCACGGACGTTTAGCTGGGTGAACAGACGTACCTCCTTAGGTTCGCCGTTTGAACTGTTCGCGCCGCCCAGCTTTTTCAGCGTGTTCATGCTTGTCCGGCAGGCATAGCCTACCCCACCGCATTCCACCACCGCTAGATTCGGCTCGGTATGTATAAGTTCGCCGTGTAAGCTGTATATCATGTCTTTACCTCGTTATTTCCTGTGAATTATCCTGCCCATGCCGCCGCTTTTTTCCTCCGCCTGCGCCGCCAGCCGCATGAGCTGTGACCCGCTGGAATGTCCGTGGCATATCGCAAGAGCCACTGCGTCGGCGGTGTCGTCCGGCTTGGGGACTTCTTTCAGGTTCAGGATATTCTTCACCATCTCCTGCACCTGATGCTTCTCCGCCCTGCCGTAGCCTACCACCGCCTGCTTCACCTGCAGGGGTGTGTACTCGTATATCTCGATATCCCGCTGTACCGCCGCAAGAAGTATCACTCCCCTTGCCTGCGCCACGTCAATGCCGGTGGTCTTGTTGCTGGTGAAGTACAGCTTTTCTATTGACATACAATCCGGCTTGAACATGTCCAGCACGGTACACATGTCGCTGTATATCTCCAGCAGCCGCCTGTCGAAGCTAGTCCCGGCGGCGGTGGTCACTGCGCCGTAATTCACCACCGAGAACCGCGCCTTGTCGTAATCCAGCACTCCGTAGCCCACAATGGCATAGCCGGGGTCAATGCCGATTATCCTCATGTGTAGCTCTCGTTGTCGGTGATGTACGCGCGCACCCGGAGCGGTATCCCCATGCTGTCTGCAAGCTCACGACAGCGCTGTATCTCCTCCGGGGTGATGACGTCCACCACCGTAAAGCCGGTCTTTATGCCCATTCGCTTCATCTCGGCGGCGAAGTCCAGCATGGTCTGGAAGGACTGCTCGCCCCACTTCGGACGGGTCACCTCGTTGTAGCGCTTCGCGTCAGGCGCATTCAGGCTTATCGAGGTGCTGTCTATCAGCCCCTTGAAGCGGGACAGGTCGAAGTCCGGGTGGATAAGCTTCACCAGTCCGTTGGTGTTCAGCCTTATCTTCATGTCGGAATTCTGCTTGATGTATTCCGCCGTCTTTACCAGCATGTCCGCACGGACGGTAGGTTCGCCGTAGCCGCAGAACACCGCGTCAGTTATCCCGGTCTTGTCGAAGCTGTCGAACGCGGCAGTTATCTCCTCAAAGGACGGCTCGTGCTCCAGCCACAGGCTGTCGTTATCCTTGATGGAATCCGCGTTGTTGCGCAGACAGAACACGCAGTTGCAGGGACAGCCGTTGGTTATATTTATATACATCTTACCTTCAAATTTGTAAAATATAGTCATTCAAACCACTCCTGTATATACAAATATTCATTTTATTATACCACTATATCTCGGTTTTGTCAATGGGAAATAAGGTGCTCTAACCACGGCGAAAAACATCAAAAAACGAGATGTTTGAGGTTTTCATGAAATGAATTACTGCTTCGGAAATGCTTTGCAGTTTTTTGCAGTTGACCCGGGGGTATCATCTAGTCAGCGGGAAAGGTCAGGGTTCAGAAAACTGACATACTTCCGCAAGACCATACAGAATGGAGGAATAGATTTGGGCTTAAAGGACTGGCTTCTCGGGCGCGGGGGCGGTACTCTCCCGGCGGGTATCGCGGGGAGCTACACCGATATCCGGCGCTGGGAGGACATCTACAACGGAGGCGGCGACTGGCGCTACACACGCAAGGGCGGGATAAACGGCGGCACAAGGCGGGTCGCTTCGCTGGGCGCAGCAAGGGCGCTGTGCGGGGAGCTTTCCCGGCTGTGCTTCACCGAAGGCACGGCGATGTGCTTCTCCGACCCGGACACCGAGCGCTTCGTGAACAGGGTGCTGAAGGAGAGCCGCTTCGCGGAGAGGTTCCCGGAGTTCCTTGAAAAGGTGTTCGCGCTGGGCGGAGGCGTCATAAAGGTGTACTTCGCCGGAAACAGCGACGGTTCGACCGGGATAAGGGTGGATCTTGTGACCGCTGACTGCTTCGTACCCACCGGTTGGAATTCCCGGGAGATAACCGGAGGGGCTTTCGCTTCAAGGATAATGTCCGGCGGGAAAAGCTACATTCTGGCGGAAAGCCAGCAGCTGGACGGCGGTGCGCTCGTGACAGAGAACCGCCTTTACCGCGAGGACGGAGCAAAGGCGGACATTCAGGATATCCTGCCGGGGCTTCAGGAGCGAAGCCGCATCGAGGGAATGTCCTCGCCGCTGTTCGTGTATCTGAGCGCAGGAGCGACCCGCAGGACAGTGAACCCCGGGGAGTGTCCGCTGCTGGGAAGTTCGGTTTTCGCCGGAGCAGAGGATACGCTAAAAGAGATAGACACGGTGTTCGACAGCTTAGGCAGGGAGTTCCTGCTGGGCAAGAAAAGGATAATCGTTCCGGCGTATGCAGTGCGCGGCGAATGGGACAGCGACGGCAACAAGCGGCATTACTTCGACGTAAACGACGAGGTGTTCCAGGCAATGTCCACCTCGGACGCGGAGGAGCTGAAGATAACCGACAACACCGGGGAGCTGAGAGTCACCGAGCATATTCAGGCGCTTGGGGAACTTCTCGATCTGCTGTGTATGCAGGCGGGGCTGTCCGAGGGGGCGCTTTCCTACAAGGACGGCACTATCCGCACCGCCGCAGAGGTGGTCAGCAGAAACAGCCGCACCTACCGCACGCAGGCGTGCTACCGCCGCATGATATCCGAGGCGCTAAGCCGCATGGCGCAGAACATCTGCATTCTCGGCAAGATGGCTGGGGAGCTTCCGGACAGGGCGAACGACAGCGCTTCGGCGGTGTTCGCGGACGGCGCCGCAGAGGACGACGGCACAAGAACTGACAGAGCGGTGAAGCTGTACACCGCCGGGGTCATCTCCCGGGCGAGGGCTTTGTCGCAGATCTACGGCATTTCGCTTGAGGAGGCTCAGGCGATGGAAAGGACGGATTTCAATGGATAACGAAAATATCGGGCAGGTTCAGCCGGAAACTGAACCGCAGGAGGTCGCGGAAGCTGAGGCGGAGGTCAGCGGGGACGTATCCGCCGAACAGGACGAGGAGATAAAGGCGCTGCGCGGAGAGGTCATGGAGCTAAAAATAAGGCTGCTGCTTCTTTCACAGGGGGCTTCTCCGGAAAAGCTGGACGAGGGCGTGAAGCTGGCGGCGGGGCTTATGACTTCCGGTGAGATGTCGCCGGAGGAAGCCGCGGCGGAGGTGCTGTGCGAATACCCGCACATCAAGCTTGCCAAGCGCGAGCTGCCGCAGCTTTCCGCCGAAAGCAGAGGCTGCGGGGACGGATTTGCAGCGATACGCAACATCTTCGCAAGGAAATAAACCGACCGGGGCAAGCGGCGTAATGCTGCGGAAGGGCGGGTGGGCGGACTTACACAGGGAAATGTTGCTGCGCGGCGGGAGCTTACGGGGTCACCGGGAACACAGCCGCGGCGGCGCAGGAGCATTTTTCAGCACAGGGAACGTCCGGCGGGACGGAAAGCAGCGGGCTTACCGCAGAAAACAGCCGGGACAGGCTGGCGCGTTCCCTTTATTCGGCGGCGAAATGCCGAGGGCGGGACGGCGGGTCTACATATATTGCAGCGCGGTTCACACCGCAGGACTACGAACTTCTGTCTGCAAAGCGCAGGCGGCACAAGGAGCGGGGCTTCACCCGGGAAGAGAAGGTGCGTCAGCGGCGGCTTCATGACAGGCAGGTTTTCAACAACTTTTTACAGGAGGAAAAAATCATGGCAAACACTATTGAGTACGCAAAGGTATTCCAGAAGGAACTGGACAAGCAGGTGCTGGAGGGTTCCACCTCCGGCTGGATGGAGGAGAACGCTTCCCAGGTCATCTACAACGGCGGCAGCGAGATAAAGCTCCCTAAGATGTCACTTCAGGGACTGGGCAGTTACAGCAGAGGTGACGGCTACGTAAGCGGCGCTGTTACCTATGCTTATGAAACCTTCACCCTCACCCAGGACAGAGGCAGACGCTTCCGCATAGACGCGGTAGACGTGGACGAGAGCGGCTTCGGACTGGCGGCGGCAAATGTCGCGGCGGAGTTCCAGCGCACCCAGGTCATTCCCGAGATCGACGCCTACCGCTACTCCAAGCTGGCGGCGGCTGCGGGTATCAGAGCGACCTACACCCCGGACAAGTCCACTGTGATGTCCTCGCTGCTTGCGCAGCTGGGTGAGGTACGCGACATCACAGGCGACGAGGGAGATGTTGTTATCGTCATGAGCCGCCCGGTCTACGACAAGCTCATGCTGTCCGGCGAGATCTCTTACGCTGTCGAGTCTGCAAGCTTTAAGCAGGGCGGTCTGGAGTTCGCGGTAAAGACCATCAATGGCGTTCCGGTCATACCTGTTCCCTCGGCGAGAATGAAGACCGCATATACATTCAAGGCTGACGGCGACGGCGGCTTCACTGCGACCAGCGGCGCTAAGGATATTAACTGGCTTATCTGCCCCAAGTCTGCGCCCATTGCGGTTTCCAAGACCGATAACGTGAAGATAATCACCCCGGAGAACAACCAGTTTGCCGACGCATGGGACATTGATTACCGCAAGTATCACGACCTGTTCGTGCCGGACAACAAGAAGTCCGTTATCGCGGTTTCTATAGGCGCTTGACCTGATGTATACGGGGCGCAGTGAACGCTGCGCCCTTTTTCAGAGAAGGAGGTAATTATTATGCTGATAACAGCGGAGGAATACAAACAGATGGGATTTCCGGAGGTCAGCGTCGAGAATCTTGACAGCTGTATCATAAGAAGCGACTACATCATCGGCGCACTCACCGAGGGCAGAGCCGCAAAGGCTGTCGCGGCGGGCGGTCAGCCGGCGCAGTTCGTTAAGCAGGCGGCGGGATTCCAGACCTACATGCTGCTCAAAGAAACGGAAACCATCGAAAAGAGCCAGACGTCCGGGGCGGAAAAGGTGTCGATAGGTGACTACTCATACAGCACACAGAGCAGTGAAAGCAGCGAGGTTCAGACCGCCGCCAGTGAGAACACCGGAGTAAACGTGATACGTCTGCTCAGGGCTGCGGGCTGTCTGTACGCCGGGGTGGAGGTGGCGGAATGAGCGGGCTGAAACCTATCCCGGCGGCGCTGCTGACAGACTGCGTAGAGCTTCGCACCCCCACCGCGAGCGGATACAGCAGCGCCGACCTTACCAGCGTCAGGGTGACCCGCACCAGCGCCATAACCGACTACGCCGCCGGGCGCACCCGTGACTGCACCGAACTTGTGATGTACTTCGACTGCGTTAATTCAGAGTACAACCCGGCTTCCGGCGTCGGCGAGGTGGAGTTCGCCGCCGGGCAGACGCTGGTTTACTGCGGCGAGAGCTTTGAGATAACCTCGGTGGAGCTGTTCTGCGGAACTGCTCCCCATCACTATAAGATAAAGGCGAGAAAGACCGGCGGCGAGTTCACGCCGGAGTGAAAGGAGAATGCGGCATGAACAACCAGGATAAAACCGCCAGGACACCGGTCAAGGCGATAAGCGGCAGAGAGGAGGGCTACCGCCTTGCGAAGCTGCTCCGGGCAGGAAACCGGGAGCTTGCGCGGCAGCTCAACATCAAAAAGTCCCAGAAGCCGCGCTGATGAACGGAGGTAAACATGACTATCTGGATAAACGACATTGCATTCAGCAAGGTGACGGAGCTTTCCGCGCTGCGGGAGCTGCGCAGGACGGATATCCGCTACAACACGCAGGGGGATATGCTCATCGACCTTGTGAACAGAAAGTACCGGCTTACGGTACGCTTCGGGCTGCTGACCGGGAAAGAGCTGAAGCTGCTGCGCGGTCTGACAAAGGAGATATTCGTCACGGTGAAGTTCCCCGCGCCGGAAGCCGACCCGGAAACCGGGTTGGAGACCGGGGAGTTCCACATATCAGACGAGCCTGCACCCACCGTTACCGTGGTGAACGGCGTCACTATGTACGGCGGCGTGGAACTTATCATGCAGCAGAAATGAGGTGATTTTTTATGGTCAGTGTTTCGGACAGATTCATTGAACTGGCGCAGCAGAACGGCAGAAATGTCTGGTGCAGGATAGTCGCGGACGGGGTGGAGTTCCTTGATGACAGCATTATCGACATGGATTTTGACGACGTGGTGCACCCGGACTGGTTCACCCTGGGTACTACCTGCGCTAACCGGCTGCATTTCACCGCGCGGTATTCCGGGGAACTTGACCCCGGGGCGGAGGTCACGGCGTTCATCAGCTTTGACGGCGAGGAGTGGTGCCCGTTGGGGGTGTTCTTTATCGCAAGGCGGTATGTCCGTGGAAATTACATCAGCGTCACCGCCTACGACAAGCTGTACAGCCTTGACGTGGACTACCGCTATGACGGCGTGCTTCCTGTCACCGCGGACGCGCTTATGCAGGACGTCTGCGGCAAGGTCGGACTGGAATGCGCCGACCCGGGGTATCCATACACGCTGGAGGCAGTGCCGGAGGGCTGCACCGCCCGGGATATCATAGGCTATATCGCCGGAATGAACCGCGCCTGTGCCAAGATAGACCGCTCGGGGAAGCTGACGCTGAAATACCCCGACAGAATATCGTTCGAGCTTCAGGACAAGAACTGCTGGGAGGTACAGCGCAACATGAGCAGTTCTGTTGTCACCAGCATAAAAGTGAACACCGGCGAGGGAGAAATAGTTTCCGGCAGCGGTGCGGAGATATCTACCCTCGAAATGTACAACCCGTTCATGACGCAGGCGCTGGCGGACAAGATGCTTTCAATGTTCAAGCCGTTCTCGTTCCACGGGGCGGAGCTTGAAATGCAGGGAATGCCGTTCCTTGAAGCCGGCGACCTGATGTATTTTCTTGACGGAAAGCTGCTGTATCAGCTTATGATAAGCGAGATAGAGTACAGATACAACGGCGGGCTGTCGGCGGTGCTTTACTCAAAAAACCGGGTGAACGACGAGGAAGCCGGCGACCTTGAAAGGCTGCTGGAACAGCTTGTACACACAAAGGATCCGATATACTACAAGCAGATAAACGAAAGGCAGACAGCACTCACGGACGAACCGCAGATCATCGTGGACTTTGAGTTTGAGAGCGAGGAGGACTGCTTCGCGCAGCTGGACGTGAACTTCACGGTAAAAGAAAGCACCGCGGACTTCCTTATTGCACGGGTGAACGTGAACGGCGTGGATATACCCCGAAGGAGCGTGCAGACCCTCACCGGGGCGGACTACGAGCTGATACATCTGTATCATCTGGCAGAGAAGCTTCCGGCGGGAAGAAACCGGGTATACGTCACGGCGCAGACAAAGTCCGGAGAAGCCTACATTCCTGCCGGGGATATGCTGGCGACCTTAGTAGGACACGGCATCTACGGCAATCACGGCAGCCAGCGGGACAAGGTATCGCTGTATGAAAAAACCGACCGCTGGCAGCTCGTTGTGCCGAAAATATTCTCTCTGGACGTAACCGGAGAACTCAACAAGGAGGTAACATAATGGAAGGAAAGGCGACCTTTACCCTGACGGACGCCAGGACAGGAAGGACGGTGAAGCAGTTCACCGAACACAACATGATAACCGACGCGGTGAAGCGTATTCTTGACCCGCCGGACTACACGCTGCTTTACAACTTCAACTACTCGAACTATATCAAAAACATGCTGCCCCTCAGTCAGACGCTGTTCGGGGGAATAATCCTTCTCGGCAACACCATGGAAGAGCGCACTGACAACGTTCTGCTGAACAAGGACTGCATTCCCATCGCCACTGCCGGTGGTCCATACTCCGGCACGAACGTCCGCAGGGGTACACTCAACCAGAACGAAAGCTATGCCACAGCAAACGGCTATCATTTCACATGGGATTTCGGCACGGACAAGGCGAATGGGGTGATAAAATGCGCGGCGCTCACCAGCAGGCTGTTCGGGAACACCGGGTTCAGCAACGAGGACACCAGCGGCGCTCCAACGCTTAATCCTGAGAATGTTTCATCGGTCACAGGCACATCAATGCAGTATGCCACAGCAGAGGGTCAGTATGTCGGGACCTTTGAAAAGCTCACCCACACCTATTTTAAGAGGATCAGCGGCAGCACGAGTCTCGAGTTCGTCAGGGTGAAAAGCCCTGACCCGAACAGCATTGGTGTGAACGACGCACCGGATATTTCCTCTTTTTCACAGCCTGTCTCCAGCACCATCGTTGAGATACCGATAAACTACAACATATACAAAAGGTGGTTTCTGGACGTGCAGACTAAGACGCTGTACTTCTTCTCGAATATATACAGCAAGGACGGTCAGTACAAGGTGGATTATGCCGGAATAAGCATGACGGATTATTCCACCACAGATACAGGTTCAATGCCGCTGCCATACACATTCAGTACGGTATACGCCACGGCGTACTATGACGAAAAGCTGTTCATCGCCGGCGACTCAAAAGTGGAGATCTTCTCCGCCGAGGGAGTGCTGCTGAAAAGCTATCCGGTGTCTCTCACTGCCGCACCCTTTTTCAGTACCGTGAATGGGGTGCTGTATTTCACAAACGGCAACACGGTAACGATGGCTTATTTTAACGACGAATTCTACACCTTCGTCAACCCTTCAGCGTATACCTATCAGTATGCTGTGGACATAAAACCGCCCTACTTCCCATCTTCCTATGCAAGCACCTATACGTCTATAAGCGGAGTGAGCCAGAACCCGTATCTCGGGCTGGCGGCGTGGTTCCTCTCGACGATAAACAATCTGAGCGAGCCGCTGGAAAAGACCAGCGAACATGCGCTGAAGATAACCTACGACATCACAAATTGATATCTGCCTGGTAACAGAATAAAAAATCCGTTTTTTTGAAAATTCCGCTTGACAGTCATGGCATTATGTGTTACAATTAACAGAGATAATTCTGTCGTTATGAGGGCACGATTTCCCTGCCCCGACAGCTTACATAAGGAGGACAAAAAATGGACGACATTCATGTTGGAGATAAGGTAGTTGTTAAGCTCAAGGAGTATTTCAGCGGCGAAGGCAACGCTAAGCCCCGCGTTCAGGGCGAGGTAAAGTTCGTCAACACAAGAGCTAATTTCTCGGTGGTAGACGTCGGCAAGTACAGCGTGACCTACTGGAACAATGAGATAATGCCCTTCGACCCTGAGAAGTTCAGAGTCACCGTCGGCAACCGCGTTGAGTACATCAGCCCCTCTTCGGTCGATGAAGACGCTTCCGAGGAACAGTGATAGCTCCGGCGCTCAAAAACTGAATAGCAAAAGACCCTGCGGGACAATTCCCGCAGGGTCTAAGTTTTATGCTCCGAAGAGTTCCTTAGATAGCCATACATAAGCGGTGTCAAGCGCTTCATAAAGGCTGTTCATCTCGCCC
>JBJFGA010000281.1:0-8702 GCA_051892275.1 Oscillospiraceae bacterium | reverse complement strand
TAGCACCTGACTGTTAATCAGGGTGTCACTGGTTCAAGTCCAGTCGGGGGAGCCAAACTCAATACTACAAGAACCGCTTTCAGCATAGTCTGGGAGCGGTTTTTGCGTTTCTTCTGAAAGTGCCTCGAAGTCCCGAATTTCCTCAAAGGTGACGGTTTCCTGCGTGTTGTTCAGAGTGAGAACAATTACCGCGTGGTCGTCCCAAAGGTAAACCTTGTGTACGAAAGTCCGTATTACTTGCCGTTGTAAGCTGTTTTCGCAGCCGTCAATCTTCTGTAATCTGTCGAACCAGTTGATTATCTCGGCTCGTGTTGGAATGTGCGCTTGAGCGAGTTCCGCGGAGTTAAGCTGTTCCACTAACTCCGAGCGCTGCAATTCCAGTTCGTCGTACTTTTTCAGCAGCATATCTGTTTTGCGTTCAATTAGCAGGTCGGCGATATTGTTCAGTTTCTGCTCAACAGAACGGATTTGCTTTTGCAATTCGTCAACCTTGTTGGTTTCCATTCCGGCTTTGTAAGCCTCTATCACCTTGTCCGCTAAGCGCTCCTTGTGTTCGTCCATATTCAGCATGGCAAGTACCTGTTCGGTGACATACCATTCAAGGAAGTCTTTTCTCTCTGCTTTTTTGTCGCAGCATTTACCGCGATTCTTACAACGGTAATAGTGATGTTGTGTTCCATTTTGCGAAGTACCACCTACCGCAATCATCTTCTCACCGCATTCTCCGCAGAAAAGCCTGCCTGCAAGATAATACTCGACCTTCGCTCTGTTCCGCCCCATATTTCGCTTGGTAATTCCGAGCATTTCCTGCACGCGGTCAAATGTTTCCTTGTCAATAAGCGCGGGGCAGCCACCCTCAATTTCAATATCCTTGAATGTGTAAACGCCAATATATTTTTTGTTTTTCAGCATAATGTCCATAGACTGCGTTTGAAACTCGTTGCCGAAACGTGTGCGGTAGCCGCGGCGATTCAGCTCGTTTGCGATTTCTGTTTTGCCCTTGCCGTCGGCGTACATTGAGAATGCAATCTTCGGAATTTCCGCTGTTGCCTCGTCGATTTGTAGCTTTTTGTCCTCGCCCCACTTGTAGCCGAGAGGTGGAATTGCGCCTGTCGTTTGGCATTTAAGCGCACTCTCGCGCATACCGCGCCTAGTTTTCTGACCTAGTTCAGCGGAGTAGAACCCTGCCATAGCTTCAAGCATTGCCTCGGTGATTATGCTTTCGGGGTTGTCCGACAAGCACTCCGTTGCGGACACCACTTGAACCCCGTTTTGTTTCAGCTTTTGCTTATAGAATGCGCTGTCGTAACGGTTGCGGCTGAACCTGTCTAGCTTGTAGACTATAACAAAGTCGAACAAGTTCTTCGCGCTGTCGGAAACCATCTGCAAGAACTGCGGTCTGTTGGCTGTTTTTGCGGATTTCGCGCGGTCAATGTACTCGGTAACAATCGTGTAGCCGTTCCGCTGTGCAAACTCGTTTATGACGCGAATTTGACCTTCAATGCTCTGCTCCGTCTGCTTGTCGCAGGAGTAACGCGCGTAAATTGCGGCTTTCTTTAACATAAATCCTCCTTATCTCATGTATCTCTTTCCAGAGATTAAATCGTCGAGGTAATCGTTGAGCCTGCGCTGTCCGTCGTCATTCAGCGAACGGTACTTGCGAATAAGCTCTTTCTCGCCCTCATCGGTTTCCCGTGTGGAATTCATCTGTTCAAATTGATTGAAATACACAAGGTCAGTTATCTCACAATTCAACTTTTCCGCAATTTCCTTAATGTGCTCAAATCTGATAATAGAACTGTGTTGTTCAGCAATGGTCTTGAAGTATTCAAGCTGAATGTGCAGATCTTTGTCATTTCCGATTTTGTCTGCAACAGCTTCAATTATGTACGGGTTGAGAACATCACCGATAACGCAATTAGTCGTCAGTCCAAAGTACTTGGCGATTGCCTTGATTTCTGAAAAGAAAATATCTTCCTCGCTGATTGTTTCAAGGCGGGTCAGGAAATCCTCTTTCAGATCTGCTGTGGCGGCAATTTCCTCAATCGTAGTCTGCTTAAACACCGCCATGTATTGCAGGAAATCGCGGATGTTTTCTTTTTCGTAGGTCATAAGCACGAAAATGCCGTCCTTGCGCAGACTGCAAGTGTACCATTTCCCGAACGCAAGCTGCGTGTCATTCGGGTAGCACTCAATGTAGTCTTTCGGGATATTCAGCGCTTGCTCCGGCTTAATGCGGTTGTAGATGTTTGTTTTGCTGAAAAGAAGTTCGAGCACGGTTTTCACGCTTGTTTTCTTTTCGGCGGGTTCTTCTTTCGGGATTTTGCGGTAATCTTTGTCCGTTGGGTCGTCGGTGTAGCCCAGCAGCCATGAGGGCGTTACCCCGAAAAACTCCGCGAGAGCGTATAAGTTTTCCTGCTTTGGTTCGTAACTGCCTTTCATATAGCGGCTGAGCGTGCTTTTGGGAATTCCCGTAGCCGCGGACACCTCGGTCTGACGAATGTTTTTCATCTTCATGACCTCAGCCATTCTGCTCTTGAAACTTGACATTTTTGAAAACCTCCTAAATAACTGTGATTACATTATAGCAACTAATCAATCGTTTGTCAAGTCCTTTCTGAAAAATATATTTTACGAAATAGAAATATTTTTTGTCGAAACCCCTTGACGTCGGGAAAAATATGTGGTATTATATATGTTATAGTTGCTATAACGCAACAAAATAAAAAATACAGAAAGAAAGGAACACAACCATGATTGTAAAAACCACCATTCCACCCGACGCACATGAGCTTTATGACCGCACCAAAGCCGGTGAGCCTGTTTCGTTTCCGAAACCGAGCGTCATCACACCAATAAATGTTGACGACCTCATGGCTAGTCCCGCCATGGAGCGCCTTGCGAAATCGCTGGCGAAACTCTACATTGAAACCGAAGGTATGAAGTAAGGGGGCGATTATATGGATCTTTGGAAACAACCTATTTCGTTCAGCGCGAATCGTAGCGACATTCCACCGTACCCTGTGCGCTGTCTGCCTGAACCGATTCGCTCAATGGCAGAAAGGGCAAAGGAATTTGACCCGGCAATTCCCGCAACCTACTACTTGACCGTCTGTTCTTCTCTTTTCAGCAATCTGTTTGAGGTGAGTTGTTTTGGGGACACGGTTCAGCTCAACCTGTTTTCGTTTATCTTTGAAAATCCTGCGGTTAAGGGGTTTATAACCCGCTCATATTGTAACGCAAGAGAGCTGTTTCAGAAGAAGTACGGGAACTGTTGTATTCCGTTCAAAAATGCCCATGCTGTGGAAGATATGGACTTACCGACGAATTCGCTTTTGTCGCTGAATTATTTTCAAGATTTCTGGGGTGATATACCCTCGCACGATAAGTCCTGCGAACTGCTTTTTGCTGTTCCGTCACATGATGTGGGTTCTATACATGAACGCGATTTAGATGAGGACGGTCAGTTTCAGCGGCTCTTTGAGCGCGCATTATACAATAAGCTGTACGGCAACAGAAATTGCAGAACCTTGACGCTAAGTGATGACGCTGTGAAACTATTTTCGGACTATTGTGCTACTAAAATATACTCACGACTAAGTACAGAGTTCGCTGTCTGTCCGGAGTGGTGTGAGAATTATCCAAAACTGATACTAAAGCTGTGCGGTCTGATTCATTGCATAGCGTATTCCAATGCCAGTGCAGAACCGGCAGCAATAATTAACGGAATGACAATGACCGCTGCGCTTCAGCTTGCTGAGTATTACAAGAGCTGCGGGATATATGCTTTCCGTAGCAATCACCCAACAGGCAGGACGGACGAGGAATATATCCTTGGAAAGATTAAATGTTCTGGAAAGTCAAGTATTACCCGCCGCGACCTGCTACATCTCTGCCGCAAGTTCCACACGATGTATGAGCTGAATAAGTCTGTGCAGACCTTAATTGATTTCGGCTGGCTGCGGGAGGTCGAGCCTAATTATCGAGGTTACGGGCGCAAGCCGTCGCCCGTTTTGGAGGTCAATCCGCTGCTGTTTGGCAAGCGTACCTAATGGAGCAGAAGTTTTGGTGCATTTGGTACATAAAGATTTTTCATTGGTAATTCAATATTTGAATATGCGTACCAAATGGAACAGAATAAGCAGACTTTTGGTACGAAAAGAAGTTTTACCGATTTGAGAGTCTGCTATTTTGGTACTCTAGGAAAAATATATGCTGCCGTTTACATCTTTTCCGAGTATTTTGTACGCACTCGGTTTAAAGAATAAGCGGCAGTTTTTTTATTATGTTACATCAATTCTTTCTTTTTTCAGCAATCCAACAGGTAGAAAACGCTGCAATCTACCTCTTGGCAGGAATAGATGTGTGACCACATCTACCTAACACCGCTCCGCCAAAGGCGGCGCACGGGAATACCAAAGAAAAATCGTAAGACAATGGTAATACCGCCATTTTGAGTAATGCTCTATGTTGAACTAATATGCTTTCATGCTGCCAAATAAGGACAGTTGTCCCGTTATATTAGACGTACCATTTATACTATCTTCCCAAAAGCATAGTTGTGCAAAAAGTAACCACTATTCAATCTGTTAATCAAGGGTACCGCCTTTGGCGGTGCGGTGTTAGGTAGCGTGGTTCACCACGCTATTCCTGCCAAACGGGGAAATCAACCTACTAAAGCCCTGTATTGACACAAAATCTCCGAGATGATATAATAAAGATGCTTAGAAAGGGGGTGTTCCTGTGCTGATAGCCATTTGTGACGACGACACCGAGCAGATAGCATTTTGGCGCACCATATTGCAAGAGTGGTCAGCGGACAAGGCGTTTGCACTTGACATTGCCGAGTACGAAAGCGCAGAGCAGTTCCTTTTCAGCAATGAAGATAACCCCTGTGACTTTCTCTTGCTTGATATAGAGATGAACGGTATCAACGGAATGGAGCTTGCCAAAAAGCTGCGTGGCAGGGGCGATATGCTCCCGATAGTGTTCATCACGGGATATTCCGACTACATTTCCGAGGGCTACGATGTTGAGGCGCTGCATTATCTGCTGAAACCTATCGTTAAGGAAAAGCTGTTCGGCGTTCTTGATAAGTATGTTGAGAAGCACGCTGTCACGGCTGATGAATTGCTCATTGAAACAACTTCGGGAGTCACCCACATTTCAGCCGACAGAATAACCTATATTGAGGCTTTCGGAAGAAAAACGCAGGTACACCTATCCAACGGAACGATTATTGATTGCACAATGAGTATCAGCTCATTTTCGGGAAAGCGGCTGAAAGGCTTTGTGAGCTGTCACCGCTCGTATATTGTGAATTTGCGGTATATCAAGACTATAGGAAAGTCTGCTTTAATTCTTGATAATGGTGAGGAAATACCTCTGTCAAGACGCCTTTATAGTGAAGTCAACAGGCAGTTTATCAGCTACTATACCGATAACAAAAAGGACGGGTAAAATGAATCCTATAATAATAGCAATTATTTGCGCAGGCGTAATAACGCTATTGATATTTGCAGCATTTCTGCTCCGCCGCACCATCTACAATATGATAGACCGCCGTATAGAGCGGTTCCAGAGCGAGCTTATCGAAAAGCAGGTGCGTGAAATTCAGAATATGTACCGTCAGGTGCGGGGCTGGCGTCACGACTACCGAAACCATATTCAGAATATGAAGATACAGCTCGCGCAGGGTAACTATGCCGAGCTTGACAGCTATCTTGACAGCCTTGCCGACGACCTCAACACGGTCGATACCGTTATCAAAACAGGTAACGTTATGGCAGACGCAATACTTAACAGCAAGCTGTCTGTTGCCGAAAAGCTGAATATCAGGCTCAATGTCAAGGCTAATATCCCGAACAACATTCCGCTTTCAGATGTGGAGCTTTGTGCGCTGTTGGGCAATCTTCTCGACAACGCGGCAGAAGCCTGCGCCAAGCTGCCTGAAAGCGAGCGGTTTATGCGAATTTATATCGGCTGTCTGAAGAATCAGCTTTATATGTCAGTACAGAACAGCGCAGGCGATGTGAAGAAAGTTGCCGGACGATACCTCTCCACAAAGCAGTCGGATGGCGAACACGGTTACGGTATTTTCAGAATTGACAGAGTTGCCAAAAAATACGGCGGTTATGTCAACAGGCAGAACGAGGAGGGCGTTTTTGCTACCGAGATTATGGTGCCGCTTTGCGGTTAGCAGTACCATTCGTGCATTATTTTGACCGTTCGTGCAGAAATCAACGCGAACGGTCGTTTTTATGTTATAGTGATTGAGAGGTGAAGAATATGCAATCAAAGAAAAAAGAGCCGAAGAAAAAGCCGTCGCATAGCCTCCTGTCCTGCGTCGGATATACTACGGGAATTCTGTGGAGAGAGAAACGGACAGTATTCTTTTTTGTGGTGGTATATACGCTCGTAAAACTGATAAATTCCTTTGGCGCTCCGTTTGCAAGTAAATTTGCAATGGAAACGATAGTTCAGGAAAACCACATTTTCTACGGCGCAATACTATGTCTGCTTTTAATTCTTATGGCTGCGCTGGAAACTGTGACAGCACGCTGTAACCGTTATATGAACGGTGTGGGAGTTGAAACGGTTATCGGTAAATCACTGTTTCCAAAGCTGATAAGAAAGCGTATGACAATGGATTATCAGAATGTAGAGAGTACATCGTCAAACGACTGCTACCAAAAAGCACTTGACGGAATGTACAGATTTGTTGACCTGCTTAATCAGGAAATGAATTTGATATTTAGCGTGGGGCGTGTTGCAATTTTTACGATAATTCTTTCAACATCAAGTCCGTTTATGATACTATCCGCAGGCGTTCCCGCACTTTTATGCTTTCTTATCAACCGTCATGTAACAAGCTGGCAGTGGAAAAATTATGATAAATGGGCGGGGCTTGACAGACAGCTCGGTTATATTTCATCGGCTTCAAGCGATTTCAGCTATGCAAAAGATGTGCGTTTATACAGCTTTTCAGATTGGCTTACAAATAAGTTCAATCAGGTTTGGGAAAAGCGCAGAGCATGGCATGAAAAATTCGACAAGCGAAATACAGTATGGAAGGCTGTCATGGAAATAATCAGCGGCGTTTCGTATTTATCAAGTTATGTGATTGCAATTTATATGGTGAGTAAGGGTAATATAGGTGCAGGCGATTTCGTTCTTTATTTTACTTCAATAGACAACTATGCTAATGCGGTATGGGATTTGGCAGACACGATTTCATCGTTTTACTGGCTTAGGGATAATGTGAATTACTACCGTGATTACCTTGATATTCCCGATAAATGCAATCACGGAGCAGGCAAACCGCTTCCAACAGGAGAATGTGAAATTCAGTTCAGGAATGTAAGCTATACCTATCCAAATGCCGAAGTACCTACAATAAAGAATATCTCGTTTACCCTGCACAAGGGTGAGCGTCTTGCGCTTGTAGGACTTAACGGTGCAGGCAAAACAACTCTTATTAAGCTGATGTGCGGTCTTTATGACCCTACCGAGGGGGAAATTCTTTTAAACGGCGTTGATGTCCGTGAGTTTAATCGTGATGAATATTTCACTTTGTTCTCCACTGTTTTTCAGGACTTTGATATTCTGCCCGTATCCATCGCACAAAACATAACAGGTGCAAAGGATACTGCTTATGACAGTGATAATGTGGATATTTCACTCCAAAAGGCAGGGCTCTCAGAAAAGATAAAGACCCTGCCGCAAGGCAGAGATACTCTGCTTGCAAAAAGCGTTTTTGATGAGGCTACAGACTTTTCGGGCGGAGAAATGCAAAAGCTTGCGCTTGCAAAGGCACTATATAAAAATTCCCCTTTGTTGCTTTTGGATGAGCCTACTGCCGCTCTTGACCCTATCTCCGAGCAGAATATGTATTTAAGCTATGCGGAATTCTCAAAGAATAAGGCGAGCGTTTTTATTTCTCACAGGCTTGCTTCGACAAGGTTCTGCGATAATATTATTCTCATCGAAAACGGTGAGATAATCGAACAGGGAACGCACGAGGAGCTTATGAGACTCTGTGGAAAATACACCGAGCTTTATGATATTCAGAGCGCATACTACAAGGAGGCTGATGAAAATGTCGGATAAAATAAACCTCTCCTTAAAACAGAGGATTTCCAATCTCAAAAGAGGCTATAAGCTTTGCAACACACTTGCGCCGACATATATACAAAAGCTGTGCCTGCGTTCAGGGCTGCAGTCGGTCGTGACATACTTATCAATACTTTTTTCGGGCGCTATTATACAGCTTATTACAAGTGAAATGGAATTAAAAAAAGCATTTCTGTATGCCGTAATTTTCGCGTCTGTTAATGTAGCGTTGAATATTTTCTACCAGTATCTGGTCGTTTCAAAGCAACAGCAGCTTGAACAGGGATTTTATGCAAAGGCAAAGAATATGATTGCACAAAAATGTATGAATATGGACTTTGTGAAAATTGAAAATTCCGATACCCACAGAATGAAAACGCAAGCCGAGAATTATTTTTACGGCTCTGCAAGCCGTTGGAACGGTATGGGTAGAATTCTGTTCGATATACCCATTATATTCGAGGCTGTTATTTCAATTATAATCGGCTTTGCGATGTGCTTTAAAGCCTTCTTCCTTACTCCGTCATCTGCGGAGAATGGTGTGGCAGGATTTGTTCAATCGGTGTGGGGATTGTTAGCTCTGTTTGCTT
>JBJFGA010000280.1:0-8707 GCA_051892275.1 Oscillospiraceae bacterium | reverse complement strand
CGCCGATGGCGAACTACGTGCGTATCGGACAATTATACCATAACCTTGCGGTTATGGTATAATATTATCACAAAACATAAGGAGTTGATAATTGTGCCACATTCAGGAGGCGGCGGTTCTCATGGAGGAGGTCACCATGGAGGAAGTCACCGCAGCGGCGGTTCGGGGAGCAGCAACCGTGTGTCCAAGACCTATTTCAAAGGCGCTCACCGTTTTATGTACTACTATAACGGCAGACCGCATTACTACTACGCTTATCACAAAGCTACCGCGAATACATTAGCCTCGGGTATTGCCGTTTTAGTATTCGCCGTGATATGGCTTTTACTGACTGTGCCGGTTTTGACAGAATCAACATCGGAGATTTTTGTTTCCGGACCCTTGACCCTGAACTATGATACCGAAATTGTAATAGACGATGAAATAGGTATCATAGATAACAAAGCAGAGCTTACTAACGCCTTTGAAGCATTTCAGGAAAAAACTGGAGTTACCTTCGGAATTGTTACAAGAAGTCCCGGAAACGAATATATGGGCAACACATACGAAACACAGGCTTATAACTGCTATGTTTCTCGCTGGGACGACGAGCGGCACTGGCTTATCTACTATGTGGGCAGTACCCTTGACCGCGCTGATGACTGGCACTGGGAACTGATGTGCGGCGACGACTGCACAAAAATACTGAGCACCTCGGTCGAAGATCAGTTTACCAATGATTTTCACAGGTTTCTTGTGGCAAGCGAACGCTACTCATTCAGCGAGGCTGTTTTAACCGCCCTGAACAACATAAACATTCAGCCGGGTACTATTAAGACCAGTGAAATTATCCGGCTGTTACCCCTACTTGTCTTCCCTGCTTTCGGTATAATATTCCTAGTTTCAGGAATAACAACAGTGATAAAGTCTCTGACTCCCGAAGAAAAAGCGAAGAGGCAGGCGGTTGAAATAAATGTTGACAGGGTATGCCAGGAGGTCGTCTGCGATTACTGCAACGGCGTCTATATCAAACACACCTGCGTTGAGTGCCCGCACTGCGGCGCTCCTGTAAAAGTCGAAAACAATAACTAGCGGAAAAGCGAGGCGGCTGAAAGTTCTTAGCCTCATTATATATTATCCATTAGACGATTGATATGATCCCACTGTGAAACGGCGGCGCTGTGTAGCAGCAGAGATATGCCGTTCACACTTCTCCTGTCAAGACCTTTGGTTTTGATGTCCGCCGACAGGCAGGTATACTATGGACATATGACCATATATTATACAAATAACCGTTTGAACGAAGGAAAAGATTTGCAGAAAGACAGTGCCGATATCTAGGAAAAGAAACGCAGGCGTACTTTTTGTACGTCAAGTTTCTTTGACGACGATAGCGGTGCTGGATTTCTGTAAAGATTTCCTGAGTTTAAATGGTTATTAGTATTAAATGGAGATCAGTATTACAATGCTTGTATTTCGATAAGCTATATAATAAAGGGCAGCGGAAAATGCTGCCCTTCATTGTATAACCACCGGCTGTTGCCGATAAATTCACACACTTTGGTATTTAGTACATGACGCTTCGGTTACTCAAACGCCTTCTTCAGGTCTGCGAAGCTGATCTCTCCGGAAAGATCCTGTATCTGAACGACTCCCGAGATGATTTTGAAGAAGAAGTCAGATATATTTTCAACAGTCAGTTCTTCTGATTTCTCTCCATCAGCTTTCGTCAGAGAATATACCTTTAATATCTGGCTGTTTAATGCACCGGCTCCTATAAGGAAGTGATTTTCCAGCTTGTCGAAATCGACTAAGTCCGCTACAAGCAGTCGTCCGGAAACGGAATAGCTGTTTACGGTAGTGGTCGAACCATCGTCGTTCACAAGCACTGTTCTCTGATGATCATCGGTCAGATCCATCTTTATTTTGCCGGTATTCTCGCTTTCGGGTTCGCCTTTGAACAACGCTCCAAGGTGAGCCATAGAAATGTTATAGAGCTCCGTCTGCGGCAGGAATGAAAGCGGTTCGATCGAAAATGCCGCCGGATAGAGCATGTAGTTGACGCCGGACAAATCAACACTCGGCGCGTTGAAGGTGCCGAAAATGCAGTTGGTGATCGTCAGATTTTTTGTGGCAAACACACCGCCAAGCACAACACAGTTTTCCAGATACACTTCTGCACCGAAGACGCTGCCGCCGACATAACAGTTCTTGAGCCTTACCGATGGAGCATTCACATCTGATCCGAAGATAACTGTGCCGTAAGATACCAGAGCGGCAATACTATCTGCGCTTGCCGCTGCTTTGACAAATTTGACTCTGCCGGACATGGACGTGCTTATATGAAGTTCCTTATTTGCGAAAACTGCCCCTTTGAATATGACATCACCATTGTCTATGCTGATCGTATTACCAAAAACGCTTCCCTCAAAGATGGTGTTGGCTTCGATTTTGATGTTTCGTTTCAGTTCATTTGAACCCTTTGGCAGGACGCTTGTCTTAACTATATTATCCTTGAGGAAAAGGTCATTGTCATCAAACCTGATTTCTTGTAAAGTTTCCATTTGCTCCTCCTGATAAGAGATTTATACTATTTTCATTTCTCCCTATAGACTGTGTCTATAGGGAGAAACCAACCATTTTACGGTTTGTGCGGCGTAGCCGCTGAAAAGCCGCTCAATACTTCTACCGTCAAAACATTTCAATTATGGACGTATGTCCGTAATTGAAATGAAGATCAGTATTATACCTGTTTCAAAGACTGACAGCCAGTCTTCCACAGTTTGCAAATCTCGGTATATACACGTTCCTGATATTCATTATGCTCGATGTCGCTGGAATAACTGTCCTGCACCATGCTCGAAAACGCCTGATCGATGAGCTTCAGTTCATCTCTTGGGATCTCATTTGAACCGAGAGCGTATCTGCTGCTGACATACGAAGTCACCGAAGAAAGGATACTGTTCTTGTTGGCATTATCCGAAACGTAGCACTGACATACATTGCGCCCGCCTTCCATATCCTCGGAGATACAGTATGCAACAGGGATATATGATAATTGTCTGCCTTCATCGATCGTCTTGCTCCATAGGATATTACGCATCATGTGGCGGTAATTCAGATTATTATGAAGAAAATCCGTCAGGTTCTGGATCACAGACGATACCTTCTGACGAAGACCAGCAACCGCTATGTTGTTCTCGGAGCAGCCTGCGGGTCCCAGCTTATCCGCTGTCGCCGCGGCGATGGACAGATAAGGCATAACAACGACTTCCTCACGTACTTTCCGGCTGAGCTTGAACGCAGGCTTATCAATCTCGTTAATGCGCCGTGAAAGCTCAGCGTCAAGGTCCTTGATTATCTTGCCGTACTTTGCCTTTTCCCTCTCGACGTCCGTCTGCATGCGTGTATGCTTGTCCTCAACTGCCTTTGAGTGTTCAAGCAGCAAAGCCGATTTCGTCTGGATAAGGGTGTTCGTTTCCGCTTTCTTTGTCGTTATGTCGTTCTGTATCAGATTAAAAAAGCCGCTGGAGATACTGTCGGATATCTTGTCAGAACTCTCCGCTATTGCCGCACAGTTCGCAGCATTCATGGCTGCGATCGAGGCTGTCAGCCCATCGACGTGAAGGCTCGCGCTGCTGACGCTTTTGTCAAAGGGTTCAGTGGCAACAGTGATATTGACCTTGACCGGAACAGTCTCACTAAAACTTACGTTCATTGATCCGCCGTGTTCGCTTGCAGGGTAGCTGACATTTCTGCTTCCGGTGACAGTGATCGTTGAAGAATAGCTTCTTGTGTAACTCATCAGCAGCCTCCTTGCTGAAACAGCCGCATCATGTTTTGTGCAACTCTTTCGTCAAGCCGTGATGAAGCAACAAGCGCCTGAAATTCGTCCGAAATAGTCTTTCTCTCGAAATCATCTTTCTGACCGTTAGCGCAGATCTCCTCCTGATTAAGGATATTCAGGCTGATACTGTTTCTGATCGTCTCCGGGAGGTATTCGGGATAATGAAGGCTGAAAACATAAGTGTCGGTCACAAGGGTGCTTTGCTTGGAAGCGTAAACCACCGGAACATATTCCTCCTGCCTAACCTCGGAACTGGTCTTATCCAGCATTGTATCCATCAGCGACTTGTAAACCTGGTTTTCACTGACCTTGTTAGCGAGGGTGTCCAGAGAATGATTTGTCTTGTCCTTCAATCTTGAAGAGGCTATCCTGAGTTCAGACGAGTCCACTTCGGAGGAAGTGACTACTGTTTCGGGAACATGACGCTCGAACATGCCCGACGTAACTTTTTTCCTCACCTCAGCCATTGAAACTGCCGCTTTGTCCAACTGGGATATGCGATTTGCCAATGCCTTGTCAAGACCCTTGATAATGTGCTGGTACTGCGCTTTTACGCGATAGTAGTCGCTTTCCATACGTCCCTGCGTCTTTTGTAAGGTTTTACTGTATTCATTAAGCAGCGCCAGTTTTGCCTGCATTTCCGTAAAACACCCGGAAAGCTTCATTGTAACCTGAGAACGGATCAGATTATAAAAACCCTTATCGACATTAGCGCATATCTTCTTCGCCGACTGCTGTTCGGACGCAATGACAGCGGTCTGCATTGCTACCACCGCGGCGGTAGTAGCTGTGATGTGATTGGACACGCCATCTACCGAACTGGCCATAGGGTTTGTATCAACTACAAAATTAAATTCAGCCATAATTCGTCACTCTCCACACTGAACTGCATCTGCATCGGACTTATCAAGATTAATCACGTTAGGCTGACCGATAGTGCTGTTGACTTTCTGCACCAGGTCTGTCTGTATACTTTCGAACACTTCCGGATTTATCATAGGTTCGGGGAGGAGAACAGCGTTATCAGCAACATAGGGGCTTACGCCGACAAGATTTCTGCGGCGGTTGTCAAGCCCCTGAAGATCAGAGAATGCCACAGCCGTCTGATGCGCCATGGTATCTCTGAGCGAGCCTTCGTAGTATTCGATATATTCGAACTGCTTCGTGCTTTCGTCTATGCTCTCATTGATCCTGTCCATGAAGTCCGCGAATTCTTCCTGCTTCTGATTGCACTGATTAGCCTGAAGCTCAAAACCTGCGATCATTTCCGCCTGGGCTTCTGTTTCCTTGACCTCGCTGTCGTCAGTGCTTCCGCTCTGCTTCATCGCGGTACTGGTGTTGACTAGTGACTGATACATATTATATGCGTTCATCCAGTCTGCATAGGTCTCACGCATGTGAGTGATGAGCTCGTCTGCTGTCTTACGGTTGTCTCTGAAATAGTTGCCTATTTCTGTCTTCCATCTTTCGACATACATTCTCTTCTGGTCGTCGATATTGTTGTAGATCTTCATTCTTTCGAGCTTATTCTCTTCCATAAGCGCAGCGATGACCGGCATGAAGATCTCTTCGTCTATCTGAGACATACCAAACGGCATCGGGGTCCTGGAGCCGTCTTCAGCGATCCAGCTGCTTGAAAAGAGCTCGTATTTTACAATGGAGCTTGCCTTGAGCGAGAACGGGGTATAATCGTTTACCGCGGTATGATAATCGAAGATGTCGTCAGAGCGGACTCTTTCGATCTCCTCTGCCTCGAGAGCGGTGGAGTACTGGGTATATCCTGCCTTAAGCACAAGGTTGAAAATAGAGGACGTGTAATTCACAAGCTTGCTCTGAGATGACAGCTTGGTCTTTGTAAGCAGCTGAACGGAATCAGCCAGACGCCGCATAAGACGCTTTATGTACTCGTTGCTGTCAGAGTCTCCGGTGGCTTTGACCTGGTCCTTTAATGAATTGAGGGAAGCGAACTTGGCAATGCGGTCATCGAAGGAAACATCAAACACGTTTACAACGTTATGTGAACCTGTATCGGTAGTAGAGTATTCACGGAGATACTCTGCATCGCTGCTGCTGGGGCTTATTACCGGTATCCTTACAGAAGCATTGTTGCTGTCGCCGAGGAGATAGCTGATGTTTCTGACCTGACGGTCAATTCCGCCCATATAGTCGTACAGTGTGACATTCTGGATAGAAGTGGAGTATTCTGATGTATTAACGGACTCTGCCATGGAGTTGGTTTCAACAACAGGCAGCTTATCCAGAGTATCAGACAGCTGCTGGACAGAATTCTGGAAATCATCAGGCTGGTTCAGTATGGTCAGGTTAAAATCGGTCTCGCTTACCGCACCGGTATGGTCAAGAACGATGCTCTTATCCTCAAACGGTACTCTCGTGGCAACCGGAACATACACAACGCCTATCTTGTCGACCTTATACTCCCGGCGTATATTCCGGTATCTTTCGTCGCACTCGACCATCAAACCTTCCAGTCTTTCGATCTCGCTCGTGCATTTTGACATCTTCACAAGATATACGATGCCGACAATGATCGGTACTACCAGAATGAACAGAACGAACATTACGATCATGATCGTCTTGCATTTTTTTCTCTGCGCGATCATTTCGTCACGCTGTCTGACGAGATCAGCCTTGTTCTGCTCTTCCGCCATTTCAGCGGATACTATCGCTTCAGCGGCAGCTTTATAGTAGTCAAACAGAATTTTTGCCTGATCCTGATAGATATTAGAAGAATCTTTAAAAATCTTGCCCGTCATATAATTTGACCTCTTTCTTAAAGCATATTTTTCCGTTGTCTGTATAGAATATCGAAGTCTCTGAATTTTCCTTCCAGCGTCTCCGGAGACTGGTATCCGCCGGATACAAAATAGCCGTCTATGAGAATGCTGTCCAGTACGGCAAGCATTCTGCGCTCCAGATCGTGCTCTTCCTTCGTATTGCCCGGGGAAAGGTACCGCATGTTTTCTGCTAATTTCTCGGCGCTGACGCGTATGCTGCTCCCCTTATCAAGCCCGGCGGCAAGTGCAGACAGTCTGCCGGACTTGCTTCTGAGTTCCATAACAAGCGATTTCTTCTGTTCCTCGTCCTGAAGTGTTGACTCTATATGACTCTTTGTAGCTACCGCCATAAAGATCCATATAACAAAGACAAACAAGGCAACACACTGAATTGCAATAGAGATCCCAAGTGGGAAAATGGTCAATGCCAGGACAATATTGGCTAACGAAATAACGCCGTATGTCGCAAGACCTTTATAATATACGCTTCCGCTTGCGGCTGCTGTCGCAACGCCGCCCCTGAACAAGCCCAGCATGATGGGCAGGAATACAGCGAGATACAACACTAAAACACTTATGCAGGAAAAAATGTATCCTGAACTGTTATCCTCAAATAACGGTCCGAGCATGAAGAAAACCACAGCCAGAACAGCTATCCCAAGAATGAACAGGATAAGACCCAGAACACTTATTTCACGTTTCTTCATAATTCCTCCAAACCATTACTGAATTTTATTTCCGCAAACAGGGCAGAACCTCTGACCGATCTGAACAGGGTTGTGGCACTTGAAGCAAACGTTGTCCGAAGCGTTATTATTAGTTGCCAGCATAGCGCCGCAAGTCACGCATCTTGACGCCGTGGGTGAATTGTCCGCGCCGCACATCGGGCAGGGATTGTATTTGTTTCCGCAATTCGGGCAAAAAGCGGAGTCTGCCGGGAATTTCCTGCTGCAATTTGAGCAGAACACTTCTCTGCGCATCATTCTCTGGCTGGGTGCAGCACCGTAGTTCTGACCACCGTAGTTCTGACCGCCATAATTCTGACCGTTGAACTGATACTGGTTCTGTGGAGGCGGCTGCATCATCGCGCCTCCCATTCCGCCGTTTCCGGATAAAGCGCCGGTCATCATTGCAACGCCCAGTATGCCCATTGAAGTGCCGCTGTTGACAGCATTGCCTGCGACATCAAATGACTGCTTCTGCTGCCATGTATAGCCTGCGATCGCCTGTGCTGAACGATCGGACATGGCTTCGGATATCTTTCTTCCCTCCGGGGAATTGGTATCGAGATTTACCTCAGTTATGTAGAATCCCTCAAGGCTGAAACCGTACTCGTCCCAGAATTCCGACATTGGCTGCTTGATAAACCTTGAAAGATCATCAAGGTGCATCGCAATGTTGTTGATACCAACGCGGTTCGTGTTCATAAACGCAATTATAGAGGAATTTGTCTTAGATATCATTGCGCCCTTGAAGTGATCTGTAAGTTCCCTTGATGTAAAGCTCTGCATAGTGCCGACCAGCTTTACGAGGAAGCGCTCTGCGTCTGTGACTTTCAGACCGTATCTACCCTTAGCAATAAGCGGAAGCATCTGTCCGTAGTCAGGGTCCATAAACCGCATGGTGGTGGTTGTCCAGTCTATGTTGAGCGGTGCTGTTTTGTTTACAAACCACACCTCTGCCATAAATGGGTTCTTTCCTCCGAAGGGAATGCCAAACAGATTTCTGAGCAAAGGTAGGTTTTGTGTGGACAGGGTGTGAGAACCGGGTCCGAACTTACCAAGGATCTGTCCCTTTGAGAAAAAGACAGCTTCCTGAGATTCGTGCACGATAAGCTGGGTCCCTGTGCTCAGATTGCTGTGCGGAAAACGGTAAGCGAATTCCGCGTTGTTATGTGGCGACCACTCAACCACATCGATAAGTGCCATAATAATTCCTCCTTAGAATATAAAAACTTCTAGAAACATAAGGACTCAAATTTGAGCGGTTCCACCTTATTTATTCTAGAAGAATCTCTTTTTTACTATATTGCTATTAGGTTTCCAGGCCCGTCATCACATATATAAATATATTTTATTACCAAATA
>JBJFGA010000279.1:0-2239 GCA_051892275.1 Oscillospiraceae bacterium | reverse complement strand
AGAATGCAGCAACATTGCCTGCCTCTGTACAGAAGCTGAGCAAAACAGCTCAGCTGGAATATGAAATCGCACGCAAGGATTGTCGCATAAAACGGCTTGAAATGGAGAATGAACTGCTGCGGGATTTTCTCTTGCTTACAGAAAGGAAGTGAAAACAAGTGTAAAATATCGGGTAATATATCGTCATCGGAACAGTTATACCATATGTGAAATGTGCAGATTTTTCGGTGTTTCACGAAGCGGATATTACGGATTTGTTTCGAGAATGGACAAGCCTGAAAAGGATTTACCGCTTGCAGAAAAGATAAAGGAATGTCAGAATAAATGCGGAAAGACTTATGGATACCGCAGAGTTCAGATGTGGCTTTCCAGAAACGGTATTCATCACAATCCTAAAACTGTTCTGCGTGTTATGCAAAAATATAATCTTCTCTCGGTTGTCAGAAGAAAGAAATTTCGCTATTACAGCACCATATGTCACAGATATGAAAATCTGCTGAACAGAAATTTTCATGCTGACAGACCAAATCAGAAATGGGTTACAGATATTACATACATTCACACCAAGCAGGGCGTCCTGTATCTTTCAATCATCAGAGATTTATTTGACAACAGCATTGTTGCATACAAGACCGCAACTTCGCAAGATGTCAATTTGGTTCTGAATACGATTAAAGCTGCCAAGAAAAAGGAAAAGGTCACCGCAGGGCTGCAACTCCACAGTGACCAAGGTATTCAATACACTTCGCATTCGTATTTCAACCTAACTCAATTATACGGCATTACTCAGTCAATGTCAAGTCGTGGCAACCCATATGACAATGCTATGGCGGAAAATTTTTTCTCAATTCTTAAAACCGAATGCATTTACCGTACAAAACTAAATTCTTTTTCCGAAGCTCGACATTTGATTGATGATTTTATCTGCTTTTACAACCATCAGCGTATTCAGCTAAAAACAAAGCTGACTCCGCTTGAATTACGAAGTCAGTTCTTTGCTTAATTTTTTTACCATAGGGGGCTTTTTGTGCTGTCTATACAATTTGGAGCGGTGCAGCGTGATTTAGGGGGCTTGCTATGTGTTCGTTAAACGTTCGTTTTTCGGAAGAGGTAAATTCATTATTTGCAGTTGAAAAAAACGAAGATATGTGATATAATACTAATGAACGAATAGAATTAACTTGAGCGCATAAACATATATCTATGAAAGGAGTGGTTTCATGTCGGAAGCGGTATTGTCATTGAATAGAATTAAAGAGATTGTAAAGCCTATTGCGGTGAAATACCGGGTTAAAGAGATTTACCTGTTTGGTTCTTATGCGCGAGGCGAAGCTACCGACGAAAGTGACCTTGACTTTCTTGTGTTTGGTGGTGAGAATTTCAAATTAACTATGATTTTCTCTTTAGCAGAAGAACTGCGTGAGGCGTTTCAGAAAAATGTCGATGTGTTTGAAATCCACGAAGTAAATCAACAGAGCGTGTTTTATAACACGATTATGAAGGAGAGGTTGCTTGTTGCATGAAATACTCCGATGAACAACGAATACAGAAAATTCTTGAATATTCACAAAAGCTGATGGACTATATCAACGCAAATGGGATTAGTAAGGACAAACTTATGACGGAATATTCACTGCAATGGCTCGTAACAACCCCTTTGTATAATATAGGCGAACATGCATACTTGCTTTCAAAAGAGTACAAGGATGAACATAGCAATATACCGTGGGCAATGATTTCAGGTCTGCGTCATCGCCTGGTCCACGACTATGACGGCACAAACTGGAGTATTATTTCAGATGTAGTCTTTGACGAACTGCCTGCGCTCATAACAGAAATGCGAAAGCTGATATAACCATATTTTAAACTCAAACTAATGCCGTACTCAATGATAAAGAGTGCGGCTATATTTTTCACATTAAAACTTTCTAACGAGAAAATATTATTAAAAGGGCAAAGCCCTTTTAATTCCAAGGGGGAGAGCGGCGAAACTCGCGCTGCTTCGCATCGCTCGTTTGCCCTCCCCCTTGGAGAACCCCCTCCTCACTAAACACGGGTACGTTTTCTCTTGATATCGGTGCGGGATGCGGTATCGTACCTACACGGGCGCTAAAGCGCCCACCCCATCACACCATACCGGGGCAAATCGGAAAGTATTGGCATAAAACAGGCTTTTATTGGCTTTATTCCCCCTAGATTTTTGGGTGGGATGGTGTGATGATGTGGCACTTGCAGATAA
>JBJFGA010000278.1:0-8792 GCA_051892275.1 Oscillospiraceae bacterium | reverse complement strand
CAGAAAGACAGTGCCGATATCTAGGAAAAGAAACGCAGGCGTACTGTATGTACGCCAAGTTTCTTTGACGACGATAGCGGTGCTGGATTTCTGTAAAGATTTCCTGAGTTTAAATGGTTATTAGTATAAGACGTCACCCGGACTAGCACCGAACTATCCTGGTATTTTTGGCGAAAAAACGGGAAAGCTAACGCAGGAATTATTCTTGTGAGGTGAAATAATGATAAAGGACGGGTTCACATACATTGCCGCGCTGGTGTTCATTGCGGCGGTGCTTATCTGTCTGCCGAAGATATTCCGCGGAAAGACGGCGCAGAGGATATTCAGCTTTGCACCGCCGATAGTGTTGATATATCTTGGCATGATGACTCTCTGCACGGTGCGGCTGTGGGATATCGAAGCCACGGCTGAGGCGTATTCCGCGCTGAAAAATCCGCTGCTGTACGCAATGCTGTTCCTCATGCTGCTGCGCTGTGACCTGCGGAAGATACTGCGGCTGGGACCGAAAATGCTTATCGGCTTTTTCGCGGCGACTGCGTCCATTTCGCTGGGGTTTGTTGCAGCTTACGCCATAATGCATGGCGCTCTCGGCGAGGGCGCGTGGAGGTCGCTGGGCGCTCTCTGCGGCAGTTGGATGGGCGGCGGCGGAAACATGATGGCGATACAGGCGGCACTGGATATAGACGAATCGGAGATGGCGTATGCGCTGGTGATGGACTCGATATGCGCGACGTTGTATGTCATGTTTCTGCTGTGGGCTATCGGGTTCTCGGGTAGGTTCAACCGCTGGACAAAGGCGGATACCCGCGCTATCGACGCGGTGGGGGCTGCCCTTGAACGGGAAGCGTCAGCCGGCGTAAAGCCACTCACATGGCAGAATATCGCGATACTGATGGGGTCGGGGCTGCTTGCTTCGGCGGTGTGCATGAAGCTGGGCGCGATGATCGGTGAAGCCGCGCCGGTGTTCGACAAGGCAACATGGACGGTGCTGCTGATCACGGCGCTGGGAGTGCTTCTCGCCATGACTCCGTTCGGCAGGATAAAGGGCACCGAGGAACTGTCGAACGTGCTGCTGTATATCGTGGTGGCGCTTATCGCTTCCCGCGCAGACCTCCGTGCCATGGGGAACGCCCCCGCGTGGCTTCTGACAGGGTTCATTATCCTTGCGATACACGCGGCGGTAATGCTGATACTTGCGAAGCTGCTGAAGCTGGATATCTTCACCTGCGCTGTGGCTTCGCTTGCAAATATCGGCGGCACTGCCACTGCGCCGGTGCTTGCGGGAACCTACAGCAGTGCACTCGTCCCGGTGGGTATAATCATGGCGCTGCTGGGGTATGTCGTAGGAACGGCGGGCGGGCTGCTTACCGCGGAGCTTATGAGCCTTCTGGGATAAAATCAAACGGCGCTGAATTGCTCGGCGCCGTTTGTGTTATCGACTTTTGAGATACAATGTTAGCCAGTACAGCAGCATTTCGATCAGCAGCGTTGGTAACAGGAACAGCAGGCAGTACAGCCCGGTCTGGAAACCGCCGGAGATCATCGCCGCGAGAAGTGCCAGAGCCGTTCCCGAAAGAATTACCGTCAGAGCAGCGTTTCTTTCCCGGCGCGTTACGACAGTGAACCTTCTGACAGCTATGAGCCTGAACGGAACCAGCAGTACTGTTGACATCACAGTCATGAAAGCAAAATATACAACTGTCATGAACGCTGAAAACAATCCGTTTACCGAGAAAACCATCAGCTCCGCCAGTGGTGTGAAGTCCGAGCCGTCAATGTAAAGTCCCGACTCCGGGGAGTCTACGATCTCCGCTGCGCCGGCACACTCCAGTGCGTACAGCGCCGCCGAAACGCACAGCAGCACATGTATCACCGTGAAAACAACAAACCGCGCGGCCGCTCTCTTATTCATGACTCACCTTATTTCTTCCCTTTCAGCTTCTTTTCGTCTTTTTTGTGAAATCTGGACTTTACCTTTTCAAACCGTGTGTTTAGCACGTCCTTGAAGCGATGTGGCTGTTCCGGCTGTGGTTCTTCCGTCTGTTCAGGTTCGTTGTGGACGTATTCCGGCGTGATGAAGCCAACGTCTGCGGCGTAATCCGCAGTCTTTACCGGCAGCTGCCGCTTTCGCAGCCGGTTTTCGATGAAGTCCTTGATCAGCATGTAAACCACTGCGCACACCGGTACTCCGAGCAGCATGCCCAGCATTCCGAAAAGCCCTCCGCCGATAAGGATAGCAATGAGTATCCATACCGCCGGAAGCCCGGTGGAGTCGCCCAGCACCCAGGGCGCTATGATGTTGCCGTCCACCGCCTGGAGTATCATAATGAATATCACGAACCACAGAGCCTTTATCGGGGTTTCTGACAGCAGCAGTAGCAGTGTGCAGGGAATAGCTCCGATAAAAGGTCCGATAAACGGGATCAGGTTAAATATGAACATTATTGTGGAGATGAGCAGAGAATAGGGCATTCCCATGATGGTGCAGCCGATGAAGCATATCATAGCCACGATGAACGCTTCGATTATCTTCCCGACGATAGAGCCGAGAAACTTCTTGCTTGCTTCGCGGCACACGCCGAGGAACCTCTGTGCGCGTTCCACTTTTAGGAATGCGAAAATGAGCTTCTTTGACTGACCGATGAACATTTCCTTGCGCCCGAGAAGATATATCGAGATCACAAGCCCGATGAGCACGTTTTTCATGGTGTCAATGACCGCCCAGACGGTGGCGGCGATGTTCCCGGCGAAGCTCATCAGTTCGGAGGAATACTGCTTCCAGATGTCGCTTATGAACTTATTGAAGTCATCCAGCGGGTTTCCGAGAAATTCCACCAGAGCGGGGTAATCCTCAAAGAATTTGTTCAGCCAGTCCTTGATGGTGGCGACGTAGGCGTCCATGTTGCTGAAAATTACTATCAGGTTTTCGATAAGCTGTGGTATCACCATTATTATCAGCAGCGCGAGCACTACCACCACCAGAAGCATTGTGGCGGTGACCGAGAGAATACGCGCCTTGCCCTGTTTGCCCTTGTCAGGGGATCCGGACAGCTTTTTGAACACCTTTGTTTCTATCTTCGTCATCAGGGGATTGAGCAGATATGCACAGAATATGCCGATGATGATGGGCGTTGCCACTGCTCCGATCACCGATAGCTTTGCCATTACATCATCGAAGTTGAATATTATCATCACCGCAATGGCGCTGACTATTATCGCACATGTGGCATAAACGGCGATAGTCAGGTATTTTCTGTTCCAGTTTATGTTCATGATAAATCCCCCATTTTAACAGGATAAAGTGTTATATTGACATTATACAACATCATCAGAAAAAAATCAAGTGTGCAGGCGCGGTATTACCGGTCAATAAAATATTTCCGGAGAATTTTTCGGGAAAAATCCCGAAAATCGCCTGCGGCGCGAAAAATCCCCTTGACAAAATCTGTGCTATGGTATATAATATTCAATAAGCAGAAATCTATGGCTTTTAAGGCGGCACCGTGATGCCGGCAAGGTTGTGATTTTCGTTATGGGGATAACTGTACCATATTGTACGGTTTTTCCTTAATATGGGATATCATTGCAGCCTGCCGTACTATACAGTGCGGCGGGCTTTTTGTTCTGCGGAAAGGACGTGAGTAACCATGTGTACCGTTGAGGGTCTTGCCTTAAAGGCGGAAATATTGGACGAAAGCTCGATAACAAGGGCGGTCACTCGTATTTCGTTCGAGATAATCGAGCGTAACAAGGGTACTGACGGTCTTTGTCTTATCGGGCTTTTTTCTCGCGGGGCAGTGCTGGCA
Source organism: Oscillospiraceae bacterium (assembly GCA_051892275.1). GTDB lineage: Bacteria > Bacillota > Clostridia > Oscillospirales > Ruminococcaceae > CAG-115. Next base: position 4,986 of record JBJFGA010000278.1, on the reverse strand, counting down.
AAGCGCATTGCGGCGAAGCTCTCCGAGATAGAGGGCAGAGAGATACCGGTCGGACTGCTGGACATCACGCCTTTCCGGGACGACAAGCCGCGGGGCGGTTCGCCGGACAACAGCGAGATACCCTTTGACATCACCGACAAGCGGGTCATCATCGTGGACGACGTTATCTTCACCGGGAGAACCGCACGGGCGGCGATAGACAGCATAATGTCCCGGGGCAGACCCATGCTGATACAGCTTGCGGCGCTCATCGACCGGGGACACCGGGAACTGCCTATCCGGGCGGACTACATCGGAAAGAACCTCCCGACTTCCCACGAGGAGACTGTGAAGGTAATGGTGAAAGAACTGGACGGCTGCGATAAGGTGGTAATTTACGGGGCAGGGCAGGATAATTCGGAATGCGGAATTCGGAATTAGGAATTAATGGTTCGCCTTCGGCGAGTATCATAATGAAGTGGTTATGATATACAAATGCTCATTTTTAGCTTACAGAATTAAAATCCGTCCGCGAAGCGGACTCCGATAATTCCGCATTCCGAATTACGAATTCCGAATTAGATTTAGAGGGAGGACTGAATGGAGCTTTTACTGAAAAACGGTCATGTCGTGGACAGCGCGAACGCCTTCGAGGGCGACGCCGATATACTTATCCGCGATGGTGAGATACGTGAGGTCGGCAGCGGCATTTCCGCGCCGGGAGCGCAGGAGATAGACTGTACCGGGCTTACGGTGATACCGGGAATATGCGATATGCACGTCCATTTCCGCGACCCGGGGCAGACCCACAAGGAGGACATCATCACCGGCGGAAACGCGGCGGCTGCGGGCGGAGTTACCGCGGTTGCATGTATGCCGAACACTATCCCCACGGTGGACAGCCCTGAAACCGTCCGCTATATCATCGAAAAGGCGAAAGACGCCAAGACCCGCGTCTATCCGGTGGGCAGCATAACCAAGGGGCTTGCGGGGGAGGAACTGTGCGACTTCATTGCGCTGCACGAGGCAGGCTGCGTTGCGGTATCAGATGACGGCAGACCGGTGAAGAACGCCCGCACCATGGCTGAAGCTATGGTCAAGGCGCATTACGCCGGCATGAAGGTCATCTCCCACTGCGAGGATCTCGACATCATCAACGGCGGCATAATGAACAGCGGAAAGGTGTCCAAGGAACTCGGCGTAAAGGGAATGCACCGGTTGAGCGAGGACATAATCACCCAGCGTGAGATAACTCTTGCCACCGATCTTGAAGTGCCGATACACATTGCGCACGTTTCTACCGCTCAGAGTATGCAGAACATCAGGATAGCGGCGCGCTACGGCACAATGGTGACCTGCGAGACCGCACCCCACTACTTCATGCTGACGGACGAGCTTCTGCGCAGCCGCGACGCGGACTACCGCATGAATCCGCCGCTTCGCACTGCCGAGGACGTTCAGGCGATAACCGAGGGAATAGTTGACGGCACTATCGACTGCATAATCACCGACCACGCGCCCCATTCCCCGGAGGAAAAGGCGGACTTCAAGAAAGCCCCCAACGGCGTTGTCGGGCTGGAAACTTCGCTGGCGGCGACTCTCACAGCGCTGTACCATACCGGAAAGGTTTCGCTCCAGAGGATAGTGACGCTGATGTGCGTAAATCCCCGGCGTATCCTGTCGATACCCGGCGGCTCGCTGAAGCCCGGCGATATCGCGGACATCTGTATATTCGACCCGAACGAGGAATGGACGGTTGACCCGGCGAAGCTCCATTCAAAGTCCAGAAACACCTGCTTCAAGGGAATGACCCTCAAGGGCAGGGTGAAGTATACGATACTTGACGGAAAAATTGTTTACACTGACGGAAAAGACTGATACAGGAAAGGAAGAAAAACATGTCATTCGACAGACTTATTGAGAAGATCGAGCAGACCCAGAACCCCTCCGTTGCAGGGCTTGACCCGAAGCTTGCATACGTTCCGGAGTACATCAAGGAGAAGTGCTTCGAGAAGTACGGCGAAACTCTGAAAGGCGCGGCAAAGGCGCTGCTGGAGTTCAACAAGGGGCTTATCGACGCGCTGTACGACATCGTTCCTGCGGTAAAGCCGCAGGCGGCTTACTACGAGATGTATGGGCCTGCGGGCGTGAAGACCCTCTACAAGACGCAGGAATACGCCCGCAGCAAGGGAATGTACGTCATCACCGACGGCAAGCGCAACGACATCGGCACGACTATGGAAGCATACGCTGCGGCGCATCTCGGAAAGGTTCAGGTGGGCAGTCAGACCTATGAGCCGTTCCTCGGGGACGCGCTGACGGTGAACGGCTACCTCGGCAGCGACGGCATCAAGCCGCTTCTTGCCACCTGCCGCGAGAACGACAAGGGTATTTTCGTGCTGGTTAAGACCAGTAACCCCAGCTCCGGCGAGCTTCAGGACAGAAAGATTGACGGCGTTCCGGTGTATGAGATAATGGGCAAGATGTGCGAGGAATGGGGCAAAGACCTCCCCGGCGTGTACGGATATTCCGGCGTGGGCGCGGTGGTAGGCGCGACCTATCCCGAGCAGATAAAGTACCTGCGTGAAGCGCTGCCGAACACATTCTTCCTTATCCCGGGCTACGGCGCTCAGGGAGCAGGGGCTAAGGACATCGCGGCTGCGTTCGACAAGAACGGTCTTGGCGGTATCGTCAACAGCTCCAGAGGTATCATGTGCGCTTACCAGAAGGAAAAGTGCGACGAGCATGACTACGCAGCTGCGGCACGCCGCGAGGCTATCCGCATGAGAGATGAGATAATGGGATACGTTGGAAAGGTTACGCTGAATAAGTAAGAATAACCAGAAATTTCATAATTCGGAATTCGGAATGCGGAATTCGGAATTATTGTGCCGCTGTCGCGGCGTGTATCCGATTGTATCGGAATGTATTATCATCGCGAAGCGATACCGAAATTCCGAATTAAGAATTCCGAATTCCGAATTAAAAAATAGTCCCGTGTAATTACATGGAGGAACAAAGAAAATGATATTCGAGAACAAAAAGAAAGCGACGCTCATTCTTGCCGACGGAACCGAGTTCGAGGGCAGAGCCTTCGGCGCGGACGGCTCTGTTGTCGGCGAGATAGTATTTACCACTGCAATGGTGGGGTATCAGGAGACCCTCACCGACCCCAGCTACTGCGGGCAGATAGTCACCCAGACCTTTCCGCTTATCGGAAACTACGGCGTGAACGACATCGACCCGGAGTCCAACGGCAGCGTAGTCAGCGGCTACATCGTCCGGGAGCAGTGCGAGGAACCCTCTAACTTCCGCTGCGGCGGCAAGCTGGACGATTACCTCAAAAAGTACAACATCATCGGCATTTACGACATCGACACCCGTCACCTCACAAAGATAATCCGTGAGAGCGGCGTTATGAACGGCGCTATCGTCCATGGCGACTTCAATAAGGAAGAACTGCTGGAGAAGATACGCGCGTATTCTGTCGGCAAGGTAGTCCCGAAGGTAAGCGTCAGCGAGAAGCAGTATTTCCCGGCTGAAAACGGGAAATATAATGTCGTGCTGATGGATTACGGCTATAAGTTCAATATCCGCCGGGAGCTGGTGAAGCGTGGCTGCAACGTCACTGTTATGCCGTGGAACGCCACTGCGGACGAGATAAAGGCGCTGAATCCGGACGGCATAATGCTGTCCAACGGCCCCGGCGACCCCACCGACAACGTTGAATCCATCAACACCCTGCGGGAGCTTATCCCGGCGCAGATACCGACATTCGGTATTTGTTTGGGACATCAGCTGCTGGCGCTGGCTAACGGCGCAAAGACCGAGAAGCTGAAATACGGTCATCGCGGCGGAAACCAGCCGGTAAAGGACATCGCGCTTGACAGGACGTTCATCACCTCCCAGAACCACGGCTACGCGGTAATAGGCGACAGCGTTCCCGCTGAGTGCGGCGAGGTCAGCCATGTGAACGGCAACGACGGCACCTGCGAGGGTGTGCGCTATCACAACGCGCCCGCGTTCACGGTGCAGTTCCACCCGGAGGCATGCGGCGGTCCCAAGGACACCGCGTACCTGTTCGACGAGTTTATTGAGCTGATGGAGGGTAAAAAGTCATGCCGTTAAGAAGTGATATAAAAAAGGTTCTGGTGATAGGTTCAGGTCCTATCGTAATCGGACAGGCTGCGGAGTTCGACTATGCGGGAACTCAGGCGTGCCGCGCACTGAAGCAGGAGGGTCTGGAGGTAGTTCTTATCAACTCCAACCCGGCGACCATAATGACGGACAAGCACATGGCGGACAAAATTTACATCGAGCCGCTGACGCTGGACGTTGTACAGAGAGTAATTGAAATCGAGAAGCCGGACAGCGTACTGTCTAACCTCGGCGGTCAGACGGGACTTACACTGTCCATGCAGCTTGCGGAATGCGGCTTCCTTGCGGAGCATGGAGTGAAGCTGCTCGGCTCTGACCCGGAAACTATCCACAAGGCAGAGGACAGACAGGCGTTCAAGGACACCATGGAGAAGATAGGTCAGCCCTGCATTCCCTCAAAGGTGGTGGAAACCGTTGAGGACGCAATGGACTTCGCGCAGGAGATAAGCTACCCGGTAATTGTTCGTCCCGCGTTCACGCTGGGCGGCACCGGCGGCGGTATCGCTTACAACGAAGCGGAGTTGCATGAGATAGCTACAAACGGTCTGCGGCTTTCCCCGATAACCCAGATACTGGTGGAGAAGTGCATTTCCGGCTGGAAAGAGATAGAGTTCGAGGTAATGCGGGACAGCAAAGGAAATGTTATCACCGTCTGCTCGATGGAGAACTTCGACCCGGTGGGAGTTCACACCGGCGACTCAATCGTTGTCGCTCCCTGCGTTACCCTCGCGGACAAGGAATATCAGATGCTGCGTACCGCGGCTATCAACATCATTCAGGAGCTGAAAGTGGAGGGCGGCTGCAACTGCCAGTTTGCGCTGAACCCGGACAGCTTCGAGTACGCGGTCA
>JBJFGA010000277.1:0-2240 GCA_051892275.1 Oscillospiraceae bacterium | reverse complement strand
ATCTGACGAAAAATCTGACGGCGCAATCGCACGACAATAATTATGCGGTGTTGCCTTAGCTCAGACCCCGGTAGAAGCCGGAAAAGCTCCCTCGCGGCTTTCATGTTGGTTTTGTCTTTCACACCGCAGGCAATAGTCACGGGGCAGGTTATCCGGGACAGGCTGTCCGTGAAGTCCAACCTTGCCATTGAGCCGGTTAGTTCGATAACCCCGCATTTTGTGAACCCCATTCCCTTGAACGCGCCTTGTGGCATGATGTGAAATACGGCGCTCTGTAATTTCAGCATCGCCTGAGGCATTTTGAACTGCGGCGCAATAAGTACCAGCCCGCTTACTCTCTCTGGGAAATCTGCGGCGTAATTCAGTGCCAACACCGCTCCCAGCGAAAGCCCGCACAGCAGCAGCGGCTCGGAGAAGCTGCCGCAATAGCCGCAGAAACCCCGGTACAGTGAATCATAAGTACAGTCCCCGGAGGCGAAGCCCGCCAGCTCCGGTGCGGATATCGTGTATCCCAGCGGCAGCCGGGAGGTCACGCCGTCCCAAGCGGCGGCGGTCTGACCTAGTCCGTGGATAAGTATAATGCGCATTTGTGCTCCTTTTGGTGGAAATCTCAGTTTGTAAGTCAATTATACCACACTCTGGAAAGAAAATCAATAAACCTATAAAAATAATCTCACTGCCTTGACAAATTCAACGAAATACGCTATAATGTTCATATAAACAAACTAAGATGAACGGCGGTGATACTATGCATAAAGTCCGGGCAAAGGGGATACTATCCGCAGGGAACGGCATGAACGTCTACCGCGGCTGCACCCACGGTTGTATATACTGCGACAGCCGGAGCGCCTGCTATCAGATGAAGCACGACTTTGAGGACATCGAGGTCAAGGAGAACGCGCCGGAACTGCTGGAAGCTGCGCTGAAGTCCCGGCGTAAGCGCTGCATGATAGGCACGGGAGCGATGTGCGACCCCTACCTCCACGCAGAGAAGGAGCTGAACATCACCCGCCGCTGTCTGGAACTGATAAACCGCTATGAGTATGGTGCGGCGGTGCAGACCAAGTCCGACCTTATAATGCGGGACATCGACCTGCTGGACGAAATAAACCGCAAGACAAAGGCGGTGGTTCAGATGACCCTCACCACTGCTGACGAAGCGCTCTGCCGCATAGTCGAGCCGAATGTCTGCACAACAAAGCGGCGGTTTGAGGTGCTGTGCGAAATGCGGGAGCGGGGAATTCCTACGGTGGTGTGGTTCACGCCGCTGCTGCCATATATCAATGACACTGAGGAAAATGTGTTGGCGATAGTGGACTACGCACGGCGGGCGGGGTGCTTTGGAATTATCAGCTTCGGAATGGGGCTGACATTGCGTGAGGGCGACCGGGAGTACTATTACGCGGCGCTGGACAGGCATTTCCCGGGGCTGAAACAGCGCTATATCCAGCGTTACGGCAATAATTACGAGCTGCCCTCGCCGGATAGCGACCGGCTGATGAAGCTGTTCCGACAGGAATGCGCCCGCAGCGGGATAGAGTGCGACGGAAACAAGATATTTGCGTACATGCGCGAATTCCCGCAGGACGAGCAGCTTACCCTTTTCTAACGGAGGTACACCATGATAAACGGATATGTGAGAACTCTCTGCAATATGCTTCAGATACCCATGCCACAGATATTTTACAACGACCGTGAGCTTTCCGACGGCGAACATGCGAAGCTCACTCCGGACGGAAAGCGGCTGTATCTGCGGAAGCTGAAAACGACCTCCCTCGACCAGCTTTTCGCGGCGGCGTTCCAGCTTCGCCGGGCGTGGCAGCGAAAAACGGACGAGCAGCTTTATTTCGGCGGGTACAAGCCCCGGGCGGAGCTTCCCCAGCGGGAGTTCGTCGTGCAGCCCTCCGAGGTGGACGCAAATGCGTTCGCGGCGGTGATGGTGTCGGCGTTCTTCGGGGTAGAACCGGTGTTTGACGAGCTGCCAGGAGCGGCGCGCTCAAAGATAGACCGCCGCTGTGATGAGATACGGAAAAACGAGTTCCCCGACCTCTCAAAAATGAAGCTGCCTCACTGAATAAAAAACGCTGACGAGTTCCGTCAGCGTTTCAGACCGTCGAAAAAGTTGTGCTTTCATTTTTGATGGCTCGAAGCCATCAAAAATGTTGGGGGAAAACTCTTGTTTTCCCCCAAACCCCTTTAGCGCTATTGACGCGTATTACTGCGCTATCGCGCAGAGTGGT
>JBJFGA010000276.1:0-8798 GCA_051892275.1 Oscillospiraceae bacterium | reverse complement strand
AGGTGTTCTGGAAATGAAATTACTGAAAAAAAGAATACTGAACTGCAAGGGCTTTTCATACGTCCTGCTGAGTGTGATAATGGTAGTTGTGCTGCTGATAGGCGCGGCAGTTTTTGAGATAGTCCGGCTGAACATTCAAGCTGGCGCTGTGCGCAATAAGTTTGAGGACGCCATAATTTCAATGTGCGTCCAGAACTACACGCAGCTTTACCAGCCTGTCCGGGAAGGCTATGCCGCAAGCTACGGCTACAACGGCTGCCGCTGGGCTGAGAACAACAAAGCGAACGAACGCTGTATACGGACGTATCTCAACTCAGCTATGTCGAACGGGGAAATAATGCAGTGCGAAATAGTATCGGTTAATTTCTCCGTTGAACCCGCCCAGCTTGCTCCGTCCGATATATCTACGGCAGAGAGATTTGCGGTTTCGGGCAGCATTACCATTCGCATTCCGTATAGGTTTGCGTGGGAGGATCTAGCGCCGATCTCTATGCAGCTCAATGTGAAGTCCCAATGGCAGGCACAGTTTTAATTGAAAGGAAAACAAAATGCAGATCGCAACAGCATTGATAACTCTCGCGTTATGCGGGGGATTTTTATGGTGGTTCCGGCGCAGCGAGAGCAGGAAGAAGCTGCGCCGCAGCTCCGAGGAGGACGAGGAAAGAAAAGCAGCAGCCGAGAAAACCGCGCAGGATTTTGTCAACGCAAAGGATTTAGGAGAAAAATGCCTTTATACCCTCGATGGCTTGATTTTTGTTTATATCAAGGTCGAGGGGATAAATCCCGAACTGTACAGCACAGCGGAGCAGAAAGCTCTCTGCCGCCAGCTTTCATCGGCGTTATCTACGGTCAAGCGGCCGTTTAAATTCAACGCAGTATCACGTCCGGCAGATATTTCCAAGCCCCTGCAGGACTACGATGAGCTTATAAGGTCAGCCGACGCGGGCCGCAGAAAGCTGCTGAAAATGGAACAGGCAGACCTTACCGAAAGAGTAATGTCCGGGGAATCCTCCGAACGCCTGCACTATATTTCAATATGGGATACGGTCCAGAGGGCAGACGAGAGAAGCATGACCTCTGCGGCGAACGAAATTGTAAAAAAGTTTGCCGAAGCGGGTATCCACGCTGAACTGCTGGACAGAAAGGGTATCGTCCGCCTGTGCAACCTCGTCAACATACCGGCTTACGTTCATATTGAAAGCACGAATATTGAGGACGCCGTTGCTGTTCTGGCAGACAGATAAATCATTTCACAACGAAAGGAACAAAAAATATGCCTAAAAATCCTGCAATCGAAATACCTGTAAACACCGCTCTGCAGGCAAACATAACCCCTATCGGCATAGAATTTGAACGCAATTCTTTTATGCTCGGCGAGAACTACTGCCGTGTATACGGGGTAATCAGCTATCCCTCCGAGTGCGAATACGGCTGGTATTCAAAACTCACGAACATACCCGGTACGATAGTCGCAGTAAATCAAGAGCCTATCGACAACAGCTCCCTCATAAGCGCAATGTCCCGTAACATAAAGCTTAACCGCGGACAGGCGGCAGGCGCAAAAGACCCTCTTGAACGCCAGCGCTGCCAGAAAGCCGCAGACGACCAGGAACGCATCATGTACAAAATGGATCAGAATAACGAGGTAATGAGCAATTGGAGTACCACCATAATGGTTCTGTCCCGGGACAAAAACGATTTTATCGACCGCTGCAAGCGTGTTGAGAATACCGCAAATATGCTCGGCTGCAAGATACGCATTCTCTCAAATCTCCAGAAGGAGGGATTTCAGCAGATCTCCCCGACCTACCCGCAGAACAAACAAATCTCCGAGATAACCTCGAGGGCGTTCCCGGTAAGTACTTTTGTTGGTGGATTTCCGTTTGCATCCGGAGGATTCAGCGATGGCAGCGGATACTATCTCGGCAAGGACAGCAATGGCGGGATAATGCTGATAGACCTATGGAAAAGGAATCAGCAGCGTCCGAACAGCAACCTTACAATTATAGGCGGCTCCGGCTCGGGCAAGTCCACCGCAATAAAACACATAATCGCCTCGGAGTATGCCCACGGTACGAAAATAATCGTCATAGACCCGGAGGGCGAGTACAAGGAAATGTGCCATAATCCGCTGTTCAACGGGGACTGGATAGATGTCGCCGGAGGACGCGGCGGTCTGATAAATCCTTTGCAGATACGTCCTGTCCCTCCGGACGAAGATGATTCTGACAACAAGGAACCTACGAAGCTGGAGCGGATAGGCGACCTTGCCATCCACCTCAAAACGCTGGAAACATTCTTTCAGCTTTATCTTCCGTCCATGAACGACAAGCTCCGGGCAATACTGAACAAAACGCTGGTGGAACTGTATGCGGCGTTCGGAATAACATGGAACACAGACGTTTCCGGGCGGCGGGCTGAGCAGTTCCCCACGCTGTCAGACCTGTTCAGCCATGTGGCAAGGAGAGCCGAAACTGACCTCAGAAATTCCGAGGTCTATGAGGACTTAAAGACCTACCTGGAGAGCGCGGCGAACGGCGCAGACCACCTGCTCTGGAACGGCTGCACTACAATCAACCCTAAAAGCGGATTTGTGGTGCTAGACACAAAATCACTGATACAGATGTCCGGAACGGTGCTGGCGGCGCAGTATTTCAACGTGCTTTCATGGTGCTGGGAGCAGATCATCCACGACAGAGAAGAACGCATAATGCTGGTAGCTGACGAATGCTGGACGATGATAGACCCACGCTGTCCGCAGTCGCTGGAGTTCCTCAAAAATGCGGAAAAGCGCGCACGAAAGTATGAGGGAAGCATTGTCGTGGGAACGCAGTCCTCCAACGACTTCCTTTCCCCGGAGGTAAAATTCTACGGTCAGTCGGTGCTTGACCTGCCGACGTACAAGCTGCTGTTTTCAATGGACGGGCAGTCCCTCAAGGAAACCACCGAGCTGTTTGACCTTAATGACGCACAGAGCGAGCTTATTTCCTCCGGACAGCGCGGCATTGCGCTCATGAAGGTGGGCAGGGAAGCATTCAAGGTGCGGTTTGAATTCTCGGACGAAAGGCTGGAGCTGTTCGGCAGGGGCGGCGGACGATAAAGGAATGGTGTTATGGCAGTAAATCCAAAACTGATAATTATGGCAGTAGAAGCTGCCGGAAACGAGAAAGTCCGCAAGGCGGTGCTGTACACGGTTTTCATGGCTCTGGGTGTGGTAATGCTGATTTTCATTGCTTTCTCCGGGCTTATAAGCGGACTTTTCAGCGTTATACAGAACAGTGATCTGAAAAACCATTGGAACTATTTCAGAAGCAATATATCGGAGATTTTCAGCGGGATAGAGGGCGATATAAACACCGACGTAAAGGACGAGGTATACGACTTTATGCCGGAATTCTCTGTAAACCTCTCTAAAGCCGCGATCGCAAACAATTTCGATGGCAGCTCGCTTATTCTCTACGATGAAAGCGAGATCGAGCAGGCGCAGAATATCATGCTGGATTATGCGGAGCAGCTCCGTGCAATAAAGAAGCAGGAGGACTTTGACAGCTACATTTCCAACTTTGATACGGAACTTTCCTTTTCGGAAATCAGCAATATCCGTTTCACCGACGATACCGGAATAGACAGCATTTCAGAGTACGGTGATGGTTTGAAAAAATTCCTCTACCACCGGGCTATGGAGCAAATGCCGGCGTACAGCTACACCTTTGAGAAAATAACGGTGGACGATAAACCCGCCGACCGCCAGACGCTGGTGGTAACATCGCCGGACGGGAGTACACAGACAGTTGAGTACACCTGTATCGGCGGTGGCGAGATATATCTGCCGGAGTTCCTCGCTATGTATGATATACGGCAGATGCGGGAGTACCTTATATCCGTTTCTGAGGGCAGTGCTCCCGGCATTGACAAGCAGATAGAAGAAGCAGTCGGCGGTATTCCCGAAACCGCCGAAGCCGCACAGGAATACCTCGACAGCGCATGGTACAGCATAATTGACGGGCGCGGGGCAATAAATCTCGATCTGTTCGAGGTTTCAAACCTTAAATCGCTTATGGAAAATGCCAGCATGGACGGTGCGGTTTCGATCACGACCGAACGCACCTCCGATAAGCTGTCCATCACGCTGGAAACTGTCGGTTCAGATATGTGGAAAGAAATCTTCTGCATTGACGAAAGCCTGTGGGGCTATGTAGCCCAGAGCCAGCTTGCAATTGAAATGGCTCTTGATGAAGCTGGAATCCCGCAGGACGAGCGCACCATTTCACTTGATAACATGGTGCAGTTGGCGTTATTTACCTATTTTGAGGGCTTTTTCGAGCTGCCTGTCAGCAGTTCAGACCTTGCGGCGGGGAGCAGCGGCATTCTATCTCAATGCGGAGATGTGTCCACATTGCACAAATACAAATATTCCGCCAAGGACTACGGCGTTCCCGAAAACGGGATCACGCTTGAGCTTGGCGGAAAATGCGCTGTGTATGCAAATCTGCTGGACTGCGGCGATTGTATTCAAGACGCATACATTTATGACGTCTGGAATATGGACGAGCAGGACATTGACACCGTTCACGAATGCCGGACGTTCAACCAGTGCGCCGTAACTATCGCCTATATTATCGACACCGACCAGTTTGAAGCGGACTACGGTTTTCCGTTCCCGCAAATCAACGGCGTAAGCGCCACCGGAACGGTCACGCTGTTTCTGGAATTCACCTGTCTTAGCAGCGTGGAATTTACGGATTTGGATATTGGCACGTCGATTTACGATATTTCCGATGACCTGCTGGTAGGGTATTCTCATGACGGTTATTACAGCGATCAGCGGGACATGGGACTTTGGCGGCATTCCCTAAACCGGGACGAATGTGTGCCTCACGTCGGGATAAAGACCTATTTCATGTCAGGCGAGGTATCTCAGCCAGAGCCGCCGCAGGGCGTTCACGCATACTGCGGTCCCAGCGTGAAGAAGCTCGGCGCTGCGGCTAATCCACGGCTGTGGTTTAAGGGATTCCGGACGGGTATGAGCGAGGAATTGTTTTGCACTATTAAAGCAGTGGATGTGTTTTAATCAGTTATGATTTGAATAGAACCGTATTGTTTCACAGTATCAGTTTTGCCTTGTAAATAATCCCGTAACAACAGAGAATAACCAGTATCAAAATATGCGGCTGGGAATAAGCTACTAACTGTTAAAAATTCATTGTTTCCAAGCCAACGCAAACCAAGTTCTGTAGGTATTTTGGCAATTCCAATAATCAGATCACTATAGTCAACAGACTCCGTAGATTTCTTTTTTATCATGTATGCATGTTGGGCATGTGGTCGTAAAAAAATAGAAGGAAGAGATTTGCGCAAATCTACCATTATTGTATCATTTCCTTCATAGACACCATGTTTTTCTGAATTATTGATTGCATCTGATGCGATTAATAAAATATATGAAAATTCATGATCGTTGTTATAATAGTACACATATTCACGCGACCCAATCTGTTTAACCTTAGCTGTATGTAAAGCAAACCATAAAGCTACCCATACATTATCCACTACATCAATATATGGGGTTTTCACACCATAATGTTGAAGTAGAGGTTCTAATAGAATCTTATCATAATTACTTAAAGATTCAACGTTTTCTCTGAGCAAATTAATTCGATGGTTAAATTTGTCTGTTGTATTCTGATTTTCAGTATGTTTCTTTTTGTTTCTATATAGCGATGGAACAAGTGAGCCATTATACAAATCAACTTGCCCTCTAATAAAAACGTTGCACTGTTCTCTATTTTTATATTTACCAAAACCTATAAATTGCGACAAATCATGGACAGACTCTATGGTATAAACATTAACCGCTCGTCCGCATTCCATCTTGATTGATGATTGCTTGATGGTAGATGGTGTCCTTGACTCAAATCCCTTCACATAACAAAGCATAGAAAAATCTTCCTCTTTTCAAATTTATTTTTCTATATTATATCACCTTTGTGGATTAAAATCAATGCCAAAATAATATTGTAAAATGTATAATTTCTTATTGAAAGGAATATTGTTATGATCAATCCATTACTCATAGCCAAAAAAGAAAATGCCGGAATTCTCCGTAGAATATGTTCCGAACTGGGAGCAGCCCCGCGAGAAATTATTGGCGAAGACTGGTCGCTGGCACTTTTCTTAAAGCGCGATCTAAAGAACTATCTCTATCAGTCACATTTCATTTTTGACATATCCGCTTTCAAGGAGCAAGGTGATGAATTTGTCAACCTGTGCGCTGGGATATACTATCAGAAATCCGAAGCGAACATCATCATTTATGCAGACAACTGCTATCCCGGAGATGAATTTCTTGACAAACTGGTGCATAACAGCGTAACGAACATCGTTGCGAACTACCCCGATGTTGACGAGAAAACCAATATCTCCATGATGGCGCAAGACCTAAAAGAGTGCATTACAGTAGGACTTCCCAAGCACAAATGGCGCAGGTTCGACAAGTCCTTTGACGCATTCGCAGAAGCCCGTGAAGCCGCCATGATTGCCGAAAAAGAAAAAGAGAAGCCCCGCTACTCACAGGCGGAGCTGCATATAGCAGTTGTCGGAGCGCAGAGCCGTATCGGGACTACCACACTGGCAATACGCCTTGCGGAGTATTTCCACATCCGTGACGGTGAGAGCGTGGTGGTATGTGCGAATAAGCGGGGGATTCCGCAACTTGACATGATAAAGGAATTTTACGACGGCACGGAGCAGGACGGGATATACACCGTCAATGGTATCGACATCTGTTCTCCATTCGCCGAGCCGACCAAGACTTACAACGCCGAGATATACGATTTTGGCAGCACCCCTGCCTCCGACCTTGATTTCAAGGATTTCGACAAGGTGTACGTTGTCGGCGGTACCTCATGGAACGAGCTGCCGATGATATACACAGCGCAGCTTGCTTTGAACAAGGTCAACTATACCGTGGCGGTTAATTTCTCCGATGAAGCCGCGGTGGAGAGATACCGGGAGGCTTTGGCGGTCAATCTCAACGAGGTCATCGTGCTGCCGTTTGAGCCAGAGCCGTTCACGGTAGAAAAGTATGAGGATTTATTTGACCGGGAGTTCGGATATTTCGCTGACAAAACAGACAAGCTGTTCGGGGATTTAGATTATTGACGGATACGGCTCCTTACCAAAGCGAGGTTGAATACCAAACGTGTAAATGCCAGTAATACCCACAAGGAAGTGAGTTATTGCACATGAAAAGAATACACGGATTGGATGAAAGATGAATAGTACTGGTAAAGTTGTTGATGGCAGACTACCATACAACAGGAGATATTCAAGCGAAGCTGAAACGGCTGTTTGCCGGTACTATCGAGCAGATGCTCGGAGCCGGAATTAACGAGAATCTTAGCAATGAGTAAAACTCTGTAGTACCGTAGTAAGGTGGACACAGGAAATAGAAATAGACTATGCCGGTCCGTGACTGGGGTTTGACTTACGCTCAGTTCATAATCTATTTTTGAGGTAGCTTCGCAGCCTGACGGCTGTCGAGGGTTCCAACCTCGAGCTCCCGGTGTTTATCCGCTGGAAGATACCGGTGAAGATAGAAAAGCAGCGAATTGCTCCGCTGCTCTTCACCGTATATCTTGCAGCAACGCTGGGTCGTTCCCCAGCGTTGCCCTGTTTCGCCGCATTTTTGTATTGGTACGTTTTTCGCAATTATTCGTGTTTACACAGTTTGTTTTTCAGACCTATATAAAGAACAGCGAATTTATCCGCTACTCTTCTCCGTATACTCTTCAGCTACGTCGGGTCGCTCTCAGCATTGTCCTGTTTTGCTACGTATAAAAACCAGAGCTTTTTTTACATCTGAAATTGACAGATAATATCATTCAGTTTCTCTATTACTTTTGACAGTTCTTGCATTGCCGTGCTAGTATTTTTAAGTTCTGTATTCTGGTTTTCCACGTTTTTACATATATCCCGACTAGCTCCAGAAAGTTCCTCAGTTCCGCTGGAAATATCAGAGAATTTATTTACAATGCTTTCTTTGTTATGATTAAGGCATTCAACTGATATTTCCAAATCGTGTATATCGGATCCGACATCTGAGATATTCAAGTTAATATCATGGAATATATCTTCGGTTTTTTCCATTGCTTCTATACATTTCCCTGTATTATCTTGAATCTGATCCATCTGTTGACTGACACTTTCAATTGCCCGTTGAATAACAGAAGTAATGTCATTAATTTGCTGTGTTGCTACTCCTATATCATTATAAAGCTTTTTTATCTCCAACGCAACAGCTGAAAACCCTCCTGCTGTTATGCGGGTTTCTATAAACCGAGGTCTTCTTGCCACTCGGATGGAGCGTCTTTTTCGACAAGCTGATATATAGTGTCCAGTACAGGCAAACTTGGTTTATGTAAGTGATTTTATGTATTCCACAAGCTCATTAGCGGCGATTTCATGAGTCGCCTCGGTCGGATGCCAGTCGGCAGCATAACCGGTGCTTCCGTTATGCGGAGTAAAATGAAATGCTGATACGTTAGTGTCACCTGTTTCGGAGGTGTAGCTGCTGACTGCTTCCTCAACAGCAGGATACAGATTGTCGCCCATTACTCCCAGAGAACATATTATGTGAGCATCCGGATTGTCGCTGCGCACAGTTTTAAGGAAGTCCACATAAGAGGTCGTGTAGTCAGCGATTCTTTCCTCATCAGCGCCGGTGTACGAAAAATCATTTGTACCCAGATTGATCACTACAAAATCCGGAACGAACTGACTGAAATCCCATTCAGTTT
>JBJFGA010000275.1:0-8895 GCA_051892275.1 Oscillospiraceae bacterium | reverse complement strand
CTCAACAGCTGCAAGAAGAATCAGATCGCCACTGCGTATTCCCTCGGACTGCGCAAGGTAAATTCTGTAACCACCCAGCCCGACAACGAGGCTACTAAGGGTAAAATCAAGACTATCGCTCACCTTGTAAAGGTAGAAGAGGTTTGATTCTGACGGACTCCGGCTCGTCCGGGCTCCAAAATACTATTAACACTTAATCCACATTACTAGGGGGTGCAAAGTTATGAATCTTTACGAATTACAGCCCGCTGCGGGTTCTGTAAAGGACGTTAAGCGTATCGGCCGCGGTCACGGTTCCGGCAACGGCAAGACTGCTGGTAAGGGACACAAGGGTCAGAAGGCTCGTTCCGGCGGTTCGATCAGACCGGGCTTTGAAGGCGGTCAGATGCCTCTGCAGAGAAGAATCCCTAAGAGAGGCTTTAACAACATCTTTGCGGTTGAGTATGCAACTGTAAATGTATCCGACCTCGAGGCTCGTTTCGAAAACGGCGCTGTCGTTGACGCTGCTGCTCTTGTTGAGAGCGGTGCGCTCAAGGACACCAAGGACGGTATCAAGATCCTCGGCAACGGAGAGCTTACCAAGAGCCTTACTGTTAAGGCTGCTAAGTTCACCGCAGGTGCTCAGGAAAAAATTGAAAAGGCAGGCGGAAAGGCTGAGGTGATCTAATGTTTCAGGTCTTTCGTAATGCGTGGATGGACACGCAGCTGCGTAAAAAGATTTTGTACACACTGTTCATCATCATTCTGTTCCGTTTAGGTTCAAGCATTTTCGTTCCCTTTCTCGACAACAACGCCATCAGCACTATGATGAGCGATGTTTCGCTGCTGAGTTACCTTGATGTAATGACTGGTGGCTCGCTGAGCAAGGGTACGCTGCTGGCAATGTCGATCACGCCATACATCAACGCGTCGATCATCATTCAGCTGCTTGCTGTCGCTATCCCGCCTCTGGAAAAACTCCAGAAGGAGGGAGAGGAAGGCAGAAAGAAACTAAACACCATCACGAAGATTACTTCACTCGCTATTGCGGTGCTTCAGGCTGTCGGATTCTACTTCCTGCTGAGAAACGGTCTCAACGATAACGATACCCACACAGCTATCCTGAAGTATGGTGACATCTACGACTACACCTCCGACACATTCTCGGTTGTTCTGTCCGCGATCGTCATCGTTGCCTGCTTCGTTGCCGGCGCTTCGCTCATCATCTGGCTTGGCGACCGTATCAACGAAAAGGGTATCGGCAACGGTATTTCTATGATCCTGTTCGCAGGTATCATTTCCGGTCTTCCGCAGGGCGTTACCTACTTCTACACCATGTGCAAGGACAACCTTGCAAACATCGGTTTCGTAATTCTGGCGCTCGTGATCTTCGCTGCGATGATCTGGTTCGTTATCCTGATGACCAACGCAGAGCGCAGGATCCCGATCCAGTACGCTAAGCGCGTTGTCGGAAGAAAGATGTATGGCGGTCAGTCCACCCACATCCCGATAAAGGTAGCTATGTCCGGCGTTATGCCCATCATCTTCGCGATGTCTATACTGAGCCTTCCGCAGACGATCCTTTCGTTCTGTGGCATCACAGCGAACAGCGAAGGCTTCTGGGGCGGCTTCCTGAGAGTATTCAATCAGACCACGCCTATTTACGCAGTGGTTTACTTCCTGTTGATCATTGCATTCAACTATTTCTATGTTTCCATTCAGTACAATCCTGTTGAGATCGCAAACAACCTGAAGAAGAACAACGGCGCTATCCCTGGCTACCGTCCGGGCAAGCCCACATCTGACTTCATCTACAACTCTCTCAACAAGATATCACTGATCGGCGCGATATTCCTCGGAATCGTCGCTATATTCCCGATCATTCTGGCACTGTGCATACCGTCTCTGAGCGGTATCTACATCGGCGGTACTACGATCCTCATCGTTGTCGGTGTTGCACTTGAGACTGTAAGAACTCTCGAGAGCCAGATAATGATGCGTCATCACCCCGGCTTCCTTGATTAAATAATTCCTTTTGCTTATGCGGCTCACGCTGCATAAGCAGGGGATTATCCCATTGACACACATTGCGAATAGGAGAACACCATGAATCTGATTTTTTTAGGCGCTCCGGGCGCAGGTAAGGGAACTCAGGCGGAGGTTGTCTGCAAAGAACTCAATATCCCCGCTATCTCCACTGGCAACATGCTTCGCGAGGCGGTAAAGAACGGCACTAAGGCTGGTCTGGCTGCCAAGGAATTCATGGACAGAGGCGACCTTGTTCCTGACGAGGTAGTCATCGGTATCCTCAAGGACAGAATCGCAGAGGACGACGCAAAGAACGGCTTCATTCTCGACGGCTTCCCCAGAACTGTTGCACAGGCCGAGGCGCTGGAGACCATGGGCGTGAACATCGACAAGGTCGTAGAAATTCACGTCGCTGATGAAGCTATCACCGCAAGAATGTCCGGCAGACGTGTTTGCGAAGGCTGCGGTAATTCTTATCACATTGAGTATAAGCCCACAAAGGTCGAGGGTGTTTGCGACGCTTGCGGCGCAAAGGTAGTCCAGAGAGTGGACGACAAGCCTGAGACTGTTATCAGCCGGCTCAAGACCTACCACGAAAAGACTGCTCCCCTCAAGGATTTCTATGCTGCAAGAGGCAAGCTCGTCACAGTAGAAGGTCAGGACAAGATCGAAGATACTTCGAAGCTGACACTGGCTGCTATCAAGGGCTGAAAGAAAAGCGTGACTGACAATGATAACAATTAAAAATCCAACAGAGCTTAAAGGTATGCTCAAAGCCGGTGAGCTTGCAGCGCAGGCGCTGGAGCTGGCAGGCAGGAACGCTGTTCCGGGCATCTCAACATGGGAGCTGGACCGGATCGTCAACGATTACGTCGTGTCTCATGGCGGCTCATCGCCGTGTAAGGGCTATGGCGGATTTCCGGGGCATAACTGCTTCTCGATAAACGAGCAGCTTATCCACGGAATCCCTTCCAAGAAGGTCATTCTTCGCGAAGGTGATATCATTTCCTGTGACATCGTTTCTGAACTGAACGGTTTCATGGGCGACAACACAAGAACATTTCGTGTGGGTAAGGTTTCGGAGGACGCAGAGAAGCTGCTGAAAGCCACCGAAGAGGCGCTCTACAAGGGCATCGAACAGGCAGTGGTCGGAAACAGGATCGGCGATATCTCCAACGCTATCCAGACCCACGTTGAAGCGAACGGGTTCGCGGTTTGCCGGAAATATATCGGTCACGGTATCGGACGTGAAATGCATGAGGAGCCGGAAGTTCCGAATTTCGGAAGGCCCGGAAGAGGTCCGAGGTTATGCAAGGGAATGACTATCGCCATCGAACCGATGGTGAACACCAACTTCCCGGAAGTCAATATCCTCAAGGACGGCTGGACGGTAGTTACTACCGACGGAAGCCTCAGCGCTCACTTCGAGCATACAGTTGCCATCACTGATGGTGCGCCGCTTATTCTCACGTTACCGGAGCACTGACGTATGGAAATAACAGCTGGAATGGTAGTTATCAGCGCCGCGGGGCATGACAGAGGACAATGGTTCTTAGTCACCGACGCTGACGGCAGATTTGTTTATCTCGCCGATGGTAAGGAGCGAAAGCTCGGCGCCCCGAAAAAGAAAAACCTGAAACATGTCCGAAAGACCGATAAGACGCTCGACGTCGGCGGTATGACGGACAAAAGGCTGCGTAGCACACTCCGTGCTTTAGCCTTAAGCATCGCCGAGGAGAGTGAATAGCTTGTCTAAAGAAGATGTATTGGAAGTTGAAGGCGTTATTCTGGAAGCACTGCCTAACGCACAGTTTAAGGTGGAGCTTTCAAACGGTCATAAGATCCTGGCTCACATCAGCGGCAAGCTGAGAATGAATTTCATCAGGATCCTTCCCGGTGACAAAGTGACCGTTGAAATGTCGCCTTACGATCTCACAAAAGGCAGGATCACATGGCGTGCCAAGTGATCATGGCAGAGTAAACTATCCCAAAGGAGGGTATTTCAATGAAAGTTAGACCTTCAGTTAAGCCCATGTGCGACAAGTGCAAGGTTATCAAGCGCAAGGGTAAAGTTATGGTTATCTGTGTTGAACCTAAGCACAAGCAGAGACAGGGCTGATAAGACCTGATCCCATTCAAGAGGAGGAAAAAGTATGGCAAGAATTGCTGGCGTAGACCTGCCCAAGGAAAAGCGTATCGAAATAGGTCTTACCTATGTATACGGCATCGGCAGAAAGTCTGCAAATGATATTCTGGCTAAGGCTGGTGTAAATCCTGACACCCGTGTCAAGGACCTCACCGACGAAGAAGAAGCTAAGATCCGTGAAGTTATCGACCACGGCGGATATATGGTAGAGGGCGACCTCAGAAGAACTGTTGCTCTTAACATCAAGCGTCTGGTTGAAATCAACTGCTATCGCGGAACCCGTCATCGCAAGGGTCTTCCCTGCCGCGGTCAGAGAACAAAGACCAACGCTAGAACTCGCAAGGGTCCTAAGAAGACCATCGCTAACAAGAAGAAGTAATCACAGAAAGGTGGTATATTAATGGCAGCAACCAAGGGTAAGCAGGTTGTACGCAGACGTCGTGAGCGTAAGAACATCGAAAACGGTGCGGCTCATATCCAGTCTACATTCAACAACACAATCGTTACTATTACCGACCTTCAGGGCAACGCTCTTTCATGGGCAAGCGCAGGCGGACTGGGCTTCAGAGGCTCCAGAAAGTCCACTCCTTTCGCTGCTCAGACTGCGGCAGATGTTGCAGCTAAGGCAGCTATGGAGCACGGTCTGAAGACCGTTGAGGTTTTCGTTAAGGGCCCCGGCGCAGGTCGTGAGGCAGCTATCAGAGCGCTTCAGGCAGCTGGTCTTGAGGTAAAGCTCATCAAGGACGTTACCCCGATCCCCCACAACGGATGCCGTCCCCCCAAGAGAAGACGTGTATAATCACTGACAGAACCGAGCTGTTCGTTTACTCGGCGTCGGCAGAGCAGAATTACTTCGGCACAGCCGATATTACTATTGAATAACGGAGGAAATTTACAATGGCAGTTAATCGTGACCCGATTTTAAAGAGATGCAGAGCACTGGACCTCAGCCCCGCAGTTCTGGGCTATGACAAGAAGTCCAACAGAAACCCCAACGGAAACAAGAGAAAGAAAGAGTCTGAGTACGCTTCCCAGCTCAAGGAGAAGCAGAAGCTCAAGTTCATCTACGGCGTCCTCGAAAGACAGTTCTATCACTACTATGAGCTGGCTACCAAGGAAGAGGGTATCGCCGGTGAGAACCTCATCAGACTGCTGGAGTCCCGCCTGGACAATGTTGTTTTCAGAATGGGTATGGCTTGCACAAGACGTGAAGCTCGTCAGCTGGTTTCTCACGGTCATTTCTGTGTGAACGGCAAGAGAGTTGATATCCCCTCTTACAGAGTTAAGACCGGCGATGTTATCTCCCTGCACGAGAACAGCAAGAAGAGCAAGAAGTTCGAGCAGATCGCAGAGGTTGCAGGCGGCAGAGTAACTCCCCTGTGGCTCGAAGTTAACAAGGAAGCTGGCACCGCTAAGGTACTTCGTCCGTTCCAGCGTGAGGAGCTTGACTACGACATCGCTGAACACTTAATTATCGAGCTGTATTCTAAATAATAGCATACAAGCATACAGATATTTAGTGCAGTTATTTTTAATTCATAGTCTGCAACGGCTGAATAACAGCCTCAAACTGTGCCAATGCTTGTAATAAAGCTGCGGCACGGGCAGAGTGTGATTTAAAATTAACAGCGAATATGGCAATAAGCACAGGATAATTAACAGACGAGAACTTGTGGAGGGTACCAAATGCTTGAAAAAATCGAAAAGCTCAACATCGAAACCTCAAAATTAAGGTCAGATGGAACTTATGGAATGTTTGTTCTCGAACCGCTTCAGAGCGGTTATGGAAATACGCTCGGAAACAGCCTTAGAAGAGTGCTTCTCTCCTCGCTGCCCGGCGTTGCTGCTACTTCCGTCAAGATCGACGGCGTTCAGCACGAATTTTCCACTGTTCCCGGCGTTAAAGAGGACGTCACTGAGCTGATCCTCAACATCAAGGGACTCAGAGCTAAAATGTACGGCGAAGCGCCCAAGACTATCTATATCGAAGCCGAGGGCGAGGGCGAGGTCACAGCCGGCGATATCAAGACCGACAGCGAGGTAGAGATCCTCGACCCGGGAATGCACATCGCTACACTGAGCGCCGGTGCCAAGCTGTTCATGGATATCACGCTGGACAGAGGCAGAGGCTATGTTTCTGCTGAACTCAACAAAGAGCAGCTCCAGCCTGTTATTGGAGTTATCCCGATTGACAGTATCTACACTCCTGTCCTGAAGTGCAACTACACTGTTGAAAATACCCGTGTTGGTCAGAGAACCGATTTCGAGAAGCTCATCATCGAGATTTGGACAGACGGCACTATCTCCGCCAAGGAAGCTGTTTCCTATGCCGCGAAGATACTTATTGAGCGCCTCAAGCTGTTCGCAGACCTCTCTGACGATTCCGAGCAGCCTGAGCTGATGGTTGAAAAGGAAGAGAACCGCAAGGATAAGCTGCTTGAAATGACTATCGAGGAACTGGAGCTTTCCGTTCGTTCCTTTAACTGCCTCAAGCGCGCTGGTATTAATACAGTAGACGACCTCATCAATAAGTCCCCGGAGGACATGATGAAGGTTAGAAACCTGGGTAAGAAGTCCTTCGACGAGGTTAAGGCTAAGCTCAACTCTCTCGGATTCGACCTCACACCCTCTGAAGAAAACAACTGATTCGGCACTTAGCCGAGATAAACAATTCCTATTGAAAGGAGAATGGAAATATGCCGGGAACAAGAAAGCTGGGCAGACCCAGCGACCACAGAAAGGCAATGCTCAGAGGCATGGTTACATTCCTGCTGGAGAACGGTAAGATCGAGACCACCGTTACCCGTGCGAAGGAAGTTCGCGCAGAAGCAGAAAAGATGATCACACTTGGTAAGGCAAACACTCTGCACACCAAGCGCCAGGTTCTGGCTTACGTTACTAAGGAAGATGTCGCTAAGAAGGTATTCGACGAGATCGCTCCTAAGTACGCTGACAAGAACGGCGGTTACACAAGAATCTACAAGATCGGCCCGCGCCGCGGCGACGCTGCTGAGATGGCTATTATTGAACTTGTTTAATTTGTTGAATAAGATTTCCCCCTTCGGTGACGGAGGGGGATTTTGTTATATTGACATTTTGTAAATTGCGTGCTATAATAATATCAAATCTTCTTATAGACAAATTCTATAAGAAGATTCCGCCGAATCGGCGGCTGTCAAAACCACGGGTTTTATTGAACAGCTTTTCATCGGCTACACATCACCAACCGCAAAGAGGTTGGTTTCTCCATATAGACACAGTCTATATGGAGAAGTGAAAATGGTATATAGTAAACAGGAGGTCTTTATATGAACGTAATTAAGAGAATAACAACGGCGTTGGCGGCGGCTGTACTGGCTTGTTCAATGACTGTGCCGGCGTTTGCGGAGGCAGCGGAGGTACAGCGCGAGGTCGTATATCAGGAGCTTCAGGCGAAGTCTTCAAAGGTCAAAATATCAACGTTGAGTTTCAGTGAGGTCAGCAGCAGGGTTTACACCGGAAAGACGATCAAGCCGGCTGTGACAGTGAAGAACGGAAGCGTAAAGCTGGTTAGCGGCACGGATTATACAGTGTCCTACAAGAACAACAAGAGCATTGGTACGTCGACAATCACTATTACCGGAAAGGGAAATTACACCGGGACAAAGAGGATCTCGTTCAAGATAATCCCTGGTACGACTTCAGTTTCTGTCAAGAACAGCGATGGGAAGCTGAACTTATCCTGGAATAAGGTAACCGGTGCGGACGGGTATCAGATCAATTATTCCACAGACGGGAAAAGCTTTAAAACGTTGGCAACGGTCAGTGCGAACAGCTATTCAACTTCAAAGCTGGGCGCGGGGAACTATCAGTTCAAGGTCAGGGCATATAAAAAGGTAAACGGAAAAACCTATTACGGCGGTTTTTCCTCTAACGTCAAAATGAACATCAAAGAAAAAGCGGTGGTCAATGAAAAGATATCCTATATGGTGTGGGTGCCTACGAACGGAGGAACAAAGTATCATTCCACTTCTTCATGCAGCAATATGAAAGCCCCAAGGTATGTCAGCATTGAAATTGCAATCGCCGAGGGATTTACCGCATGCAAGAGGTGTCATTGATCGGGTAATAGTATGAGAGTTATTCAAGGGAGAATATGAGAGAAAAAATTATTCCGCATCGGTGGTGTGCATTTTCTGCGTCGGTGTTTTCGCTTTGGTGGGAGTAATTCATATAAAAAAATCAGCCCCGGAGCAATTCCGGGGCTGTAACTTTTTTATCAAGCCTTTGCAGCTTTTTTCTTGGAGCGTATCTCCTGAACCCAGATCCACAGCGGGCCTGCGAGGCAGACTGACGAATAGAATCCTATCAGCATACCGATAGCAAGCGGAATGGAGAAGGTGAGTATCGAGGTCGTACCCATAAGGGCGCAGACAATAGATACGGATATCATCGCAGTTACGGTGGTAGCTGTGGTGATTATCGAACGCGGGAGGGTCTGGTTTATGCTCAGGTTAACGAGCTGTGCGTCGGTCAGCTTGTTCTTCTTGACCGGTCGCCACGTGTCCCCGTTGCCGTCCATGACGCCCCGTCCCGTGATGGCGATGTTCTTGGCACCACGGGCAGAGATGGGAGCTTGGCAACGGCGGGTCTCCAGACCCTCGAACGAGGTGTCGATGATGGGGTACAGCGTATGGTCGGCCGTAAACAGTACCAGCGCATTGTCGTCCAAATGCAGGCAGACATTGTCCTGTAGGACGATG
>JBJFGA010000274.1:0-2275 GCA_051892275.1 Oscillospiraceae bacterium | reverse complement strand
TTGCATCTTTTCCGTCATATAGCACAAATTTCGCTTGACGGGCGTGGTCTCCCCCTGTGGGGGAGGTGTCACGCCAGTGACAGAGGGGTTGACCGACAGACCAGCCCGCCTGCACTCAATTTGTTCAACCTGACGAAAAATCGAGTTGTGTCAATCAGCGAAGCGCAATATTGACACAACTAGCGGCATGCAATCGCACGACAATAATTATGCGGTGTTGCCTTAACAGAAAGGAATAACGCCATGAAAAGAACAACAGTTTTCTGCCGCTCCAACGGAAAAGACAATCTCAGCTTCTACATCATCCACGACACCGGGACAAGCTTCCTGTTCAACCAGCGCTTCAATTACAACGTTTTTCAGTTCTACAAGAACGGTGTACCGCTGGACATGGCTCTGGATTTCAGGTATGGTGCAGAGCTTCGGTGCAATGCCATGAAGAAAGTTTCCGAGAAGCTTATACCTTATATTCGGTTCATCGAACAGGACGAAAACGTCATCATTCTCCGCAAAACGCGCCGGGCGGCAGAAAGGAACATGCGGGCAGCGTGACCCTGCGCCGTTCGCAAATGTTACTTTCGGCAATGGCAGTGGTATCCTGTCATGGTGACGATGGTGACGAGCTTACCGCTGGACCCCCAAACAATGGCGGGAGTGCCGCTCTCCACTGCCGGAGAATGCTCGTGTATTTTTGCACTGTTTACAGTATGCTCCCTGTCCCGCAGGGTGCTATAATAATAACACAAGGCGATAACGCCGGAATAAAAAATTCAAGAAAGGTTGATGCCCTATGACAGAAACACAGATCGGACTTTGCAACGCAGCTATCCATACCGCAAGCGCAGCAGCCGCCGCTATTGGTGCGGGACTGGCACAGATTCCCTTCAGCGACAACGCGATCATTACCCCGATTCAGCTCACTATGGCGGTTTCCCTTGCCAAGGTGTTCGGACTGGAGCTGTCCGACGCAGCGGCTAAGGCGGCGCTCGCTTCCGCTTCGGCGGCGGTGGTTGGCCGGGCGGCTACTCAGGTAGTTGCCGGGTGGATACCTATTGCCGGGAATATCATCAACGCTGTTACCGCCGCAGGGCTTACCGAGGCTATCGGGTGGATAATGGCGAACGAATTTGAACGTCAGGCTAACGAAACGTAAGGGGGTGCTTTCATGAATAGTGCTATCATCAAAGCTATCGGCGGAGTTGTCACCAGTGCAGCGGTACTGGTTTTCACTATCGTAACACGGAAGTAAGGAGAGATCATCATGAAGATAAACACAGAGATAATCAAGACGCTCGGTGAAGCGTTCACCACGGCTGCGGTCGCAATATTCGAGATGATAAAGGGCGGTGATGATAATGGCTAAACTAAGTCTGAACTCGCAGATATCCAAATGCAGCAAGACCGCAGACTTTTACGACGCAAAAGGGCGCAAATTCTGGGCGCAGGCGAAGAACGGGGGTGGCGGCGAAAATTACTGCTACGCACGGGAAGCTTTCGGACGCGCGAAATACTACCGGGATAAGGCGGACAAGCTCCGCGGCGGGATCAAGTGAGGAGGTACATATGAGTAATTACATCGGTGCTTATGAGGTAACTGGCATAGCTCAGGCGGTCAGCGATGCGATCGGGTGCATTCGCGACATCGCCGTTACCCATGAGCGGGAAGCCACCGCACGTTACGGTATACAGAAGCGCTTTGAACTGTGCGTCAAGGCAATCGAGGCGGACACCGAGCGGTTCAGGATATGCGCACAGGTCACCAGAGAGCTGAATTCCAAGATACTGGACGCAGTATGCGCCATCGCGACCCGGGAACATATCGACCAGACCGCCCTCGCTATGACCGAGAAGCTCCTTGGAGTGCTGGAATCACGCCACCGGGAAATGTACAGCTGTATCAAAGCGGAGCTGCCGCTTATGCTCCGGGGGGAGGTGTGAACGTGGACAAGGAGCTTATTACGGCAAAGGCGAAGGAATGTGCCGGGGATATCCTCGCTGAAATGGAGCTTGGAAGACTCGCC
Source organism: Oscillospiraceae bacterium (assembly GCA_051892275.1). GTDB lineage: Bacteria > Bacillota > Clostridia > Oscillospirales > Ruminococcaceae > CAG-115. The sequence goes on along the minus strand of JBJFGA010000274.1, from coordinate 254 downwards.
CGTGAGCAGTACGACGCTATGGCAGAGCAGTACTCGGAGATGATAGCCAAAAGACTGGAGGGGGAGATCTCGGCGCTTTCCGCCCAAAAGGACCAGCTGGACAGGCTTCTTGAAGAAATTCTTTACGGAGAGGATATTTCTGTAAAGGGCTGAACAGAGGTCGCCATGAGCCGTGGGCATTTTGCTATCTGTTACTACTGGGAACCTCTAAAAACCGGTTTGAAAAGGGAAAATGGGTAGAGTGAACCGAATGC
>JBJFGA010000273.1:0-2276 GCA_051892275.1 Oscillospiraceae bacterium | reverse complement strand
GAAACAAGAGTTTTCCCCCAACATTTTTGATGGCTTCAAGCCATCAAAAATGAAATTACAACTTTTTCGACAGACTTAGGGAACCACTGATTAAATCACGCCTAACGGCTTGGCACGTATCTTGCTTGCATATTTTCCGCCATATTGCACAAATTTCGTTTGACGGGCGTCAGCCCGCCTGCACTCAATTTGTACAATCTGACAAAAAATCTGACGGCGCAATCTACGCACCAGATTTAATCAGCGTTTCCTTAGCTGTCGTTCCGAAAAGAACGGCAGCCTTTCTGCATATCCCCCAATGTCCCCGCATACATTCAAAAAGGAATGTCCGGAAAGGGGATAGCTATGAAAATAATTCGCAAAATTCTGGTGGTAATCCTGTGCACAGCGGTTCTTCTCCTGCCCACAGCCGCCCGCGCCGAATCCACGACCGAAGAACAAAGCGTTTCCGCCGCACCGAAAGCCGCCGTGCTGATGGAAGCGGAAACCGGTCAGCTGCTTTATTCCGTCAACGCGCAGGAAAAGCTGCCAATGGCGTCAATAACAAAGGTGATGTCGCTTCTGGTGCTGGCGGACTTCATCGACTCCGGGGAGTTACAGCTCACCGATAAGGTGAAAGCGTCCTCCTATGCCTCCTCCGCGGAAGGCTCGGTAATATGGCTGGAATCCGGCGAAGAGATGACCGCCGCAGAGCTTCTTGAAGCGGTGATAGTAAGCTCTGCCAACGACGCCATGATAGCCCTCGCAGAGCACACCGCCGGCAGCGAAGCCCAGTTCGTAAAGCTGATGAACAAGCGCGCCAGGCAGATGAAGCTGTCCAACACGAAATTCACCGGCTGCGTTGGCTTTGATGGCGAGGGGCATTATTCCTCAGCGGAGGACATCGCAGTAATGACCGCGGAATTGATGGAAAAAGAATACTATCGAGGCTGGCTGCTGACCTGGCTTGACTATCTCCGGGGCGGCGAAACACAGCTGCTCAACACCAATAAGCTGATAAGGTACTATGACGGTATCCTCGGCGGCAAGACCGGCACGACAGACGGCGCAGGCTGCTGCCTTACGGTATGCGCCGAGCGCGGCAACATGCGGCTGGTGGCGGTGGTGCTAGGCTGCGGCGATGACCCGGAGCGCTTCGACCGTGCAGAGGAACTGCTTGACTACGGCTTCACAGGCTTCGAGCGCTTCACCCCGGAGGTAGACGCCCGCGAGCTGAAGCAAATACCGGTGGAGCGCGGCGAAACCGCCACAGTAAAGACTATTGTAGAGCAGCAGGGACAGGACTGCATAATAAAGAAAGGAAGCTCCGGCAATGTGAAGTACGAGTACACCTTTGTCGAAAAAACACAAGCCCCGGTGGAAAAGGGGCAGTTTTTGGGCGAATACCTCGTCACGCTGAATGGGGTCGAGGTGTTCCGTTCGGACATCGTGGCGAAAGAAGATGTCAGAAGAATGAATTACGGCATGTATTTTCTGCGCGTTTTGCAGGAAATTATCGCATTATGACCAGAAATTTGGCTAAAGGTATTGACATTTCGGGCGAAATGAGTTAAAATAAAGAGGAATAAAAGTTGTCCGTGCGCCGACCAAAGCACTATCGGGAGTGTTGGAGGGAAGCGACAGGGACGATGGAATTCCGGCGCGGCTCGCTTTTCGCGGGGGAGTTGCGTTGTAACAGATCTGAAAGCTGTCGTTTTTGCACAGAGTCTGGTCTTTTCAGGCGGCAGGATTCCGAGTACACACGGATTCAGCTATCACAGCCGGTATGCAAAGTCCCGCATACAGGTCATACCGCCGGGGCAGGGAACAGGCGAAGCCGGAAACGGCGCAGACAGTCTACCGCGAACAAACCGTGCACTCCGGAAGAGTGCAAGTCTGCGAATGGAATGGTATCATCTGTTCCGCTCTGCAAGAAACGCAAACAAATCGGTTTCTAGCGTGGCACGACACAGTAAACCCTGCGGGTAACACCGTTACAGTTCACCGGGTCGGTCAGGTAAAGCCGCTGATTTAAGCGTTTGACCCGCGCGCGGGTACAGGGATAACATCACAGCTCCAGGCTTTATAGAGAGGTTTTTGTTTTGACTCACTCTTTGAGAGGGGTCGTATTACGAACACCTTGACCACGCGTCACGGTAATCGCAATACGGCCTCCTTTCTTTATATCGAAAAAGTCTGCGCCCTGAGAATCTTGTTCTCGGGGCGCTCAGTTTGTCTAAATACTCTTTCGCGAAGCGAAATGGTTTTCGCTTCCTTTTGACACAAAAGGAAGCGGG
>JBJFGA010000272.1:0-8974 GCA_051892275.1 Oscillospiraceae bacterium | reverse complement strand
GTATCTCGCAGAATATCGCGGCGCTGTGCAGCCGGGCGGTTTATATCCCGATATCCGGGGCGGAGTCGCTCAATGCCGCAGCCGCAGCGGCTATAATACTGTGGGAGCTTTCAAAGCGGTGAATCCAGCAGGCGCTGGATTCAGAATTCATGACCCATGCAGGTAGACCGCATGGCTTATGAATTGTGAATTATTCATTTTTACACACAATAATAGGGGGAACATTTGTGCCGCACCTTGTAATATTAGAGTCGCCGTCAAAGGCGAAAACCGTTAAGAAGTACCTGGGCGAGGGCTATGACGTCATAGCCTCCACCGGGCATATCATAGACCTGCCGAAGTCCAAGCTGGGCGTTGATATCGAGAATGATTTCGCGCCGCAGTACGTCAATATGAAGGACAAGGCGGACGTCATCAAGGAACTGAAAAAGCACGCAAAGAACAGCGATATAATTTACCTCGCGACCGACCCTGACCGCGAGGGTGAAGCTATTGCATGGCATTTGTCGCATCTGCTGGGTATTGACGAAAAAGCCCCGGTAAGAGTGACATTCAACGAGATCACCAAGACCGGCGTACAGAACGGAATGAGCAACCCACGCTGCATAGACGGCGACGTTGTTGACGCGCAGCAGGCAAGACGTATCCTTGACCGTATCGTGGGCTATAAGCTGTCGCCGTTCCTGTGGAAGAAAGTCCGCAGAGGGCTGTCTGCCGGGCGCGTTCAGTCGGTGGCGGTAAGGATAATCGTTGACCGGGAGAACGAGATACGCAGCTTTGTTTCGCAGGAATACTGGAGCGTGGACGCAAAGCTGCTGGCGGCGTCCTCAAAGCGGGCGTTCCCGGCGAAGCTCACCGAGGTAGACGGCGAGAAGATATCCATAGCCAGCGAGGAAGAAGCAAACAAGCTGTTAAAGCGGCTGGAGGGAGCTGAATTCATCGTCACCGGGCTGAAGAAGTCCCAGCGCAAGAAGCAGCCTGCGCCGCCGTTCACCACCTCGACGCTCCAGCAGGAGGCGAGCCGCCGTTATTCCTTCCAGTCCCGCCGCACCATGAAGGCTGCGCAGGAGCTGTACGAGGGCATTGACGTGGCGGGAATGGGCGCTGTGGGTCTTATCACCTACATGAGAACCGACTCGCTGCGTATTTCTGACGAGGCAAAGGCAGCCGCAGCAGACCTCATCAAGGAGATGTACGGCGCTGAATACCTGCCGGAAAAGCCGAGGGTGTACAAGTCCAAGAACAACGCGCAGGACGCGCACGAGGCTATCCGCCCCACCACCGTCAGCCTTACCCCGGACAAGGTGAAGGCTTCCCTCTCCAGCGACCAGTATAAGCTGTACAAGCTGATTTGGGAGCGGTTCATGGCGAGCCAGATGCAGAACGCGGTGCTGGACACCGTGGCTGCGGACATTACCGCGGCGGGCTGCCTGTTCAAGAGCAGCGGCTATTCGGTGAGGTTTGACGGGTTCACGCGGCTGTATGAGGAAACAAAGGACGCGGACGGCGAACAGACCGGTGCGCTCCCCAAGCTGGAAAAGGGGGAGAAGCTGACCGCAAAGGAAGTGGTCGGCAACCAGCACTTCACCCAGCCGCCGGCACGTTATAATGAAGCGTCGCTCATCAAGGAACTTGAGGAGAACGGTATCGGCAGACCGTCAACTTATGCGCCGACGATATCCACCATTCTCGACCGGCATTATGTGGAGCGGGAGCAGGGCAATCAGCTGAAGCCGACTTCCCTCGGCGAGGTCATCACCGAGCTTCTGAAAGACCACTTCAACAACATCGTGGACGTGAAATTCACCGCAAAGATGGAAACCGACCTCGACAACATCGAGCACGGCGACAAGAACTGGGTGGAGGTTCTGCGTAAGTTCTACGACGGCTTCGCAAAGACGCTGGAAAAGGCGGAGGAGGACATGGAGGGCAAGCGGGTGAAAGTCCCCGACGAGCCTACCGATATCGTCTGCGAGGAATGCGGCAAGCCGATGGTAATCAAAATCGGACCTTACGGCAAGTTCCTCGGGTGCAGCGGCTTCCCGGAGTGCAAGTTCACAAAGAAGATAGTCACCGAAACAAAGGGAACATGTCCCAAATGCGGCAAGAAGATGCTGGCGAAGAAGTCCAAGAAGGGCAAGCCGTTCTATGGCTGCGAGGACTACCAGAACTGCAACTTCATGACATGGGACGTGCCTATTGCGGAGAAGTGCCCGCAGTGCGGAGCGAGCCTGTTCAAAAAGACCGGGCGCATGGGTAAGATTTTTTGTGCAAAAGAGGGCTGCGGCTATGAAAGACCTCTTGACAATGAAGATACAAAGGGAAAGAGCAATGATAGTTAAGGTTATCGGCGCTGGGCTTGCCGGGTGCGAAGCCGCAGTACAGCTGGCACGGCGGGGATTTGATGTGGAACTTCACGAGATGAAGCCGCAGAAGTACTCCCCGGCGCACAAGTACCCCGGCTTCGGGGAGCTGGTCTGCTCCAACTCGCTGAAAGCCGCGCGTCCCGAGAGCGCCTGCGGGCTGCTCAAGGCGGAAATGCGGCGGTTCGGCTCGGTAATGCTGGAAGCTGCCGACAAGACCGCAGTCCCCGCCGGGGGCGCTCTGGCGGTGAACCGCACGGAATTCTCGGACGAGATGACCCGCATAGTCAGAAGTTACCCCAACATCACCGTGATAAACGGCGAAGTCACCGAGCTTCCCGCCGGGAATGCAGTGGTGTGTACAGGACCTCTGACCTCGGACGCGCTGGCGGCGAAAATACGCGAGGTCTGCGGCGAGGGGCTTAGCTTCTATGACGCGGCTGCGCCGATAGTCGCGGCGGACAGCATAGATTTCAGCAAGGCGTTCTTCCAGACGAGGTACGACAAGGGCGAGGCGGATTACGTCAACTGCCCCATGACCCGGGAGGAGTACGAGGCGTTCTATGAGGCGCTGATAACCGCTGAGAGCGCTCCGCTGAAGGAGTTCGACCGCCCGGAGGAATCCGCCGGAATGCGGGTTTTCGAGGGCTGTATGCCGGTGGAGGTTCTGGCAAAGCGCGGAATGGAAAGCGTTCGCTACGGCTGCATGAAGCCGGTGGGACTTACCGATCCGAGAACGGGATCTCGTCCCTACGCGGTGGTGCAGCTGCGCAAGGAGAACCGCGAGGGTACGATGTACAATCTTGTGGGCTTCCAGACCAACCTGAAATTCGGGGAGCAGAAGCGGGTGTTTTCGATGATACCCGGGCTGGAAAACGCGGAGTTCGTGCGGTACGGCGTAATGCACCGCAATACATTTCTCGACAGCCCCCGGCACTTAGACAGGTGGTTCATGCTGAGGGGTTCGGACAACCTGTTCTTCGGCGGGCAGATAACCGGGGTGGAGGGCTACGTTGAGAGCGCCGCTTCGGGTATAATCGCAGGCAGGGCGCTGGCGGACAGACTTTCCGGCAGGCAGCCGCTGGAACTTCCCCGCACCACCATGCTGGGAGCGCTGTGCAGCTACATCAGCGACAGCAGCGTTACAGACTTCCAGCCGATGGCGAGCAGCATGGGAATACTGCCGCCGCTGGACAGGATAATAAAAGGCAAGCAGGAGCGCTACGCGGCGCTGGCGGAAAGGTCGCTGGCGGACTTGGATAAGGCGCTTTCGGATAATGAGTGACAGGAACAGGTGGCTGCGATAGCACGCTGCCCAGGTACATAGGTGATATTTATGAAGATAGTAATAGACGGCTTCGGCGGCGACAACGCCCCGGACGAGGTACTCAAAGGTTCGGCGCGCGCGGTAAAGGAGCTTGGCATACAGGTGGCTGTGACCGGTGACGTGAAGCAGCTTACCGAGTGCATGAAGGCGCTGAACATCTCCGCGGACGGCATTGAGCTTGTTCCGGCGCAGGGGGTCATCACCACCGAGGACTCTCCGAAGTCGGTAATAAAGGAGAACTCCGGCACTTCCATGGGCGTGGCGCTGTATTACCTCGCGGAGGGCAAGGCGGACGCGTTCATCAGCGCGGGCAGCACCGCGGCGATAGTTGTCGGCGGTACAATGATAGAGAAGCGTATCAAGGGCGTTAAGAGGACTGCGCTGGTTCCGCTCATGCCCTGCTACGGCGGCGGGAGATACGCGGTAGTTGACGGCGGCGCGAACCTCGAATGCCGCCCGGAAATGCTCCAGCAGTTCGCTGTACTTGGCAGCATATTCATGGAAAAGACAATGGGCATCGAAAGACCCAGGGTAGGTCTGCTGAACATCGGCACCGAGGAAGAAAAGGGCAGAGAGCTGGAGCATGAGACCTGCAAGCTGCTGCGGAACACTCCCTCCATCAACTTCCTCGGCTACGTTGAGGGACGCGACGCGCCGGTGGGCGGGGTGGACGTGCTGGTGACAGACGGCTTCACCGGGAACGTGTTCCTCAAAGCCTGCGAGGGCATGGGGATACTGATGAAGAACTCCATGAAGGACATGTTCTTCGCAAATCTGAAAACAAAAATGGGCGCGCTTTTGGTGAAGAAGCAGCTCAAAACCATCACAAAGCACCTCGACTACAAGACCATCGGCGGCTCGCCGCTGCTGGGTACTGCGAAGCCGGTGTTCAAGGCGCACGGCAGCTCGGACGAGGTGGCTTTCTTGGGCGCTTTCAGGCAGGCGAAGATGTTCGTTGAAAAGAATGCTATTGACGAGATGACGAGGGCTATCGCGGCTCTTGGTGTAAAGGACGAGGAATAAAATGTCTGATTTCAGTCAGCTTGAAAATGAAATAGGCTACACCTTTAAAGACAAGTCTTATCTCCGCGGGGCAATGACCCACTCCAGCTACTCCGGCGGCAAGAACAACGGCAGCAACGAGCGGCTGGAGTTCCTCGGGGACAGCGTTCTGCAGATAACGGTATCGCTGTATCTGTTCACAAATATGACGACAGTACCCGAGGGCGGGCTTACGAAGCTGCGCGCTTCTATCGTGTGCGAGAATTCGCTGTACAGCTTCGCAAAGCGCATTTCGCTGGGGGATTATATCCTGCTCGGCAAGGGCGAGGAAATGACCGGCGGGCGTGAGCGGCGCTCCATTCTTGCGGACGCGTTTGAAGCGCTCATCGCCGCGATATTCCTCGACGGCGGCATGGACGAGGCGCAGAAATTCATACTGAAATTCGTGCCCTCTATCGAAGCGCTGAAAAGCGGCAAGGTGAAGCTGGGGGACTACAAGACAATTTTGCAGGAGATAATCCAGCAGAACCCGGAGGAAAAGATTTCCTACGAAGTCACCGAGGAAGAGGGAGAATCCCACCACAAGACGTTCACCGCAGAGGTGCTGCTGAACGGTCAGCGGATAGGCTCCGGCAGCGGTCAGAGCAAGAAGGAAGCGGAGCAGGCGGCGGCAAAGGAAGCAATCGGGCTTATGGGCTATGAAACAGACTAACATTTCGATATTTATACCGCATATCGGCTGCCCGCACCGGTGCAGCTTCTGCGACCAGCGCAGCATTTCCGGCTCGGCGCACGCTCCCTCGCCGCAGGGGGTAACGGAGCTTCTGGCGGGTCAGGCGCAGCACCTTGCGCATAGCAGAATGACCGCAGAGATAGCGTTTTTCGGCGGCAGCTTCACCGCGATACCGAGAGATTACATGGTGAGCCTGCTGGAGTGCGCAAAGTCCGCTGTGGAGCGGTTTCCGGGGGTATATACGGGTATTCGCTGCTCCACCCGCCCGGACTGCATTGACGAGGACATCATCGCGCTGCTGAAAGGCTACGGCATGACGGCGGTGGAACTTGGGGCGCAGTCCATGAGCGACGAGGTGCTTCTGGCGAACGAGCGGGGGCATTCCGCAGAGGACGTAAGGCGGGCGGCAAGGCTCATCAGAGAAAGCGGCATTTCGCTGGGACTTCAGATGATGACCGGGCTTTACCGGGACAGCGAGGACGCGGTGCGGCTCACCTGCCGGGAGTTCATCGCAATGAAGCCGGACACGGTGCGCATTTACCCCACCGTTATCCTCAAAGGCACGCGGCTTGGGGAGCTGTTTGAGCGCGGCGAGTACCATAGCTTCGGCTTTGAGCAGACGGTGGACTTGTGCGCGGAATTGCTGCGGGAGTTCACAGCGGCGGGGATAAAGGTGATACGCATGGGGCTTCACGCGTCACTGGACGTGGAGCGGGACAAGCTGGGGGGAGTTTATCACCCGGCATTCCGGGAGATAGTGGAGAGCCGGCTGTTCCTTAACGACATGAAAGAAAGGCTGTTCCCTCTCCAAAAGGGCAGCTATACGATATTTACCGACAGGCGCAATATCAGCAAGGCTGTCGGACAAAAGCGCTGCAATATCGCCGCTCTGCGGGAGCTGGGTTACGACATTGAGGTAATGCCGCTGGACGGAGCGTATATTGAAGTGCGGTGAAAATGCGCACAAGCGAGGTTTTTGATGTTTTTTAAGTCACTTGAAATACACGGCTTCAAGTCCTTTGCGGACAAGACCGTGCTGAATTTTGACACCCAGACTACCGCGGTAGTCGGGAGCAACGGCAACGGAAAAAGCAACATAAGCGACGCCCTGCGCTGGGTCATGGGAGAGCAGGGCGCAAAGACCCTGCGCGGCGAGAAGATGGAGGACGTCATCTTCCACGGGACGACCGACAGAAAGCCCATGGGGTTCGCCAAAGTGGCGCTGTGCATTGACAACACCGACCGTGCGCTGCCGGTGGACGCGGACGAGGTGACGATATCCCGAAAGCTGTATCGGAGCGGCGAGAGCGAGTACCTGATAAACGGCGCGAAGTCCCGGTTGAAGGACATTCAGGAGATGCTGATGGGCACCGGTCTTGGACGTGACGGCTACTCGATAATCGGGCAGGGCAGAGTTGCGGAGATAGTCAATGCACGAGGCACCCAGCGCCGGGAGATTTTCGAGGAAGCGGCGGGAATTTCGCTGTTCCTGCACAAGAAAGCGGAAGCCGAAAAGGAACTTGGAAACGCCGAGGAGAACATTCTGCGCCAGAAGGACATAATCCGGCTGGACGAGGAGCGGCTGCCGGTGCTGAAAAGGCAGTCGGAGAAGGCGGTGCTTGCCGCAGAACTTCTGGACAAGAAGAAAGACCTTGAAATATCCGTAGGCGCGGCGCATTACGAGGAGCGGCGCTCCGCGATAAAGAAGCTGGACGACGACCTGCTGCTGAACCGCGCGGAATGCGAGCATTACGAAAAGGACGTGGAGAAACTCCAGAACAGCATCGAGGAAAGCACCGAGAAGAAGCAGCGCATACAGGCGGAGCTGGAGAGATTCCGCCGCAGCCGCGAGGCGGTGAATACCGAGATTGCCGAGAAGCGCTCCAGCATACAGGTCTTAGAAAACGACCTGAAGCACAACGACACCCGCCGCAAGGAACTTGCGGAGCAGATAGCAAACGCGGAGGAAAGCAGCCGCAGCTTTGACGAGGGGATAAAGGAGTTCCAGCAGAAGATAGCTGACAAGCAGGAAGAACTTGCCGGAATGGAGCAGCAGCGCACCGAAACCCAGCAGAAGCTGTCCGAGATAGCCCAGCAGAGCGAGGAAAGCAACCGTGCCTACTCCGAGCTGGAGCAGAAGCTGGCGCAGGCATATCAGGAGCGCAGCAAGGCGGACGCACAGTCGGCGCAGGCGGAGCATTCCGCAGAGGAAGCCGAGGAGCAGAAGCGGGCGTTCCTCAGCGACGCGGAGAACGCCGAAGCGAAGCTGAAAGAGTACTCCGACAGCAAAGCGGCGGCGGAAAAGCAGCTTGCCGAGATAGCCGAGAAGCGTTCCGCGCAGCAGAACAAGCTGGCGGGCTACCAGCGGCTGAACGAGGGCAAGGTACGCCGCATGAACGAGGCGAAATCCGAGGCTGACAAGGTGAACGACGAGCTGGACACCAAGCAGAAGCGCTACAAGCTGCTGGAGGACGTTGAAAAGAGCATGGAGGGCTACACCCACAGCGTAAAGGAGCTGATGAAGGCTTCCCAGCAGGGCAGGATAGGCGGTATCCACGGCACAGTTGCGGACGTGGTTGAGATGGACGAGCGCTACGTCACAGCGATAGAAACGGCGCTGGGCGCGGCAATGCAGAACATCATCGTGGACAACGAGGAGACCGCAAAGCGCTGCATACGCTTCTTAAAGGAAACCAACGCCGGACGCGCCACCATGCTGCCGATTTCGGCGATGAAAGGGCGCAGCCTTAACGAGCCGAGATTGTCCTCCGAGCCGGGGTTCGAGGGCATAGCAAGCGACCTCGTGGGCTGCGACGAGGAGTACCAGAACATAATCCGCTATCTGCTGGGGCTTACCGCCATCGTGGACGATATCGACACGGCGGCGTTCCTTAGCAAGAAGTACGGCGCTAAGTTCCGTATCGTCACGCTGGACGGTCAGGTGGTAAATGCCGGCGGTTCGTTCACAGGCGGCAGCCGGGGCAACGGTGCGGGCATAATCTCCCGCAAGCAGGAGCGCAACACCCTCTACACCGAGGTCATAGAGCTGCGCAAGAAACTCAACGAGAAGCTGGAGGCGTTCCGGCAGTATCAGGCAGAAGCGGCGAAATTCGCGGTGGAGATAGAGGGCATGGAGGACGAGCTGAAAGCCCTTGATTCGCAGGAGATAAACACCCGTGCGGAGCTGTCGAAGTTCACCATGCTGATAGAGCAGCTGTCGCAGCAGAACGAAACCTCCCGGCAGGCGCTGGAGCGGTTCGATTTGCAGATAAAGCAGTATAACGAGCAGATAGCCGCCAGCCGCGCGGAGATAGAGAAGTGCGACAGGCTGATAGCCGAGATAGAGGAGCAGCAGAAGCAGTCCGGCAGCGAGCGTGACAGCGCTGCGAGCCACATTAAGGAACTGTCGGATATCCTGTCAAGGCTGAACCTCGATAAGGTGGCTGCGGAAAAGGACATAGACGCATTCCGGGTAGAGATACGCACCCGCGAGGAGAACCGCCGTGCGCTGTTCCAGAGCAGCGACAGCTACAAGGAAACGGTGGCGGC
>JBJFGA010000271.1:0-8981 GCA_051892275.1 Oscillospiraceae bacterium | reverse complement strand
AGTGTTTACCAGTGCCGCGGTGTAGTCCTGTTCGTTGAGGTAAGAGTGCAGCTGAAGAAATTCCCTGCGGTCTTTACGCAGAAAATCTCTCATTATGCGGCGGTCATTGGTAAAGTCCCAGGTGGTTTTATCAAGTCCGAGTCCGCGCTGGGCTGCTTTTGTGAGCAGTTTCATCGCATATTCGTCTGCAACGCACACGGCGGCGGGTTTGAGAAAATCATTTACCGCCGCCTCAAAACATTCTGTTCCGCGATCAGCAAGGTATTGGCGGCAGCTGCTCTGAAGGTGATTGAAAAAATCATAATCTCTTGAATAGGTCTTAGCAATATCCACAATATCCTCAAAATTCAGATGATTAGTCACTACCTGACCGTTTGAGGTGCTGTCGGGATTGTAGTACATCCAGCGTACCTCGTCCTTTTCATAGTCGATAAAGAAAACCTCTCGGTATTCAAGTTCGGGTTCGTTAAAAAGCATTATGCTGCCCATGCTTGCGCCGTCGGGCGTTGTTTCTCTGCCCATATTCGTGCGGATAAACAAATCTATGTAATTGAACGAAAATGAGTGCGTCTGTATCTCGTTAGATGTGCTATCGGCGGCAGTAATTCTACGGAACAGAAAATCAACCTCGAAAGCAAGGTAGTTTTCAGCGTTCTTGGCGGCGGTGTAGTCATCATACGATGTGTGTGCGCCCATCTTTTCAATATCCATGAGAAAGAGCTGCTCCGCTTCGCAAAAGCTCTCCAGCTTACTGTATTCGTCGATTAGCCGCACCACATTTTCCGGTGAGATTGAAGGCGGGCAGACTATGTATTCCGTTCGGTCTGCAACATTCAGTGATATAAGGGTTGGTTTATTTAGGCTCATTGGTGTTCTCCTTCTCAATTCCGATAACAGCAACTAAAGGCTTGATATGTATTAGGTGAAATTTATTCACCATTGGCTCTGCACCTCCATATAATTATTTTAGAACCTCTTGACAAACCCTATTAAATAGGGTATAATAATATCAAAGGAGGGAATGCTATTGACAAGAACATTTGTTATGCTCCCCGAATTTGATAAGCAATGGGCAAATCTTGGGCTTACAGACAAGGATTTAAACAGATTGCAGCTTGAATTGCTTGAAAACCCACAAAAAGGCGATGTAATTCAAGGTACCGGTGGGCTGCGAAAGCTGCGCTTTGCCTTCGAAAACAGAGGAAAAAGCGGCAGCGCACGAGTTGCCTATGTTGATTTTGTTGTCTATGAGAAAATCTACCTAATAACCGTTTATCAAAAGAACGAAAAGGAAAATCTATCACAAGCCGAAAGGAACAATATCAAACGAGTGATTGAGTTCCTGGACAAACAGTTGAAAGGAGAATGATCCATGAGTGTTTATGAAAGCATTATGCAGGGTCTTAATGAAGCTGTTGAGTACGAAAAAGGCAATGTCAAGGCTCGTACTGCAACGATTTCCGTTGCTCCTATTCCCGACATTGATTCCGACGAGGTAAAGAGCATAAGAAACTCCCTAAACATGACGCAGGTTATTTTTGCTGCTGTCATGGGCGTTTCCGTAAAGACTGTAGAGGCTTGGGAAAGCGGCACAAACACTCCGTCCGGAACAGCTAGAAGAATGCTTTATATGCTGAAAACTGACCCGACTATCCCCGAAAAATTCAACCTCTATTGCAGATAAGGCTCTCCGCTCCGAGTATTCGGGGCGGTTTCTTATTCATTAAGGCAACACCGCATAATTATTACCGTTCAATTGCGCCGTCAGATTTTTCGTCAGATTGCATAAAGGCGACGCAGGCGGGCTGACGCCCGTCAAGGAGTCTTTGTGCAATATGGCGGAAAATATGCAAGCAAGTGGACGGTAAAGGCGTTAGCCGTTAACTGTGCGGTGTTGCCTTAAAACTTTGCTTTCCATTCCGACTTTACCTCAAGCGTATAGTGCATTGGAGCAAGGCTTGACCATGCAAAATCATAGGGTATCTCAACCTCTATCGTTCCCTCAACGGAAAATTTCTCGGCTGTGCTTGTGTCGCTTGGAGCACGGGGAGCCGGGGTTACTGAAAAGGTAATGTTCTTTATCGTGCATTGTGCTATTTCGCCGTTGGACATGGCATTATTCATATACTGCAAGATTTGCGCCTTAGTCGCGGTATGTGATTCACGCCACACATAGCCGCCTGTGTTAGAATAGCTTGCTGCCTGTCCCTCGCGCACATTCTGATATAGTTTCGCGTAATTTGACACGGAAACATGAATGATAGCGTCCTCATACTTGTCGCGAATTGCTGCCGCCTCGATATTTATGCGGATAACCTCAAAAATACCAAAGGCAAGCAGCATTACAACGATAACAATAACCGAGGTCATTACCGTAGAAAAGCCCTTGTTGGAGCGTAACCTTTTAAGCATTTTTCCAGTACACCTCCGAGATACCGTTTGCGCTGGATGAAATTGTGATCGGGTGGCCGGTAAAAACAAAGAATGATAAGTCCACTTGTGTGGATACTGTGACGGTGAATGTATCGCCTATCTGTATCTTACCGTTTTTCGACCATACAACGGTTGGGGTAATTCCGCTGGTTTCGTTTAGCCTTTCAAGCCGGGCGGTGGTTTCGCTGCCTACTCTGCCGGCGATCTCTGCCTCACGGCAAAGCTCGTTCGCGTAATTGTTCAGAGTCATTTTCGTAAGGAAAACGGGGGCAACGGTGATGATGAACATTAGCATCATTACCATTATCATCACGAAAATCGTAACGCCGACATAAGTGCTTCCTTTCTTTTCAGCAAGCCGATTTATGTACTTACGCATACACACCTCCTTAAAAGCTGAACAGCGTACCAAAGCTGTCGAACATGGTTGTTCCGAGTACGACAACATAAAGGAGCAGCATAACCATCAGCAGCACCATAGACAGCCTGTTGATTTTCGGCGGTATCTTCAGCGCAAAGTTGCGGAGTATCTGCTTTTGGTATTCCGAAAAACGATATATGAGCGTTTCCCAGTAAACGTGCGTATCCGAGCCACGCGCCATTTCGATAAGTCCTCTTGTAACCTCGGAAAGCTGAGTAGAGCCGATTCTGCCCTCAAATCTGGTAATAGCAGCCTCCCAATTTGAAGAACGCATATCGGCTATGGTTATCTCTAATTCCTCGCGGAAATACGGTGAGAATGTGTCCTTGTGTTTTTCAAGAATGGAGAGGACATTGTGGTCGGTTTTTATCTCCTGCGCTATTGCACCGACAAAGCGCGGAAGATCGGTGTCTATCTGTTCTCGTTTCATTTTGATAGCCTCGGAGATTTTTTCCTGCGCATTTGTGTACTGTAACACGCCGAGAACAACCATGAGCAGAGCAAATATCACCGGAACAGCCTGTACATACTGATTGTCTATCATTGACGCGACAAGTGCGCCGAGGATATAAACGGGTATTCCGAGCAGAGCGTATGCGCCTGCCTTGACGATGGCTCTTGCCTCGTAAAGCTGCGGCGACATGGATATGTGCGCTATTTTCAGATTAGCCTCTAACTGCTTTTGCCGTATATCCGACATTGGCAGCAGCTTTGACACAAACAGAGCCGCGTTGTTGTACATTTGCGAAAGCCCGTCCGGTGCGGGACGGTTGCGGGGTCCAATCGCTCTTATCGCCGCCGTTGTCTTTGAGGAGGGCACTTTCAACAGAACAAGCGCGAATGAATACGCACCTCCTGCAAAAAGCAGACAGGCGGCAAGCACCATAGCTTTCAGAGAAATGTCAATTAAGCTCAATCAGATCACCTCTTATATTCAATGGGCTGGGTGTACTTATATGTGAGTGCAATAACGATAATGACCGTAACAGCTACTACACAATTCACTATCTGCCCGGCAAGCGTTTCTGTGAGAACGGCAAACCAGTCCGCGTTGAGGAAAAAAATCAGCGGATAATTCGCAAGGACAAGCCCTATCATCGTGAACACCTCTTTGCGCGGCTGCATTATCATGTTTTTCAGTTCCGCATTAACTATGCGAATATCCGAAAGACGCGCCGCCAAAGGCTGGAGTGAGAATTTCTGTTCGGAATTATCCTGGCACTCTATCAGCGTATCGCACCATTCGTGGAAAATTTCGTTGTCAATCTCGTCCTTGAGCTGCTCGATAGCAAGTTTGACATTGGAGGAAATCATATCCACACGGGTGAGAAAGTTGATGAAAGCGTACTGTACAGGAGGGTTGATGTGGTCGATGGATTGTCTTACCGCATAGGCTATATCGCCGTTTGATATGTAATTTGTTGTGATGATGGACAACGCTGTTTCCAGCTCCTCTGCGATATGAGCCTTGTAGCTGGAAAGGAGCAGCTTAACATACACATACGGTATTACAAAGGCTGCGGCAATAAGCACTACTGAAATGAGAAGATTGTTGAACAACGCACCAAGCAGCACTCCAACAACACCGCCGACAACCGCCGCAGTGATAAGCAGAGAAAACTTGTTTTCGGAGTGCGTTGCCGCAAGAGCGTTCGTGATGTTGTCGATCATGCGCTGCATACGCGACTTTTTTATCTTGCCCTGCGCCACAAGTACCTTGTATTTAAGGCTGCGGTCACGGTGGAGCAGCGACATAATATCATCTGTTATCCTCTGCGGAGAAAGTCCGAGAAGAATGACTACGGCAGCAGAGAGCAGCAGCGCAGCAAGCAGATAAATTATCTTCATAGTTATACCCTCCCGTATATTTCAAGTTTGTCCTTCGGTACTCCGTTGTCACGCAGGCGTTTCATAAAGTTTTCGGTGGGCGGATTGACCTTGACGTGCTTGCCGATTATTCTCGCCGTTCCGTCCGGGTTACGCACCTCGTCAATAATATCATAACGATAAAGGGTGCGGGTTTCGTACTTTCCTTTCTCACCCTGAATACATTCCGCTATTTCCATGATGTGACGCGATCCATCATCAAGCTGCTTGAGGTAAATTCCGATAGGGAATGCCTCTGTTACAAGCGAGAGGATAGTATCAAGCGGCAGAGAGTGCGCCTGCAGGCAGAGCGTCGCAAGGCGGGTGTATATCTGGTGTGTGGAGGACGCGTGTGTGGTCGTAAGAACGGTGTGTCCTGTCCGGGCTGCCTCCTGCGCCTGCCACGCTTCCTCGTTTTTCATTTCAGCAACGCAAATTGAGTTAGGGTGCATGGTAAGGCACATAGTAAGCAGTTTTGCTAATGTTACGTCCCTCGCCGGGTCATCGGTTTCCTTTGTGACGAGGTGGAGAACGTCGTTGATAACATTACCGTTCTCATCACGCTTTACAAGGTCAAATTCTCTAACCGACTTTTCAAGCGTAATAAGGCGCTTGTTGTTCGGATAGTTTGACATTATATCCGCCATAATAGTGGTCTTTCCGGAGCCTGTTTCACCGGCATAGCACTGCGAAATGCCGTGAATAAAGCAGGTTACAAGGAAATCATATTCCTCCTCGCTGACCATGCCGGACTCGATAAACTGCTCACGGGTTATCTTTGAGGGATTGACGATACGGATAGACGCGCAGGCACCGCGGGCATTATCGCAAATATCCGTATAGCCTGCGGTCACTCTGATATTAGAACCGAGAAAGCCTGTCGCGATAGGCTTTGAGCTGTCCCATGTGATGTGATTGTGGTGCAGCAGACGTTTCAGCACGTCAACAAGATGACCTGCGTTCTTGAAATGTTCAACTTTGAAACGTGCGCCCTTTGCGGGAATAATCTCCACGTCGTCCCAGCCGTTGATGTTTATTTCCTCTATATCCTTTCGGAGCAGCCACGGAGTTAGGATAGAATACTCTGCCATTTCAATGTAAAGTTTATCGGCAACCTCACCCAGCGTCATATTCGGGACATAATAGTTGTTGTCCTTCATATACTGCTTGATCAGGCGTTTCATCATATCCTTTTTGTCGGCTTCGTAAAGCTCCACAGCGTAATTTTCTGCCATGTGCTGCTGAACACGGGCAAGCAGGGTGTCAAAAGGAATGTAGGAACGCTCTATTTCCTTAACGCTTTTGTCGGCAACCTCTGAGAAATCAGACTTATCCTTTTTCTTGCGGGACTTGGTTTCCTCTGCGTCCTTTACCTCTATGTATTCGCTTTCGGTGTCTGCGGACTTTTTCTTGAAAAGATTGAACCTCATTATTTCTTACCTCCGATCAGCGACTTAGCGAGTTTATCAACAGCGTGATTATATGCGCTGTCCGACACACCGCCGCGGAGTATCGTCGCCTGGTTGAAAGCCTCCGCTGCGTGTGTGCTGTAAGGTATCTCGCCGGATATTCGTCCGAGCGCATTTCGCATGGCGGCAACGTCCTGCTTGAACGAATTACTGAGCGCAAGAGCGCGGATAAAATGCTTATACTGATACTGCTCGCTCTGCAATACCGGCTCCTGTGAGCCGTCGAATACAAGTCCGTTAATATCTGCGGTGAACAGCTCCACGGTCTTTGTTGCGGACATGATAGACCATGCTGTCATTTTTGAGGTGATAACGGTTGACATACAATCAATTATCACATAATCAGCGCTGCTGCGGAGATAGGAGAAAATCTGTGCAAGGCGCGTATCATCGGGCGGCGGGAAAGAGTTCTCGTTCTCGCGGATATTGTAGCCAAGCACCATAATCTTATCAGTAATGGGCAGCAGATTTCGCCGCAGATCAGTTTCCTCAAACGAAACATTCGACAGGCACTTTCCGAGAGAACCGTCAAACTTGCTTTCGTGCGGTGCAACAATAGGTATCAGCGGTTTGGTGGTATCAGTACCGACAACGATAATATCCGCTTTCGGCTCAATGCGGGAAATGTTGTGTGCAAGAGCAAGAGAGGTCGTTGTCTTGTATGCGCCGGAGCTGCCGTATATTGAAAAAATCTTACCCACTTATTCCACCTCGCTCTCTGCGCTTTCGTCATAAATTTCGGCGGTATCATAAACCGCCTCTGCCGTTTCATAGTCAACTACACCGAGCAGCTCACGCTGGGCGGCAAGATATTCGGCTTTATGTTCGCTGTCGCCGCGGCAGACAAATACTGCATGGAGCGTTGTGTTCTCGCACTCGGCAAGTTTGAGTGCCTGTGCGCGGTCCTGACATATTACGGTTATCGTTGCGTATAAAGCCTGTTCCTCATCATCGTCCTGGACAGCGTTCACCTCATCTGCGTTGTAGGTATCGTCCGAACCATTGTCTGCGGTAGTCGCTAACACCTCGACATACTGTAATTCGTCATAAATGATAGCTTCATCGTCTTTGTCCTCGTTGACAGAGATTATCTGAATTACGTCGCCTGTCTGGAGCTTACCGGAAAGACCGTTCGCAAAGCTGCGAACTGTTACTGACATAGCGGTTTCGTTTACTCCAAGCTGACGGAGCAGAGTGTCCGAGGTGTCGATGGTGTCGGACAGCTTGTTTGCGGAGAATGTGTCGCCGGCAAACATAGCGGCTACCGTGTACTTGCCAACGATCTGTTCGGGGTCGGTGATGATATTATCGGGAAGATTGAGTGTGCCAACCTCGACGGCGGCAAGCATAGAGGGCTGTATCTGCGCTCCCTGCGGAATATCCTCTTTCAGTTTGATGACAGTTGTTTTCTGTTCGAGAACAGCAGAAAACAGCGGTGTTATCCCAAAGCAGAGAATGATAGCAAGCACAATGAGAATTATGCCGATTAGTGTACGATTTTTAAGCATAGAGAAAAACCTCCAATAGAAAAACAGCCGCATTAGCAGCGCAAATAAATGGTGCAAGCGGCATTTCTTGTTCTTTTTTGATGTGTGCGAATATCTTTGCTGAAATCAGCGCAAGCAGCACCGCAATAAATTCCGGAACAGCCCCAAGCGCAAAGCCAAAAGCAGCGCACAATTTAACGTCACCCATACCTATATCCGCGATTAGATTTGCGGCGAAAAGCGTTATAAATAAAGCAAGCAAGCCTGTTATTCTTGCTGAAAGAGAAAGCTCATTCAGAAACGGGCTTGCTGCAATAATTATGAACGGAGCAAAGTTGCTTATTTCGCGGGTGCGTATATCTTCTGCGGATATATGGGTAAGGTATATGGCGAGTATGACCGATATTGTTAAAACCATTTTGATTTGTACACATACCGGTATCGCCGCTGTGAACGGGCAAAACGCACCATGTTTTTGACCTGTCCCACTACGGAAAGGCGGGTAATGGGGTCTTTACGCGTCATCATAATGCTGCTGGCAGCGCCGATCATCATTGTGAAAACAAGAGCCGCAAGGTTGCCCGTGATAAGCATAAGCACAGCCGCGACAACACCAAAGCAGGCAATTCCGATAAAGCATTGTTTAAGCTCTGTTCTGCCAAAGCCGATAAAATACTCCGGCTCGATGTTAAGTCCATACGGAATGTATAGTTTTCTACGATTTTCGTTTTCCATATTACACCGCCTTTCATGTGAGATAGCTGACGATTATGCTCTCGATTATAAACGGGAGCTGCGCGATTACCGCAAAAACAACCGTGTTCTTTAAGCGTTTCTTGTACTGCGGAGCCTCGTCTGATTCGTGCGTGAGCTTCAGAAAAATGTATATGGCTCGCATAGCAAGTCCGCTGTTTATGGCTATCTGAAGATAGCTGCTGAGCTGGTCTATCTGTGATGTGTCCATTTTTTCACCTTACTTTATTGCTCCGCGCACCATTTGTGCAACTCTGACCGTTTGGAAGAATGTATTTCCTGCCGTTCCGCCGCCTGTCGGCACAAGAAATTCACGCAGGATACGGGGCGCTGTGGTTGCCGCAAACATACAAGCAATACCCCAAGGAATATTGGTTATATCTATCACGTTTGACGATAGCAGGAATGCAAGTCCTATTTTTAACAGCATTATCTGCACGATTTATTTTGGAATGTCTGAAATTAGGCAAACGTCCAAGCTGGGATGCGGCAAATCTGACATCTGTCCACATTGCAGAAAAATTAGGCTACCATTTTGCAGAAGAATATGTT
>JBJFGA010000270.1:0-8985 GCA_051892275.1 Oscillospiraceae bacterium | reverse complement strand
GACCGAAAGACCTCTACCCATTTTCCCTTTTCAAACCGGTTTTTAGAGGTTCCCTATTGTCATTTTTCTGAGCCTCGGTGCTGCTCAGGGTGTATCGTATCTGCGAGATGTCTAATAATATGCACCAGCAATGTCCCCTGAACGTCGGTAGTGCGGTTGAGAAAAATTAAGAAAGCGGGTTGAGTATCTCATTTTTAGTAAATAAAACTAATACATTATAATTCTATCTTTAAAGGTATATTCCGGCATATAAACGACAGATTAACAAGGCTTCTTGAAAAAATCTTTCGACAGGCAACTTAAAGATAAGATTTATTCAACACACAACGAACGAGATCCGGTGAATGTGATTTGGAGAGAATGATTTTTCGGTTTCTCTCCCTCAGAATGTCGAAACACCATGAATAAATTCACATTATAAGCAAACAATAGCGATACAGGCAGAAAAATCTGCACGCTCAATTAAAATTACGGAGGAATTAATATATGAAAGCTACTGGAATTGTACGCAGAATCGACGACCTCGGACGTATTGTTATACCAAAGGAAATCAGAAGAACTATGCGCATAAGAGAGGGCGACCCCTTGCAGAAAACATTGATACAGTCTGAGGCGCTGGCGTTGGCGCTTGGTAAGATGGCTGGGGGAGAGAGTTGACCGGATTTGTCAATACATAGTAATACAAATTTTCAGCAAAGGCACTTTTCTCTTGCATTTTCTCCTGAACCGTGATATAATAAATAAGGAGGAAGGGTGTGTTTAGTT
This sequence comes from Oscillospiraceae bacterium, assembly GCA_051892275.1. GTDB lineage: Bacteria > Bacillota > Clostridia > Oscillospirales > Ruminococcaceae > CAG-115. The sequence goes on along the minus strand of JBJFGA010000270.1, from coordinate 8,220 downwards.
TATAAGTATATGATAAGTATTCAAGATTTAAGGAAAATGAATTCAGCAGAGCATTATGCTGTGACAGAACACGCAAAGGCAAGACTGTTTGAACGTGGAATCAAGCTTGATGATGTCATTCATTGTGTGGCAGAGGGTGAGATAATTGAGCAGTACGAAAATGACAAGCCCTTGCCAAGCTGCCTGATCTTAGGAATGTCTATCGCCGAAAAGTATATTCATGTAGTGGTCAGTCACGATGACGAGTTTATATATCTTATAACAGCATATTTCCCTACAAAGGACCAATGGGATAATGAATATAGGACAAGGAGGAAATGATCATGTTATGTATTCATTGTGGTGCTAACGCCGAAAAGGGCTTCACAACAAGCGTTACTGATTTAGGAAGCTGCCTTGTGATCATACGAAATGTCCCCTGCTATAAATGTACTGAGTGCAACGAGGTCATCTACACAGGCGATGTTCTCAAAAAGCTTGAGGGAATTATTGAACACGCTCAGAAGATGATGCAGGAAATCTCTATCATTGATTACTCAAAGGTCGCATAATTACCGATAAACGACAGTAATATTAACCCTAGAGAACCAGTAATAGACTATCAACATAGTATGGCGCTGTAAAAAAACGCTCACATAGAGAAAAGACTACACCCCGAAAAAGTAAGGTTGTAGTCTTTTTGTGATATAATGTTAAACTAAACAAACGAACCCCCCAAGAGCCCTCATACACCATATCAACTGATGTCGTTTACATCGCAACGCAGCCTGTTTAAAACCTTTGACCGGAATTATTTGCCGTTACCAGATTTCGCCCGGATACCTCATTCCCCAATCCTTGCGAAGCCGTGTCATTATTTCCATAACATCGCAGGTGTCCTGTAATCGCAGAAGCGACCCATCTCCGGTTCTTACCGCTTCTTCCATATCCTGCAATTCATAATACAGAGCATTTGCTGTTTCTCCGGCGGATATTTCTCGGACAGCGCCGGTTTCAGCGTCAACTATCACGGCTCTGTCCGCTCTTGGATACTCCATTATTTCAATATAGCCTTTTTCACAGCTTATCATAGCTCTTTTCGGCTGCTTGGAGTGCATACTGAGCGCTACCGTTGCCATCTGACCCTTTGTGTTTTTCAGAAGAACAGTTGCCATTTCGTCCGAGCCTGTGGGCGACGGCTTCCACTGGCTTTGAATTTCGTCCGGTTTTTCCTCCATGAAGCTGCGGACTATCGACAGCGCATACACGCCTATATCCAGCATTGCGCCGCCCGCAAGCTCCATATTAAAGAAACGGTTGCTCATATCGTATTCCTTAAAGCTGCCGAAATTCATCGTTATCATCTGAACTTTTCCCAGCTCGCCGCTTTTCACAGTATCCCATAGTGTCTTGTAAAGCGGCATGTGCCATATAGTCATAGCCTCGCCTATCAGCATTCCCTTTTTCTTTGCAAGCAAAACCATTTCCGAAAGCTCACGGCTGTTGAGGGTGATAGATTTCTCAACGAAGATATGCTTGCCGTTTTCCAAAGCCTTCTTCATGTATTTATAGTGGGTGTTGTGCGGGGTTGTGATATAAATTATATCCACATCGGGGTCGGTGAACACCTCGTCAATGGCGTCATAGACTTTTCTGACGCCATATTTTTTTGCGAATTGAACAGCTTTATCTTGTGTCCTGTTGGCAACAGAATAAAGCGTTCTGCCCATTTTTCCAAGACCCTGTGCCATCTCGTTTGCAATAACTCCGCATCCGATAACCGCCCAATTCAGTTCATTTTGTTCCATAAATACCTCTTTCCGAATTATCTTCCGCTTTCCTTGATTTCGCCCGAGCGATACGCGGTTAGAAGCTCGCGCAGATCGTTTATCTGCTCCAGAAGCTCAGCGCCCTTGTCGGTGTCGGAGATATTCGCGCGGCGGTCAAGCTTTTCCACCAGATGAATTTCGGGCGTATGCTCGCTTTCGCCTGCAATAAACGGCTTGTGCTCCGCAAGGTTAAGGCTGTGGGAGTCGTATATCAGCGTATATCCCGCAATACCCGTCGCTTTCTGATATGCCTTTGAGATACCACCGTCTATCACAAACAGCCTGCCGTCTGCTTTTACGGGGTGTTCGCCGTTCTTTATCCTGACCGGAACATGACCGTTTATTATATGCCCTCGCTCGGGGTCAAGCCCGAACATCTCAAGTATCTTCCCGCAGACCTCGGCATTTTCGGAATAGTGGTAATATGCATTGTAATTCTCCTTTTGCAGTTCCTTGTCATCAAGGAAATACCGCTCGAAGAACGCCATTTTGTCCTTGCCGTAAAGCGGCGAACAAGCCCCGCTCCACAAATACCACATATAGTCCGCCGCATAATCCTTTTCCGCGCCCGCGGGCATAAAATACGCCTTGTTTGCAATCTCGTCCAGCTTGTCGAGAAGCGCCTTGCCGGAATACTCCCTGCCCGCAATATTTACGCTTTGCAGCTTTCCGTCCTCGTCAAGCGGTATGCAGCCGTGAAACAGCAGATTGCCGTTTATCGTCTTGTACATTGAGCCTTTGGAATACAAGAAACGAATATGGGAATTGAGCCTTTCGCTGTGCATAAAGGAGTTTGCAAGCACTGTCATAAGCTCGTTTTCCTCGTCAGTCAGCGAAAGGGGATAGTCGCGGAAAACAGTCGGGAAGTTTGCGTCAAGCAGCGGGTATTCCTTTCCGTGGAGCGTTACCGTGCCGTTGTCGAAATCCACCATTCGGAATATATCCCGCTCGTCCATATTCCATTCGGGATGACGCTCGATAAGCTGACCCTCCAGCTTCAGCTGAATGACGGTGATCGCCTTGTGCATTTTCGCGACTAATTTTGTATCGACAGGGTCGTATATATTGTCGTCAAGAGTCTGCGGCATGAACAGCGCACAGTCGTCGTCCTTGTAGGTTTCTCCCGCAAACACCGCCAGCGCCCTGAGATTAAGTCCGTAGCCGTCCTCCAGCACGTCGAAATTGTTGTAGCGCATGGAAATGCGGATAACATTGGCGATAAGCGCCCAGTTTCCTGAAGCTGCCCCCATCCACGAAATATCATGGTTTCCCCACTGGATATCCACATCGTGCATTTTCATCAGCTCGTCCATGATTATGTCGGCTCTCGGCCCTCTGTCGTAGATATCGCCGATTATATGCAGCTTGTCGATGGCAAGCGACTGTATCAGCTCGCAGAGGGATTTGATAAAGCGGTCTGCTATACCGGTGTCAAGTATAGTCGTGATTATCTCGTCGTAGTAGTATTCCTTTACCACGTCGTCGGTGACATTAAGCAGCTCATCAAGGATATACACCATATCCTTTGGTATGCGCTTGCGCACCCGTGAGCGGGTGTATTTCGCCGACACCGCCTCGCAGACCAGTATCAGCCGATATATAGTCAGACTGCGCCACTCGTCTGACAGCTCTCCCTGTTTATGCAGTTTTTTGAGCTGCTTATCGGGATAGTAGATAAGATGCGCCAGCGATTCGCGCTCCGCTCCCGAAACCGTCTTTCCAAGCGTTATGTCGATCTTGTTTTTTATCATTCCGGAAGCGCTTTTCAGCATGTGCAGAAACGCTTCGTACTCTCCGTGGATATCACTGAAAAAGTATTCCGTCCCCTTTGGCAGGCTGCGTATTGCCGAAAGATTTACAATCTCGCTCACGGCGCTGTCTATGGTCGGGAATTCCTTTGCGAGTAGTGACAGGTATTTTTTATCCATATTATCATTCCTTGCAGATAAGCCGACAGTTATCCCGTCGGCTTGATTTTTTATTCTGAGAGATTGCAGCGTCTTACTGCGTCTCTTACCTTTAGCACAAAGGTAGGGGATACTGACAGCTCGTCGATTCCCATGCGTAGGAATGTTTCCGTAAGGCTTGTGTCCGCCGCAAGCTCCCCGCATATTCCTATCCAAGCGCCGTTTGCGTGAGCGTTCCTTGCCGACATTTCTATAAGGCGAAGTACAGACTCGTGATGTGTGTCAACGAACTGCTCTATCGCAGCGTTCTGACGGTCACAGGCGAGGGTGTACTGCGTGAGGTCGTTTGTGCCTACGCTGAAAAAGTCCACCATAGGCGCAAGTTTGTCGCTGATTATCGCCGCCGCGGGGGTTTCTATCATAATTCCGACTTCAACCTTGTCGGAATACTCTATACCGTCGGCTTTCAGTTCTTTTTTCACCTGTTCGCACATATCCAGCGCCTGCCGAACCTCGCGAACGCTTGTTATCATCGGGAACATTATTCCCAGATTGCCGTATGCGGAAGCGCGATATAGTGCGCGAAGCTGCGTTTTGAATATCTCGGGGCGGGTGAGGCAAATGCGTATTGCGCGATAGCCGAGAGCGGGATTTTCCTCTTTTGCTAAGCCAAAGTAGTCCACCTGCTTGTCAGCGCCTATATCAAGGGTACGGATAATAACTTTCTTTCCCGCCATGCTTTCAAGCACTCTTTTATATGCCGCGAACTGCTGTTCCTCGGTGGGGTAGTCGCTGCTTTCAAGATAGAGAAATTCGCTTCGGAAAAGCCCTATTCCGCCTGCGTCGTTGGCAAGCACAGCGCCGATATTGTCAACGCTGCCGATGTTGGCATATATGTTGATTTTCCGACCGTCAAGGGTGATATTTTCCTTGCCTTTGAGTTCCTGAAGCAGGCGCTTTTTCTCCTCGTCCTCGGCGCGCTTGCTTTCAAGGCGGGATTTTGTTTCCTCGTCGGGGTCAACAAATATCTCTCCAGTATATCCGTCAACCGCCGCATAATCGCCGTTTCTGACAGAGTTCAGAAGCTCCTCTCCCACGCCGATAATCGCAGGGATATTCATATTTCTCGCAAGAATTGCGGTATGAGAATTTGACGAGCCGAACGCGGTAACAAATGCCAGCACCTTGTCCTTATCCAGAAGAACCGTTTCGCTGGGTGCAAGGTCGTCCGCACAGATAATCACCTTTTCATCGGAAACGGCGCTGTCATTGTTTTCTTCGGAAAGGCAGCTTATAATGCGGTTGGAGATGTCCTTGACATCGGCAGAGCGAGCCTGCATATATGCGTCCTCCATTGAGGAGAACATCTCGGCAAAATTATCCGCCGTTACTGCGACAGCATATTCGGCATTGACAGATTGAGTTTCAATAATGCTTGATATCGAATCGTTGTAGTCCTCGTCCTCTATCATCATCATGTGGATCTCAAATATCTGCGCGTTTGCCTCGCCGACTTCCCTCAGAGCCTTGTTGTATATCTCCTGAAGCTGTTCTGTTGCCTTTTCCTTAGCCGCTTCAAGCCTTGCCTTTTCCGCTTCGGTATCGTCAATGTGAGTTCTCTTGACGGACGCTTCTTTTCTGGTGAATACAGAAATTCGCCCCAGCGCTATCGCGCCGTAAACTCCCTTGCCCTTTAGTGTTGTCATAGAAACACCTCCCGTTAAACTCGGAGCGGCGGTGTTTCCGCCGCACCTAACTTTTCGAAAAAGCTATTTTTAAGGGTGGCGAGAAACCGTCAGGTGCTAGGAAACCGCATAACGGCTAGGCTTTGTGCCTGCCGTTATGAGGTTGACGACGCAGATGACGGTTTATCGACAGCCTTATTCGCCGAAGCCATCCTCAAACAGCTTAACAAACTCGTCAAGCACAGCCTGCTCATCTCCGCCGGTAACAACAAGTTCTACCTCGGTTCCCTTCTTTATGCCTGCCGCCATTATCTGCATAACAGCCTTCGCCTTGATGTCCCTGCCGTTTGCCTTCATGATGACCTCGCTGTCGGGGTGATCCTTTGCCAGCTTGGCGATAATTCCTGCGGGACGCATGTGCATACCCTCTGCGTTTACAACTGTTACAACCTTAGATACCATAATAATTCTCCTTTACTGAAATCATATTTTATGTCGTTTGGGATAGCCTTACTTTGTAACCTTTTTCTTGAACAGTCCGAGCAGCAGCATTCCCACCACCGAACCTATAACAAGCGCCAGAACATACATAACGGGATTGCCTACCACAGGGAATACGAAGATACCTCCGTGGGGAGCGCGGAGCGTACAGCCGAACGCCATTGAAAGCGCGCCTGCCGTTCCTGCGCCTATCATGCAAGCGGGGATAACTCTGCCGGGGTCAGCCGCAGCATAAGGAATCGCGCCCTCGGTGATGAAGCTTAAACCCATGATGTAGTTTACGGGACCATTCTTGCGTTCTTCCTCTGTGAATTTGTTCCTGAAGAATGTTGTGGCAAGTGCGATAGCGATAGGGGGCACCATTCCACCGACCATAACCGCCGCCATAATATCAAAGTTACCCGAGGCGATTGCCGCAGTACCGAAAACGTATGCCGCTTTGTTGAACGGACCGCCCATATCAATGGACATCATTGCGCCAAGCACACAGCCGAGAAGTATCTTGCTGGTGTCGCCCATGTTGGTGAGAAGATTTGCAAGCCCCTCGTTGAGAAGTCCCATTATCGGATTTACAGCGCACATCATAATTGCGACCATAGCAAGACCGCCGAGGGGGTAAATAAGCACGGGCTTGATTCCGTTAAGAGCCTTAGGCAGCTTGTCGCACAGCTTTTCAAGCATAAGCATAAGGAATCCGCCGATAAAGCCTGCAAGCAAAGCACCGAGGAATCCCGAGGGAACGTCGCCGCCGGGAGCTGCGAAGGTTGCGCCGGAAACCGCCATTGCGCCGCCCGCCATACCAACCAGAAGACCCGGTCTGTCTGCGATACTCTTGCCGATAAAGCCCGCAAGTATCGGTATCATGAAGTTGAATGCATAGCCGCCGATAGTCTTGAACCATGCCGCCGCAGCTAAATGCGTACCGAAATCACCGTCCTGCGGCGCACCGCCGAGGGAGTCGATAAGGAACGCCAGTGCGATAAAGATACCGCCCGCAACCGTGAACGGCAGCATATTTGAAACGCCGTTCATCAGGTGCTTGTACAGCTTTCTGCCGAAGCTCTCATCACATCTCGAAGATGAGGAACTGCTGTTCCTGCCGCCCTCGTGATGATAAACCGGAGCGTCGCCTGATTCAATGCGGTTGATAAGCTCATCGGGTATTTTAATTCCGTCGGAAACTTTTGTGCGAATAACTTTCTTACCGTCAAAGCGAGCCATTTCCACCGTCTTATCCGCCGCTACGATAATACCGTCACAGGCGGCTATTTCCTCATCGGTAAGGATATTCTTTGCGCCGCCCGAGCCGTTGGTTTCCACCTTAATTGAAATGCCCAGTCTTTTGCCTGCCTTTTCGAGAGCTTCCGCAGCCATATATGTATGCGCGATACCGGTAGGACAGGCAGTTACCGCAAGGACCTTGTAGCCATCGTCCGACTTTACTTCCTGCTTCGGCTCATCGGGGTATTTCTCCTTTTCCATATCATCAATGATATTCAGGAACTCGTCCTTATCCTTTGCATTAAGCAGCTTCTCACGGAAATCCTCGTCCATAAGGATTGTCATCAGCCGCGAAAGCACCTCAAGGTGAACATCGCCATCGTTCGGAGCAGCTATCATGAACAGAAGGTTTGAAGGCTCGTCGTCAAGGGCTTCATAGTCAACGCCCTCCGGCACCGTCATTGCCGCAAGGGAGGGAGCCTTGACCGCTTCGCTTTTGGCGTGGGGGATAGCGATTCCCTCGCCGACAGCAGTTGAGCCTTTTTCCTCGCGAGCCAGAATACCTTTTTTGTATTCGTCCTTGTCGGCGATATTTCCGCCCTTTACCTGAAGGTCAACCAGAATATCAATCGCTTCGCTCTTTGATTTCGGAGAGCCGCCCAGCAGTATGCTGTCTTTTTTCAGTAAATCAACTATTCGCATAATGGTTCCTCCTTTGATTTATATTCAGAGCGTTTCCAGAAGCTCTGTGATTTTTTCCTTTGTGGCAAGTCCGTCTGAAAATGCAGTTGCTCCTCCTGCCGCCGTTCCCAGTTTCAGAGCGTATTCGTAATCCCCGTTCAGTGAGCCTGCCGTAAAGCCCGCCACCATTGAGTCGCCTGCTCCGACGGAGTTTTTCACTGTTCCCTTGCAGACGCCGCAGCGGTGTGTTTTGCCGAACTCGTCGATAAGCATTGCGCCGTCGCCCGCCATGGAGATAAGCACATTGACCGCGCCCATTTCCCGTAGCTTTCTTGCGTATTTTTCGATTTCCTCGTCCGTTTTTAGCTCCACGCCAAACATCTCGCCAAGCTCGTGGTTGTTCGGCTTTACCAGGAA
>JBJFGA010000269.1:0-8989 GCA_051892275.1 Oscillospiraceae bacterium | reverse complement strand
CACTACGTTACAGCCTTCTGCTTTCAGCTGTTCCAGAACTTCATCTTCGGGTGCATGGATTTGAGCATGACGTGAACGGTCGCCGATTCGCACAGCCAGTAGCCCACCATGAAAAGGACGCAGATGATCAGCGCCCCCTTGTTTATCCTGGTGAGCGCCGCCACAACATTGTCGATACTGTCAACAAAAACCAAATAGACCATCATCACGACAAAAGCTACCGCACAGATTATAAGGTTGAGCTTCTTGCCCATTTTTTTCTTTTGCTTCATTATAGTGTCCCTCATTAATGGAAATGATACCGGAAATCAGTGCTTAAAAAAGTCTATATAAATTTATTATAGATGATTTAGGGGTAAATGTCAATAGGTTTTACAATTATTTCCGGGGCGTAGATGCTGTCCACGGACTAATTCCAGTTTTTTTTCAAAAACGCATGAAGAATTATTGCAAATCAGATACAAAAGTGGTATAATAAGATGATGAGTACTAGTGCAAAGGAGCGTGAAGCAGATGGATATACAGGTCGGGGACATTCTGGTGATGAAAAAGGAACACCCCGGCTGCGGCAGCAATCAGATGCTGGTGCAGCGGTGCGGCGCGGATTTCCGGCTGTGCTGTAAGGGCTGCGGTCATGTGTTCATGATACCGCGCTCCAAGTGCGAGAAGAAGATACGTTCCGTGATAAGGGAGACCGTGTCCTCCGAGCGATAGCGCTGAGCTGTTCCCATAGCAAACGCATTATACGGAGGTAAACATGAACGAAAAGCTTATGATCGCAGAAGCACGCTATGACGAGATCAGCGTGAAGCTGTCCGACCCGGCGGTGATATCAGACAACAAGCTGTACACCGACCTTATGAGAGAATACAAGAACCTGACCCCGCTCATGGAGGTCTGGCAGAAATACAAACGGGCGCAGAGAAACTGTGAGGACGCGCTTTCCGCTTTGAAGGAAGCAGGCGCTGACGCGGAGCTTCGGGAGCTTGCCCAGAGCGAGTATGACGAGAACAAGGCGCTCACCGAGCAGCTTTCCGGAGAGCTGAAAATACTGCTCCTTCCCAAAGACCCGGACGATGACCGCAGCTGTATAGTCGAGATAAGAGCAGGCGCGGGTGGCGAGGAGGCGGCGCTGTTTGCAAATTCGCTGATGAGAATGTACAGCATGTACTCCGCGCGTCAGGGCTGGACAGTAGAGCCGATAAGCTCCAACCCCACCGAGCTTGGCGGCTACCGCGAGGTGAGCTTTCTTGTCGAGGGTGAGGGCGTTTTCGCGAAGATGAAGTACGAAAGCGGAGTGCACCGGGTGCAGCGCGTGCCGGAAACGGAATCCCAGGGGCGCATTCAGACCTCAACGGTGACTGTCGCGGTGCTTCCCGAAGCGGAAGAGGTAGACGTTGACATCAACCCCGCCGACCTCACGATAGAAACATTCCGTTCCAGCGGCGCGGGCGGACAGCATATCAACAAGACCGAATCCGCCATTAGAATAATACACAATCCCACTGGGACTGTGGTGGAATGTCAGGAAGAGCGTTCCCAGTTCAAGAACAAGGAGAAGGCTCTGAAGAAGCTGTACAGCAAGCTGTACGAAGCAAAGCTGGAAGCCCGGGACAGCGCCATAGCCGAGGAACGCCGAATACAGGTCGGCACAGGCGACCGTTCCGAGCGCATACGGACATACAATTTTCCCCAGTCAAGAGTGACCGACCACCGTATCGGGCTTACCCTCTACAAGCTTGACGAGATGATGAACGGCGGCTGTGACGAGGTGTTTGAAGCGCTGCGGCTCGCCGACCAGACCGCGAAGCTCTTAAAACAGGGCGATGAAAGGAACTGACAGAGTTGATAACAGAAGTACTGCCGTTTTCGGAGGATTCCGCGAAGAAAGCGGCTGAAATAATGGCGGCGGGCGGCATTGTCGGCATTCCCACAGAAACGGTTTATGGACTTGCGGCGGACGCCCGTAACGAAGCCGCAGTCCGCAGCATATTCGCGGCAAAGGGACGGCCGCAGGACAATCCGCTGATAGTTCACATCAGCAATATTGACCAACTGCCGCCGCTTGTACGGAAGATACCCACGCTTGCGCTGGAACTCGCGGAGCGTTTCTGGGGCGGACCGCTTACCATGATATTTCCCAAGTCCGACCTTATCCCGCAGACCACCAGCGGCGGGCTTGACACTATCGCGGTGAGAATGCCCAGCAGCCCCGCTGCGAGGGCTATAATAGACGCATGTGGCTTCCCGCTTGCTGCTCCCTCGGCAAACCTTTCCGGCAGCCCCAGCCCCACCACCGCGCAGCATGTTTTTAACGACATGAATGGCAGGATACCGCTGATAATTGACGGCGGCGAGTGTTCCTGCGGAGTTGAAAGCACAGTGCTGTGTTTTACCGGAGCCGACCGGGTGCGTGTCCTGCGTCCCGGCGGGGTTACTGCGGAAATGCTGTCGGAGCTTTGTACTGTGGATATCGACCCGGCGGTGACCGCAGAGCCGGAAAAGGGCGCAAAGGTGCTTTCACCGGGCATGAAATACAAGCACTACTCACCGAAAGCGGACGTGCTTATCGTAAACGCCCACGGGGAGCAGTTCCGGCATTGGTGCGAGGCTCATTCCGGCGAGGGAGTTATTGCGCTGTCGCAGGACGGGAACGAGACGGGAATTTTCCGCAGCTTTGGTGAAGACACACAGCAGCAGGCGCACCGCCTGTTCGCTCTTCTGCGGGAAGCGGACGAGCAGGGCACGGCGCGGGTGTACGTTGAAATGCCGTCAAAAGAGGGCATAGGACTGGCGGTGTACAACCGACTGCTTCGTGCGGCTGCATTCAGGATAGTGAGCGTTGATGATGAGTGAGCGTCTTGTGGTTGGACTTACCGGCATGTCCGGCGCGGGGAAGTCCACAGTGTGCAGAGTTTTTGCGGACAACGGATTTGATGTTATCGACTGCGACAGCTGCGCCAGGGAAGTCACAGAGCCGGGAATGCCGGCGCTCAATGAGCTTGCGGAGCGGCTCTCGCGGGAACTGATACGCACGGACGGCACTCTCGACCGCCGTAAGACCTCCGAGCTTATCTTCCACGACCCGGAAAAACGCAGGCTGTTCAATAAAATAATCTACCCGTATATCACATATAATATAGCGGAGAAGCTGCGGCACAGCGGGGAATATGTCCTGCTGGACGCGCCGACGCTGTTCGAGGCTAGGGTTGAGCTTCTATGCGGCAGTATAGTGAGCGTCACTGCGGATATAACTGTATGTGCCGAAAGAATAACCGCCCGGGACAATATCCCGTTGGAGCTTGCCGAGGCAAGGCTCCGCAGCCAGCACAGTGCGGGATTTTACCGTGAGCGCTCCGACTTCTGCCTTGAAAACAACGGCACACCGGAGCAGCTTTTTGAGGCGGCTGAACAGGTCGTCCGGCTGCTGAAAGGGGAATAATGACAAAATACAAGAAACGAAAGCGGAGCACGCTTCCGGTGGTGATGATCTCGCTGGTGGTAGTCGCGGCTCTGGCGGTGGGCGGTTTTTTCGGCTTCAAGGCTTTTATAAAATACACCCACCCGTTGAAATATGAGAACTACGTTGAGAAGTACTCCCGGGAAAACGGGGTGGATAAGTACCTCGTCTACGCGGTGATAAAGACCGAGAGCAATTTTGACCCGAACGCGGTGTCCGACCTGGGCGCTCGGGGACTTATGCAGATAATGGAGGACACCTTCGACTGGCTGAAATACCGCATGGAGGACGAGGAAACCCGTTATCTCGACATGTACGACGCAAGGACCAATATCCGCTACGGCTGCTGGCTGCTTGGGTATCTGTATGACGAGTTCGGAAGTGTCGAAACCACAATGGCGGCATACCACGCGGGCAGAGGCAAGGTCAACGAGTGGCTCCAGGACAGTTCGCTGTCCGCTGACGGCGTACACCTTGACGTTATACCGACGTCCGATACCGCACATTACGTCAGCAAGATAGTCCGCGCAATGGACATCTATAAAAAAATATACGACAACTAAGCGCAATGCGCTGAAAATATGAAAGGACAATAAAACAATGGCTGAATCAAATGTAAAAGAGCTTAAAGAAAAGCTCTTAATGAACAAGAAGAACGCTGTCGCAAGAATGAGCGACGAGGAACTGAAGAAGTGCGATAAGTTCTGCGAGGGGTACAAAAAGTTCCTTGATATCGCAAAGACCGAGCGGGAGGCTTGCGCCGAGATCGTGAAGCAGGCGAAAGCCCGGGGCTTCGCAGAGTTCGACAGAAAGGCTAAGTACAAGCCCGGCGACAAGATTTATTTTGCGAACCGCGATAAGTCTGTTATCCTTGCGGTTATAGGCAAGCAGTCCATTGAGAACGGCGTTAATCTGGTAGCGGCGCACATCGACTCACCGCGGCTTGACATGAAGCAGAACCCGCTCTACGAAAAGGACGAGGTGGCTTATTTCAAGACCCACTACTACGGCGGCATCAAGAAGTACCAGTGGCCTACCGTTCCGCTGTCCCTGCACGGAGTTATCGTAAAGTCCGACGGCAGCAAGATAACCGTCAACATCGGCGAGGACGAGGGCGACCCGGTATTCTGCGTGTCCGACCTGCTCCCGCACCTTGCAAATCAGCAGTACAAGCGCCCCTCTACCGAGCTTATCAAGGGCGAGGAGCTTAACCTCATCATTGGCAGCCGCCCGTTCAGGGACGACGAGGGCAGCGAGCTGGTGAAGCTCAACATAATGATGATACTGAACGAGAAGTACGGAATCACCGAAGCGGACTTCATCTCTGCGGAGCTTGAAGCAGTTCCCGCGTTCAAGGCTAAGGACGTTGGCTTTGACAGAGGGCTTGTGGGCGCTTACGGTCAGGACGACAGGGTGTGCGCCTACACCGAGCTTATGGCGGTGCTGGAGCTGAAAAATCCTGACAAGACCGCGGTAGCTATCCTCACCGACAAGGAGGAAACAGGCAGCGACGGCAACACCGGGCTTCGCTCTGCGTATCTGCGGTACTTCATCGCAGACCTTTCGGCTACCTTTGGCATAAAGGGCAGAACTGTGCTGAGCAACTCCCGCTGCCTGTCAGCGGACGTAAATGCGGCATACGACCCCACCTTCCCGGACGTTTTCGAGAAGAACAACAGCGCCCTGCTCAACGGCGGCGTGTGCGTGACTAAGTACACCGGCTCCCGGGGCAAGAGCGGCACGTCTGACGCTTCTGCGGAGTTCGTGGGCGAGATTCGCGCGCTTCTGGACAAGAACGGCGTTATCTGGCAGACCGGCGAGCTTGGCAAGGTAGACCTCGGCGGCGGCGGTACTGTCGCGGCATATATCGCGAATCTTGACGTTGACACAATTGACGTTGGCGTTCCGGTAATGTCCATGCACGCTCCGTTCGAGATCACCGCAAAAACCGACATTTACGCGGCATACAAAGCGTTTGAAGCGTTCGTGAACAATTGAACAGAATGCGGTATTCGGAGCTGTTATCAGAATAATGTGTTATCAACTGAAATATGTCATGATAAGAAATATCGGATAATACCGTTAATCGGTTTTCGACAATTCCGAATTCCGAATTCCGAATTCCTAATTCCGCATTAAAATTCACCCCCTGTTCTGCATAAACATAGAATACAGAACGGGGGTGATGTTATTGATTTCCGAAAAGGCAAGACTGCGCCTGCGAAAGCTGGGCATAAAGCTCATCGCGGCGGCTATGATATTGATAGGACTTACGTTCATTGCTGACCTTAGCCTGCGCCCGATAGTGGAGTCGGTGAATTACTACGAATGCCACGCGGCGGTTTCGGACATCATCAACCGCAGTATTTCCGCCGAACTGGAGCGGGAGGACATCAGCTATTCCAGCCTTGTCACCCTGTCCACAGACGAATCCGGGAATGTCTGCTCTGTTGAAAGCAACGTGCTGAACATCAACAAGCTGAAAAACAACATCGCCGCCCGGATAGAGCGGGAACTTGACCGTATCAGCGCCATTGACATCATGATTCCGATAGGCACGCTGACCGGAATTGAGCTGCTGCACGGCAGGGGCTTCAGGATAGGCATGACGGTAAGCCCGGTGGGCTACGCCTGCACCTCGATAATCAGCGAGTTCAAGGAAGCGGGGATAAACCAGACGCTCCACCGTATCATTATTGAAATTGACGTGGTGACGGACGCGGTCATTCCGGGATTTTCGACAAGAGTTCCGGTGAAAACGTCCATTGTCGCCGCAGAAACTGTGATAGTGGGCAGGATACCGGACGCTTACACACACGTTGTTTCATCGGATTCAGACCTTGTGGGACTGTTGCAGGATTACGGCGCGGTGGTGAGCGAGTAAATATGGAGGTTCATTTTGGAATTTCAGGAAGCAGAAAAGCGGGCTGCGGAGCTTCGCAGCATTATTGAAAAGCACAATCATAACTACTACGACCTCGATTCCCCAACGATAGAGGACGACGAATACGACGCACTCATGCGGGAGCTTCGCGGCATTGAGCAGTCTTTCCCGGAGCTGGCGTTCCCGGATTCACCCACCCAGCGTGTCGGGGGTACGGTGAACAGCAGCTTTGAAAAGGTGCAGCACACTGTTCAGATGGGGTCTTTGCAGGATATTTTCAGCGAGGAGGAGGTGCGCAGCTTCCTCGCCGGAGTAATGGAGCAGGGTGCTGACGAGTTCGTTGTCGAGCCGAAAATTGACGGGCTTTCTGTGTCGCTGGAATACCGGGACGGCGTGTTCGTGAGAGGCTCCACCCGGGGTGACGGTTTCATCGGCGAGGACATCACCGCAAATCTCAAAACGATACGCTCCATTCCGCTGAAGCTGTCCGAGCCGCTGCCGTTCATTGAGGTTCGGGGCGAGGTCTACATGCCAAAAAAGAGCTTCGCGGCGCTCTGCGAGGAACAGGAGCGCAACGGCGACCCGCTCCCCAAAAACCCCCGGAACGCCGCCGCAGGCTCACTAAGACAGAAGGACAGTTCAGTCACCGCAAAGCGCAGGCTGGACATATTCTGCTTCAACGTCCAGCAGATCGAGGGTAAGGAGCTTACCGCGCATTCCCAGTCGCTGGAATATATGCAGCAGCTTGGATTCCGTGTCATACCGGACTTCCGGGTGTGCCATACCGCCGATGAGGTGGTGCAGCGTATCCGCGAGATAGGCGAAATGCGCCGGGAGCTGCCCTTTGACATCGACGGCGCAGTAATCAAGGTGAACAGCTTCGCGCTGCGGACGGAGATAGGCGCTACCACCAAAGTCCCGAAATGGGCGAGCGCGTTCAAATACCCGCCGGAGGAAAAGGAAACCACCCTCAACGAAATAGAGATAAATGTCGGCAGGACGGGTGCGCTTACTCCTGTGGCGATATTCGACCCGGTTCAGCTTGCGGGAACTACCGTTTCAAGGGCGATACTGCACAATCAGGACATAATCTCCGAAAAGGATATCCGGGTAGGGGACAGAATAGTCGTGCGCAAAGCCGGGGACATAATCCCGGAGGTGGTGCGCAGCGTTTCCCACCGGGACGGCTCTGAACCCTACTTTATCCCGAAAACCTGCCCCATTTGCGGCGCAGAAGCCCTCCGGGACGAGGACGAAGCGGTCATTCGCTGCCAGAATATGGACTGTCCGGCTCAGCTGGCGCGGTCAATCGAGCATTTCGCCTCCCGTAACGCAATGAACATAGAGGGGCTGGGGGAGGCTATCGTGCAGCAGCTCCTTGACAACGGCTTTGTGCGTAATGTCGCAGACCTGTACGAGCTGGACGTCCAGACCGTCATGCAGATAACCGGCGGTGTGAAGTCCGCGGAGAACCTGATAAATTCCATTGAAAAGTCCAAGCAGAACGGGCTTGACCGTCTGGTATTCGCGCTGGGTATCCGGGGGATAGGTCAGCGGGCGGCGAAGCTGCTGTGCGAGAAATTCGGCGACATGGACAGCATAATGGCGGCGCTCCCGCTGGAAATATGCGCCATTGACGGCTTCGGCGATATCATGGCGGATTCAGTGTACAACGCAATGCAGGAGTCGCACCGCATAAAGCTGATAGAGCGGCTTCGCAGCTACGGAGTAAACATGAGCTACGCCAGCGGAAAGCTGTCGGACGAGCTTGCGGGCAAGACCTTCGTGCTTACCGGAACGCTCCCCACCCTCACCCGGGAGCAGGCTAAGCAGATGATAGAGCAGCGGGGCGGCAAATGCTCCGGGTCGGTCAGCAAAAAGACCAGCTACGTCCTCGCCGGGGAGGAAGCCGGCAGCAAGCTGACCAAGGCGCAGGAGCTGGGTATCACGGTGATTTCGGAGCAGGAGTTCCGGGAGATGATAGGGGAGCGCTGATGATAAGTGTCGAGGTGCGTTCTGCATCGGCAGCAGATTCAGCCGCTATAAGCGATATATCCAGCGAGGAACTGGGATATTCCTGCGAAGCAGGACTGGTTCAGGCAAAGCTGACTCGGCTTGACGTTACCCGGGAAGCAGTTTTCGTGGCATTAGTTGACGGACAGCCCGCCGGGTACGTTCATGTTGAGCGCTACGAATTGTTGTACTCTGAAACCATGGCGAATATTCTGGGTCTGGCGGTGAAGTCTTGTTTTCAGCATATCGGAGTTGGCAGGGCGCTTATTTCTGCGGCGGAAAAATGGGCTACTGATAACGGAATACAGATAATGCGCCTTAATTCCGGCGAAGAGCGCACCTGGGCGCATGATTTCTACCGCCGCATGGGATATACCTCTGAAAAGAAACAGCTGCGGTTCATAAAAAAATTGTGAGGTCATGATAACACATGATAAAAGAAAAATTCCGATATAGTAATAAACGCTTTTATAATATTATGGTTTTAAATAGATTTGTTTGGGATAAATATAAAAATAAATTAGTAAATATATGATAAATTATGACATTTATTAATTTTCTTATTTCAACGTAAGGTTGCAAATATGAATATAAAAAAACTATTCAAATAATGAATAGTTACTTTCTAATGG
>JBJFGA010000268.1:0-9067 GCA_051892275.1 Oscillospiraceae bacterium | reverse complement strand
GGCACGGTTACAGCTTATTCGTATTCAAACGGTGCGGGCATCGGCGGCGGTCAGGGCGGCAGCGGCTCAAACATTAAGATAAGCGGCGGCACGGTCAAAGCAACCGCAGAAAACAACGGTGCGGGTATCGGCGGCGGATATGGCAGCAGCGGCACAGATATCACCATAAGCGGCGGCGTTGTCACTGCAACAAGCAATGATCAGGGTGCAGGTATAGGCGGCGGTATGGATGCAGAAGCCTCAAACATTGTTATCACGGGCGGCTCTGTAAGGGCTTCTTCAAGTAGTGCTAACGCTATCGGCGGCGGTCTTAATAAAGATGCAGTTCCCCCCACTCTTGATGATGAAGCTAAAACCCCCGTATATCTCCGTGAAATCGCTAATCCTTACGGCGATTATGTGTCGATAGACGGCAAAAAGTACCCCACGCACGATGACGGAAAAGTCTATGCATACCTCACAGGCGATGAGAAACACACCGTAAGAGTTGGTACAAGCGTAAAGATTTATACTTATGACACAGGAACAAAACAGTGGACGTCAGTAGACCTGACATTGACCGTACCCACGGCTGTACCCAACCTTGTTTATGACGGCACGGAGCAGGAACTTATTTCAGCAGGAAATGCGGATACCTACACAATGTCGTATTCTTCCGATAAGGACGGCGAATACAGCGAAACAACATTCCCCACAGGCAAGGACGCAGGCACTTACTACGTTTGGTACAAGGTGACGGACGGCAGTGATATTGT
Source organism: Oscillospiraceae bacterium (assembly GCA_051892275.1). GTDB lineage: Bacteria > Bacillota > Clostridia > Oscillospirales > Ruminococcaceae > CAG-115. The sequence goes on along the minus strand of JBJFGA010000268.1, from coordinate 8,312 downwards.
AGCTCTTGATAGCGTTGAGGTTGAAATCAGCCGCAGACCCGTAAAAGTTACGGCAGATGACACAGAAAAGATATACACAGAAGCCGACCCTACGTTTGAATTTACCATAGATAGTGATACACAGCTAATAAACGGCGATACTCTCGCAGGTACACTTACCCGTGTAAAGGGCGAAAAAGTCGGCACATACGACATCACGCAGGGTACTCTCACCAACGAGAGCAACCCGAATTATGACATAATCTTTACAGCAGGCACGTTTACCATTAAAAAGACTACTCCACAAGTAACTGCTCCCACAGCGGTAACAGGGCTTGTTTACACCGGAACGCCGCAGGAGCTTATCACGGCAGGCGAAACTGACTATGGAACGCTGCTTTACAGCCTTGACGGAATTTCATACTCAACGAGCATTCCCACGGGAACTGCGGCGGACAGCTACACCGTTTTCTACAAGGTTGATGGTGGTGCTAATGCAGAAGATGTTGAGGAGGACGCTGTTTTGGCTACTATCGGCAAGGCTAGTCCTACCGTTACGGTTGCTACTGTACAGAACATTTTGTGCGGTATCGGAGAATTTACCGAGCCTGTTGTAAAGGGCGTTGACGGAAACACACTTGCAGGCGCATTGACTTATGACGGTGAGTCTTATGCTGATACAGTAGAAAGCCTAAAGACCAAAACAAATGGTTCTACGGGCAGTATCGGCTACACCTTTACTCCTACCGATACCACGAATTATAATACCGCAACCGGCACGATAAATTACACGATTGTCGATGTCGTATTCAAGGTAGGCGACAATACCGCAACAGCCGAAAACGCCGTTACGGTAAAGGCGAACCCGACTTACGGCGACACTTGGGCGCAAATCCTCACGCTTAATACGGGGCTGAAAGCCGTTTTGGGTGAAACAGAGGTCACAACAGGCTTCTCCCTTGTAATAGACGGCGTTTCGGACACAAGCGTCAAGCCCAATGCAGAAAATTATACCTACAATGTGCTTTTCACAGGCACTATCTGCGGCAAGAGCTACACCAACGAAACTGTGGCAAGCGGAACTGTTGAGGTAGCTCAGAAAGAGCTTACCGTTTCCGCAGGTACATTCAGTGTATCAAAAGTTTATGACGGTACAACAGCCGCAGGCACAGGCAACAACGGTGTTTTCAACGTGGACGGTCTTGTCGGAAATGACAGCGTGACGATAAACGCAGGTGCTATCGGCGCATACACCTCCGCAGATGTCGGAACAAGCAATGTTAATGTTACGATTTCCCTCACAGACGCAAGCGGAAACTATAAGCTCGGCAATACAACAGTTTCTGTTCCTGCTGTGATAACCGCAAAGCCGATAACCCCCACGGTTGAGATTACAGGTTCGTACACCTACACAGGCACAGAGATTACGCCTACCATTACGGTTAAGGACGGAACTACTGAACTTAAATCAACGGACTACACCGCAACAATCACCAACAATATAAACGCAGGCACAGGCAAAGTAACAATCACGGCAAAGTCGGGCGGCAACTACACATTCAGCGATGTCACAACGACTTTCACGATAGGCAAGGCAAACGCTCCGGCTGTTGCGGATATCCCCGTTTCTTACGGCTGGGCAACAACAGGTGAAAAGACCACTGCTGTTGCGGGATTACCCACAGATATGGGAACGCTCGGAACGCCTACCGCTGAAATCAGCGATGAAAATGGTGTTTTGACAGCAGGTTCAGCAAGCTATTCAAATGGCAAGGTTTCCTTTAAGCTGAACAGCAACACCGAAGAAAATGTCGGCAGCACAGCGACAATCAAGGTTACTATCCCCTCGCAGAACTACAAGGATATTACATTTAACGTTGTCGTAACCATAACCGCAAAGCAAGACCGCAACGCTCCTTCTGAAAATGCGTTTGCGCTGAATGTTACTCTGAACAGCGACAACACATACACGGCGACAATCACAACCACGCTCACGGGCGTTGAGTACAGCTTTGACGGTGAGAATTGGAGCAGTACAAACACCACAGCGGTAGCTCACGGAACAACCGTAACGGGCTATATCCGCTATGCGGAAACCGAAGAATACAATGCAAGCCCGTATTCCGTTAAAACCGAAACCACAGGTCACGGAACGCTTCCTGCTCACGCAGAAAAAGCGGCGACCTGCACCGAGGACGGTAATATCGCATATTGGACTTGCGACAGCTGCGGCAAGTATTTCAGCGACGAGAACGGCACAACCGAAATAACAGCGGAACAGACCGTAATCGCAAAGCTGGGTCACAAGTGGGCTGATACCTATAACTTTGACAAGGACGGACACTGGCACAAGTGTACCGTTTGCGGCGATACTACTGAAAAGGAAAATCACGTTTCCGATAGCGCTGCTACTGCCGACAGCGCAGAAATCTGCAACGTCTGCGGCTATGAGATAGCACCCAAGCTGGGACAGGTAGCTGCGCCCCTGTTCGCTCCGAACGGCGGCACATTCACCGAGGTACAGACGGTTACAATCACCTCTGCGACAGACGGTGCGACAATCTACTACACCACGGACGGCACAGAGCCGACCACAAGCAGCGCTAAATACACCGGCGCATTAACAATCGGCAAGACGACCACAGTTAAGGCTATTGCGGTCAAGGACGAAATGACAGACAGCACAGTAGTGACCGCAGAATACACTATAAATCTTCCCGTTAAGGAAACCGTGGCAACTCCCGTGATTTCCCCGAACGGCGGCACATTCACCGGTTCGCAGACGGTTACAATCACCTGTGCAACCGAGGGCGCAAAGATTTACTACACCACAGACGGCTCTGCTCCTACAACGAACAGTAAGCTCTATGATGGTGCATTTACGATTACAGCAACCACTACCGTCAAGGCTATTGCGGTCAAGGACGGAATGAATGACAGCGAGGTTGCAACTGCAACATTCACAAAGAAGTCCTCTGGTGGTTCTTCTGGTGGCGGCGGAGGTGGATACAGACCCACTACCCCGACCGAACCCAATAACCCCTCTATCGGCGGCTCTTCCAAGAGCTGGAGCGATGTTGCGGCAGACCTTGCGAAACTCACAACCGGTTCTGAAATTACAATCACACTTAACGGCAACACCACAGTACCCGTTGAGGTAATCAAGGTAATTGATGATAAGCAGCTTAAAGTTACATTCGTTTACGACAGCGTAAAGAGCTGGAAAACAGACGGTGCAAAGATAACCACTCCTGCGGCGGCTGACCTTTCAATTCTCACGACAAGCAAGCTGAAAACAGACGCTCTGCGTGGTATTTCAGGAATTCAGTTCACAATGAACAATACGAATATCCCGACAGACCTTTCCGTTGCGTTTAAGACAGCACACGCAGGTAAGTTTGCGAACCTCTACAAGGTCGTAGACGGCAAGCAGGTTTTCGTGACCTGCGCGAAGCTCGGCGAGGACGGCAAGGTTATTCTGCCCGATGTTGTTGAAAAGGGCTATTATGTAGCAATGCTCTGCGAATTCAGCGACAGGCTCGGCGATATGGACAATGACGGCGTTATGAACGCAAAGGACGCAAGCGCGATACTCAAGGACATTGTAGGTCTGGAAACGGGCAAGAACCCGCTTATGGCGGACTTTAACGGCGACGGACACATCAACGCTATGGACGCATCGGCAATACTGAAAAGAATTGTTGGTTTAGCGTAATCGCAATTGAATAGCAGAATGGGCGTACAGAAATGTGCGCCCATTTTGCTGAGTTTTCTGAAAGAAAAAGCATTCCGAAAAAAACAAGCCGCACTCAACATGAACTGACCCCAAAAAGTTAGACAAAAAATTGGGAAATAACTATGCAAAGCGACTAAGAGCGAACTTGGTCGCTTTTGCTATGCTGCTTTATGTCTGTATTCAACAGGAGATAAGCCATCAAGCTTAAGCTTGATGCGTTTAGTGTTGTACCACTCGATGTATTCGTGAAGTTCGTTGATGAAGTGTTCAACGCTCGTAAACACCTGCAAATACAGCAGCTCAGTCTTAAGCAAACTGAAGAAATTTTCAGCGCAGGCATTATCCAGACAGTTGCCCTTTCGGGACATACTTTGCCTGATACCCTTGCTGCGGAGCATACGCTGGTATTGCTTATGCTGGTACTGCCAGCCTTGGTCGGAGTGGAGAATAAGGTTAGTGTTATTAGGAATTTTTGCAAACGCCTTTTCAAGCATTTCTGTCACTTGAAGCATATTAGGGTGGTAGCTGAGATTGTAGGACACAACCTCACCGTTAAACAAATCAATGATAGGAGAAAGATACAGCTTAATACCAAATAACGCAAATTCAGTAACATCTGTCACCCATTTCTGATTGGGTTTGTCTGCCTGAAAATCACGCTCCAAAAGGTTAGGCGCTATCTTCCCAACATCGCCGCGATACGAATTGTATTTCTTCATTCTGACCCGGCAGAAGATACCCATTTCACGCATTAAGCGCTGAACGGTTTTATGATTTATCTTGTATTTGTTTCTTAACTCTTTTGTTATTCGCCGATATCCGTATCTGCCTTTGCATTCATCGTAAATCCGCCGGATTTCTGCCTTTATTGCTGCATATTTGTCAGGCTTTGGATTATCGAATTGCTTGCTGTAATAGTAGTAGGTGCTGCGAGGAATTTTGGCAACATCTATGAGCAGTCCTACTTTATGTTCATGCCTCAGTTCCCAAATCACTTGCGCTTTTTCTCTTGCCGTACCCTCTCGGAAACCAAGGCATTCAATTTTTTTAGGTATGCATTCTCCGCACGAAGCCGCTGTACCTCTGCAATCAGGTCTTCCTCTACTTCTGTTTTCAGTTTGGCAGGGCGACCTGTGGATTTTCTTCCCCTGCGCTCTATGCTCAGTCCTTCTGCTCCTTCTTCAAGGTATATTCGTTCCCAGCTTGCTACAATAGTATGATGCGGTATATCAAATTGTCGCGCTGCTTCTCGGTAGCTCAGGTGTTCCTTTTGCATTGTTTCTACTACTTTAATCTTAAATTCAGGCGTGTACCTTTTGTTCGGCTGTCCCTTAGGCACAAAAATGCCCCCTTTCTTCAGACTTCGTTCTTGGTATTTTTTCTATTATACCATATTGTCTAACAAAAGGGGAGCATTTCAACAGGGTGCGGCTTGTTTTATGAACGCAAATCAGATACCCAGCAGGTCGTTAATCGTAACATTGAGTACCTTAGAAATGAATATCAGCTCAATGTCGGTGACAAACCGCTGCCCAGACTCAATGCGCTGAACTGCGTTTTTGTCTATGTCCAAACCTCCGTTTTTCAGCCTGTCCGAAAGTTCACGCTGGCTGATATGTAGCTCTTTTCTGAGCTTTGCGACTACTGTGCCGCAGATATTGTTTCTTCCGTCATTTGTTCTGTTCGAAAACATACATATACCTCCAACGAAAAAAGTAAAGAAATCGGTATTTCTATTGTATCATGCTGCATCTAATTTGTCAACATTACAATAGGTTAGTCCTCAGATAATCAAGTTATGTGAAATAGTTTAAGTTATAATAATATGTATACTCCGGGGAAAAAACTGTATAGACGATCACGGTTTCATAACCTCAAAAATTTGCTATCACTTATTCAGCAAAAAGTCTATAAATTCCTCAAGAAGGTCAAGTTTTTCCGGTGGAATACATTGGACTTTTTCTACTAGGACTTCATATCTACCCCCTTTCATTGTCTTTTCTTGCATCATCAGATAATATACACTCACGCCAAAAAACTGTGATAAGTCAAACAGAGTTTTAGTGGGTATATCCCTTGTGCCTTCCTCATACCGTGAAATGTTGGATTGCACGGTATTCATCTCCTCGCCGAGCTGTTTTTGCGTAAGTCCTCTTTTCTCACGCAGCTCACGAATTCTGTTAGAAGCTTGACTTGATTTTAACGAGGATATAACAATCACCTCAAGTCAAAGTATAACATACAGTCCGACAAAAGAAAACAGATTATTCCAAATAGAGATACTGTATGCCGAATAGAGATAAAAATATATTTTATGGTATATCTTGTGCTATAATAGGGTCAGCAAACAGAATACTCTCTGCAAAGACATCACAATTCCACAACAATCGGAATTATTCAGATATGTTTATTATGAGGTCAGAACAGGAAGGAAAAACGTTTGCCTTAGATCTTTGACAATTTCATAGCAGAGCGATAACAAAACCATCAACCGTAGTGCCTGATTGTGCGAAGATGTACCTGTATTGATTCTGAGGAGTTATTCATTATCCGTGACCACCTACTATTTTTGCGCGAGAATAACAATAACCCCGAAAGTCTGCCAATATCAACCCGAACCGTAAACGCATACGCAGAGGCAAGGTACGAGCGCGAAAGGAACAACGCTGCCAAGATGGGATAATGATACTTCCGTTCAGACGCAAATGCGTAACGGCTGCTCCATAGGAATGGACTGGGGTGAAACTCCCATGTGCAGGTGCGGACTACCTGCTAATCGCTCTGAGTATCAACCAACTATAATGCAAACGGCTCACGCCGTAAAAAGCATGAGCCGTTTGCTTATATATCGGCTTAACGCCGTACACATTTTAATATAGATGGGGAAATATTTTATGATAATGACCGTTGAAGAAAAGGCGGTTTTTATGACGCAAGTCACTGAACTGCTTGACGAAATCATCAAGACCGATACGGAGTTCAAGAAAGCGGCAAAAGCAGAACTGTTAACATTGAAAGAAGGCGCTGACCTTATCGGTTCTGTTTCTGAACACACATTACGGAAACTTGTTTGCTCAAAGGCTATACGTTCCGTTAGGTCGAACAGTAAAAACGGCAAAATACTTATTCCGAAGGATGCACTCCTTGAGTTTTTTGGTATGTAACCCAAAATTTCGAAATTGTGCCAAGAAAGCTATTGACATTTTAACGCTTTAAAGTTATAATAAGAGCGTAGAGGTGTGTCATAGCGAACGATAGGAGGTAGTCACTATGGCATCAATAAGAGAGCGAAATGGAGCATACCAAATCAGAATAAGCTGCGGTTGCCGTTCAGACGGAACACAGGTTATCAAGTCCTTTACATGGAAACCCGATCCCGATATGACGGCGAAACAGAAAAAGCGTGAGGTAATGCTTTATGCCGACAAGCTAGAGAAACAGTACAAGTACGGAAATGCTAATGGCAATGTTAAACTAGAGGATTTTGCTGAACGCTGGTACACCGAGTATGTGAAAGCAAAGCTGAAAAAGAGTACGCAGGACTTTTACAGGCGTTATAAGACACAGGTTATTGAAGCGCTCGGTCACCTTTCACTCAACAAAATAACGGCGATCCACATTCAAGATTTTATTTCAGATATGTCAAAGCGTAAATCAAAGAAATCTGGCAAGCCCCTGTCATCCACAACTGTCAGAATATATTATATTACGCTGAAAGGTATCCTTGACTATGCTGTTACGCTGGGAATGATTGAAATTAATCCTTGCGCCAAAATCAACGCTCCCAAACGCGAAAAGAAAGAAAAAGAGATTTACTCCATTGAAGAAATGGAAAAGCTGCTTGTTCTTCTTGAAAATGAGGATTTTGAATTCCGTATGTTCTTTGCCCTTGCTGCTTTTAGCGGTTTCCGCCGCGGAGAATTGTTGGGGTTAGAGTGGAAGGATATTGATTGGGATAACTGCTTGATAAATGTTCGCAGAGCATATTATTATGTCCCCGGCATAGGCTGTTATACAGACACACCAAAATCTAAAACCTCTGTCCGCAACAATAAGTTTTCACCGATGCTGTTTGAAATGCTTAAACGCTATAAGGAGTATCAGAATGAACGCAAAGCAGAGTGCGGTGAGCTTTGGCAGGACGATGACAGAATATTTACCGGAGCCCACGGCGGAACAATAGCACCAATCACTCCATACCTATGGCTGATGAGATTCCTCAAAAAGAATAATATGCCACACACAACCGTACACTCATTCAGACACTTTTACGCATCGGCACTCATTCACAGCGGAGTGGATATTGTAACAGTTTCAAAGTCCCTCGGTCATGCAAACGTAACAACAACCGGAAATATCTACTGTCATGAATTCGAAGATGCAAGAGCTAGAGCTTGTGACGCTATTTCAGCAGCAGTAAAGCTCCCTTCATCCGAATTAGAAATTGTCAATGATTGATAACGCTTGATAAGTTTTGAAAGAAAAAATCAAGTGGGAAAAATGGACAGATTATGGACAGGTCCATAAATCAGAACCTCTCACCAAGTGCTTAACAATGCTGTTTGATAGGTATTTGAGAGGTATAAAAAAATGAAAC
>JBJFGA010000267.1:0-2320 GCA_051892275.1 Oscillospiraceae bacterium | reverse complement strand
GTTCTGGAGCAGATCAAGGCGGATTACAAGAAGCGCATGAAGGCGTGATTTCTGGCAGTTATGAGAGGGCGCATTCCGGGAGGGTGCGCCCTTTTGGTTTTGTGTTCACAGAGCTTGCATTTTGTGTTATAATTATCTCAACGACAAATCGGAATTTGCCGGGTAAGCCCGGCAGCTTGTTCCGCCATTCAATACATTGCATTTGCCGCAGGTATATCAACGGCGGGGATATTATACTATTCTTCAATCTTCCTATAGACAAAGTCTATAAGTCGATTAAATATTAGTATTTTGTAGCACAAAATCGTAAAATGAAAGCACGTAATTTGTTTGACATCACACCCGTAGGGGAGGGGCTTGCCCCTCCCGCCTATACAAATCACCTTATATGGGAGGGGCAAGCCCCTCCCCTACGGTATTCTGGTAATTTAAAATAGATTTGTTCTTGCAACATAATAACCCCGCCGTCAAGTCACTGTCGCAAACGTTTCACAAAGCAAAAGGCGGAATAGCCGCCGGGCTTACCCGGCAAATTACAATTTATATTTCTATTTCCCCGGAGATAAAATCACCGGGGATTTTTTGCACCAAACGCCAAAATCAGCATATACTGCCATAGAAAGAGGGTGAGCAGAATGCTGATAGAATCCGGCTACGACCGCCGCCGGGCGGTGAGTTACGCTCTGAAATGGGCGTATTCCAGAAACCCGCGGTTCTACGACTTCGAGGATATTGGCGGCGACTGCACGAATTTCGTGTCCCAGTGCCTGTACGCGGGCTGCGGCGTGATGAACTATTCCAGCGAGAACGGCTGGTATTTCATAGATACGAACAACCGTTCGCCGTCATGGACGGGGGTGGAGTTCCTGCGGGAATTCCTGCTGACGAACGAGGGCACGGGGGTGTACGGCGAGCCGTGCGAGCTGAACGAGCTTTGCCCCGGCGACGTGATACAGCTTCGCAACAGCGACGGGCGGCTTTACCACACGATGATAGTGTCCTACATCTTCTACCCGGGAAACCCGGAAAATATCTTCATCTGCGCACATTCCTACGACGCAAGGAACCGGCGGCTTTCCACATACGACTATGCAGGGGCAGAGGGAATACACATTCTCGGCGCGCGCCGCGAGCTTTTATGAGGGGGTAATTCTATGCTGATATACACGGTACGTCCCGGCGACACGCTGGCGGATATTTCGAGAAGATACGGACTGCCGCCCAACCGCATTGCCGCAGACAATCTGTTAAGAGAACCGGCGGTGCTTGTTCCGGGGCAGAATTTGCTGATCAACTCCAACACGGTGCGGTATATCCTGCCGGAGGGTCAGACGCTGTTCTCGCTGTCGCAGGAGTATGATGTCCCGCTTGAGGAGCTGATCGCGGCGAACCCAGACCTCAACCCGCTGAATATCCGTCCGGGCGAAACGGTGAATATCCCGGTGAGCGAGCCGGTTTCCCGCCGCCCGATACTGGTGAACGGCTACGCCTACCCCAGCATAAGCACCAATGCGCTCAACTGCGTGCTGCCGTTTCTGACGTTCATAAGCCCGTTCAGCTACTCGCTGACTCCGCAGGCGGAGCTTGTGCCGCCGGACGACAGCGATCTCATCTTCCGGGCAACGCGTTCCGCAGTAATGCCGCTGATGGTGGTGACGAATATCTTTGACGAGGGGTTCAGCACCGAGAACCTGTCCGGGATACTGGCTTCAGAGGAATTGCAGGAGCGTCTTATCGGGAATATCCTCTCGGAGCTTAGCGCAAAGAATTATTACGGCGTGAATATGGATATAGAGTACATCGCCCCGGAGGACAGAGAGGTTTACAACGCATTCCTTGAGCGGCTGGCGCGGCAGCTTCATGAGAATGGGTACATTCTTGTGACCGCACTCGCCCCCAAGATATCCGCAGACCAGCCCGGCGTGCTGTATGAAGCGCATGACTACGCCGCGCAGGGGAGAATTGCGGATTATGTGATACTCATGACTTATGAGTGGGGGTATACATACGGCAGGCACGCCGAGGGTCGTTGAGAAATGGCTCTGCTGTGCGTAATATCTGCATTTTGCCATATACGATTTATTCATCGCCCCGGTACATTATATGAACCGGGGTTGTCCTTTTCAAAGCTGACCTAAGGCAATACCGCACAAAGATTGTGCGCATATTGCGTGCAGCTAGTTGTGTCAATATTGCGCTTCGCTGATTGACACAACTCGATTTTTCGTCAGATTGTACAAAAACGACGCAGGCGGGCTGACGCCAGTCAAGGAGTTTTTGTGCGATATGACGGAAAATATGCAAGCAAGATGCGTACAAA
>JBJFGA010000266.1:0-2322 GCA_051892275.1 Oscillospiraceae bacterium | reverse complement strand
TTAAATGGGATAAGATAAACGAACAGGAGATTTTTAATGTCTAGTATTTTTTCCCGCTACGCTCCCTTCATACAGGACTACATCTACCGCAACAAGTGGGAAGAATTGCGGGAAATTCAGGTCAAAGCCGCTGAAGCGATATTCGACACCGACGAAAACGTCCTGCTGTCCAGCGGGACTGCGAGCGGCAAGACGGAAGCTGCGTTCCTGCCGGTGCTGACCCAGCTGTGGGAGAACCCCTCCGCCAGCGTGGGAGTTCTGTACCTCTCGCCGCTGAAAGCCCTCATAAACGACCAGTTTCTGCGGCTGGAAGGGCTTCTGGACGAGGCCGGTATCCCGGTCACGAAGTGGCACGGCGACGCTTCCCCCGCCGCAAAAAAGCGGGTCATGAAGCGACCTCAGGGCATAATCCAGACCACCCCGGAATCCCTCGAAAGTATGCTCATGCGCAATTCCAGCGGGGCTTTCAAGCTGTTCAGCGACCTGCGGTTCGTCATCATTGACGAGGTGCATTACTTCATGGACAACGACCGGGGACTTCAGCTTCTCTGCCTGCTGGAACGGCTGGCGCGGCTCATTGGCTACCACCCCCGCAGGATAGGGCTGTCAGCCACCCTCGGCGACTGCCGCAACGCTGAAATATGGCTCAACACCGGCAGCGGGCGGCGGTGCATTACCCCAATAACACATGAAAAAGGACGCTCCCTGCGCCTGTCCGTGAGGTTCTTCCCCATCAAGGAGAAGATACCCAACTCCGATAGCAAGGTGCTGTTACAGCATTACTACGACTACCTGTTCGACAGCACCTGGAACAAGCGCTGCATACTTTTCTCTAACTCCAAGGGCGAGGTGGAGGAGAACATCGCCCATCTGAAAAAAATCGCCGCAGAGCGTCACCTGCCGGACAACTACCTAGTCCACCACGCGAACATCTCCCCCGCCCTGCGGGAATTCACCGAGCAGAAAATGAAGTCCTCGGAGCAGCCGGTATGCACCGGAGCAACCGTCACGCTGGAGCTGGGTATCGACCTCGGCAGCCTTGAACGGATAGTCCAGACCGGCTGTCCCCTCACCGTTTCGGGGTTAGTCCAGCGGCTGGGTCGTACCGGGCGCAGGGGCGGCACTGCGGAAATGCGGTTCGCGTTCCGGTGGGACATGAGCCTGCCCCCGCAGGAGTTCTACAAGGAAATAAACTGGGACTTCGTGATGTGCATTGCCATGATTCTGCTGTACACCCGTGAGCGCTGGATAGAGCCGATGTACCTGCCGAAGCTGCCGTACAGCCTGCTGTACCACCAGACCATGAGCTGGCTGTCCTCACAGGGCAGCGTAAAGCCGCCGGAGCTGGCGCGATACATTCTCACGCTGGGAGCGTTCCGGCATGTCAGCAAGGAGGATTATCTGATTCTGCTGCGGCACATGCTGGAGAACGGTCAGCTTGAACGCGCCGAGGACGGCTCACTCATGGTCGGGGAAAAGGGCGAGGCGGCGGTCAGCAACTACGAGTTTCTGGCGGTATTCTCTGTGCCGTCGGAGTTCTCGGTGCGCTGCAATGCCGAGGAAATAGGCACGGTGCAGACCCCGTTCCCGGAAAAGTCGCAGTTTGCGCTGGCGGGTCAGGCGTGGGAGGTCACCGAGCTTGACTTAAAGGAGCGCCGCATTTTCGTGAAACATATCCCCGGAATTTCGGCTAATATGTGGCAGGACACCGGCAACGAGTACGTCCACACAAAGGTCATGAAGATGATTCGGGACGTGCTGCGCAGTGACGAGGAATACGCGTTCCTCGATGAAACGGCGAAAAAGCGGCTGTCCGAGATACGCCGCGCCTGCCGTAACGCGGCTATGTCCGCAGTAGGCTGCGTGTTCCCGATAACGCCGACTACCTACGCGGTGTTCCCGTTTCTGGGTACTAGGGGCTGCATGGCGCTGATGTACGAGCTGCGGCGGCGGGGCTTCGGCAGCGTGAACGTGTGGCTTCATCGGTACATTCCGGTGTGCATTGAGGTCAAGACAGACCGGGATATCGCTGAAATTGCGGCGGCTCTGGAGGAGATAAAGCAGGTCGGCGCGGACAAGTACAGCTTCACGATACCCGACAACTGCGAAATTTCCGGCAAGTACAACGACTATATCCCCCGGGAACTGTTGAAAAAGCAGTATGTGGAGGACTACCTCGATACCGAGGATATGCGGGAGAATATGGACACCGGGGCGGTGGTCAGGGCGGAGTTGATGTAGTTGGCAAATCGTAATTTATCCGTTTATCGAATAATATAATTGTTGTTATTAATTACTAATTCGGAATGCGGAATTCGGAAT
>JBJFGA010000265.1:0-9112 GCA_051892275.1 Oscillospiraceae bacterium | reverse complement strand
TTATCGTAAAGAACAACTACAAAATCGAACCGCATACAAACGAGGACGGCGTGTTTCTATCTTCAAAGCATAAGGGAAACGGCATAGGTATCAGTTCCGTCAATCATATCGTGGAAAGATATGGTGGAAATTGCTCATTCGTTTCGGAAAACGGGATATTCACCGTGTCGGTTCTCATATTTGAATAAGTGATTCTCTAACATAAAACAAGCGACACCCCGTTTTCGGAGTGTCGCTCATTGCATTTAGCCGCCTATTTGTCTTGGTTGAATACTTCTTTATCGGCAGCGCACTAAGGCGTAGCCGCCTTGGGCAATTCCGCCTCGCCGACAATTCATCTTTGCAACAGGAGTTTTGCTCGGCGGGGCGAAAACTGCTTTATTGGCAACACGCTAAGCCTGCTGCCGTATTTCATATATCATCGCTGTATTGGATCTGTCCGCTGTAGCTGACCTTCATCCAGTCAAGTATGGTGAGGTTGGCTATCGTATCGCAGACGATTTCTTTTTTGTCATCCTTCCAATGTGGCTTCCAGTCCATGACATAATTGTAGACATCGATGTCCTGCACCGAGCCGCTTTTCTTCAGCTCATCGTAGCAATACATCACAGTAGCGATTATTTCAGCCTGCTCTGTGTTCTTGATACGGCTGAACAGGTCTATGGTCTGTTTTGCTGCTGACATCTCTTTCTCTGTAAATGCCGACTGATCGAACACAAATCTGTCGCTGACAGTCATTCTCATCATCTTTCCGGCAGCAGACTCGGTCATCAGGTTGGAGTTGGACAAGATAGTTATTGCTTCCTTTACCTGAGAAGAATATGGTCCATAGGTTCCTTTTGTGAAAGCAAACCCCGTATTTACACCGGTTCGTGTGAGAACATAGCAAATCTTTTGGAATATCGTTCTGCCAACGCTGAGCGCATAACGATTGTTGCCAAGTTCTTTGACGATATAAAGGAGCAGATACCATTTGGGGTTAAGTCTGGCTGATCTTTCGCATATAACCTCGGAAGTGCTGTTAGTTTCTTTACAGAGAAACTCCGGTTTCAGCTTGTCAGGAGAGGTTCCGAATGGTGCATAGATCTCAATGTCGATTGGGAGCTTACTGAGCTTCTGATACATTATCGGACCGACTATATCCCATGTAAGACCGCCATTGCCGCAGCCGAGCGGCGGGAATGCTACTGACTTTATGCCATAACTCTCGTAATTCTCAACAAACCAGTCAAATCCATCAATAATATACGATAGCTTGGATGGAGATCTCCAATGATCTTTTGTGGGAAAGTTAATAACAGATGCGCCTGTTAAGTCCTGATAGTAGTAGGGCTTGCCCGGCTTAAGTTCGTGAGCGGCACATCGTTCAGTGTAATCCTCAAACATTGCAGGAAAACGCTTCTTAAAGTCCAGCGCAATGCCTTTTCCCATTACTCCAACACAATTCACAGTGTTGACAAGGACATCTGCTTTGCTGTCAAAAATGTTGCCTATGGTAATAATCATACTGTTAAGCCTCCTTTCCCCTTACATGAAAAACAATTTTGGTCTAACGCAGACTATAATATCACTGTGTACCAACCCGGTGACTCTTTCCATATCATGTGTATTTTTTACAGCTACTGCTTCGATAAATTCAGGTGGGACTCTGTCAGGAATGAGCACTTCTGCACACTTGTAGGATTTCTTTTTCAGATAAGCGAAATGATCATCGTCTGTCCAATCTTCGGCATAGACTAATTTACAGTTAAGCACTGATAAACCGTCAGCCGGTTCATTAAACTGAGCGTACTTGCTTGAAGCATTCTGATCAGTATCTACTGCGCCGGGCGTATATAATATATCAGGACTTATTTTCAATACACAAATATCATCATATCGCCGTTTAAACATCATTGGATTGCGTGGGTCAAAATACAGGTTAGCATACTCGTGAAGTGCTCTGCCGTTTGGAACCATCACCAGATCACGTTTTTCCTGTATCTCATTCATTGCAACAAAGCAGTGCTTGATGCCTTTTGCACGCTCGTTAGATAGTATACCGCGTTCCATGACAGACTCCAGATTTTCAATAGGCATGATGTTGTAGAACCCTGTTCTACCAGTTCGCTGCTTGAACAACTCTACTAAATTCATCATGTCACCTCTTGTAAGTATATTCTGTCCTACAATAATGATACCATAAAAGAGGGGTGATGTCAACATAAATAGACTAAAAAAGCGTTACGGCTGATACTCGGCTGTAACGCATACCATAATTGACATAAAAATTAGCGACTGCAAATGAATTGCAGTCGCTAGCGATTCTGGTCGAGATGACCCGCGACACCAATCGCACACGACCGGATATTCCGCATAACAAAGCCATTTTATTAACGGCTCACTTTGTATTTTGTTGATTTACCGCTCCCAAGTTTCTCAATCTTCCCTGCCTTTAGCAGCTTACTAAGTTCAGCTTCAATCGTCGTGACGCTTATATCCGGCAGCTTGTCGCAGATTTCACGTTTGGATACAGGGAGCAGACTGTCAGAAATAAAAGCTTCAATTCGCTGCTTCTTTGTTATCTTCTTATCCTTTAGATTTGCGAACCTGCTGTCAAGCTCAAAGTAGCTCATCTTCAGCGTAAACAGGAAGTTGTCAATAAAATGGAAGTAGTTATTATCATTTTCGTGCCAGCGCTCCGAGGACTTCTGAAGAGAGGTATAGTAGTAATTCTTGTATGTGTTTATCTGTTCCTCAAAGGAAACATATCGCCCCGCATCAAACCCGCTTTTATAAAGCAGAAGCAGGGATAGCAGTCTTGACATTCTGCCGTTGCCGTCCCTGAATGGGTGTATGCACAGGAAATCTAAGATTACGCACGGAATCAGCAGCAGCGGATTTATCTCCGAATCCGAATATGCCGCCTGATATGCAAGAATAAGCTGATTCATAGCAGAAGCGGTCTCGTTTGCGGGAACGGGAGAAAAGCGCACGCTTCGGTTTCCCTGCTTGTCGGTTTCCATAATAAAGTTGTCTTCCGTCTTATACATACCGGCAAGGGTGTCCCCGCTTTGCAGAAGCAGTATTCTGTGCAATTCAAGTATGCTCTTTTCATCAAAGGCTATGTCGGAATAATTGCTGTGGATCAGGTTTAGCGCGTCGCGATATCCTGCGATTTCTAGCTCGTTATGTCCCTGCGGCGCTACGGAGTTATTCACTATTTCCCTAATGCGCTTGTCGGTCGTGACAATTCCCTCAATGGCATTGGAGCTTTTTACGGATTGGATTTTCGCCACAGACTCCATTGCCGAAAATACATCGGAGAAGTCAGTCTGCCGCATTTCTGCCCGTGCTTTCATCTCGTATATGGAAGTTGCAGAGTTCACTATATCGGCAGGAACACTGCTTCTTTTTAGAAATGAATAGTCAAATTTTCGCATACTCTTTCTCCTGATACAATTGATTATCTGCATATATTATAGCATATTATGTGCAGAATGTCAACGGGAATAGGAAAGTGAAAAAGTTTCAAAAAATAATCACGCCATAGGAACAATTCCTACGGCGTAATTCATTATAATTTCAGTATCCCGTTATCGAAAGTCAAAGGCACCGCCAATCTCTTGCTTGCGCCATTAGCAAAATCAACCATTATGCTGCTTGTTTTGCCAATGTTCACCTCGGATATAGTACCCTTACCAAACATCTTATGCGTAACCGTCATGCCAACTTTTAGCACCGAGCAATCAAAGGACGACTTTGTTTCGGCGGGCTTTGCGGCAGGTTTCGGCTCAGCAACAGGGCTTGATAAAGCCTTAGGCATAGCAGGCACGGCTTTCACCTGCTCGGGAGCAGCTCCCGCCATAACAGGAACGCGCTCCGGCTTTGTTTCGGGCTTGGGAAGCAGAGATTCTGTTTGCTTCGGGACTTCCATTCCCGCACGCTGCTGATTCGCCATAGCGTCGTAGTCCTCGCGGGTAAGGACGGTATCGAACAATCCTATGCTCTCGTCCTCGTGTCGGTCGATTCCCGTGTAGGAAAGGCTTGCGTCCTCGTAGCGCTTGAAATTGTATACCGCCTGATTCATTACCTCCGCATTGAACACATTCAGTGAGCAAAGCAGGTCAAAGTCGTTGACATCAAGACCCGTCACTTTCTTGAACAACCCCGGTTCAAGCTGGGTAATAACATCCTTTAAGCACTTTTCGCGGAAATCGGTCAGATACATGAATATCGGTATTCTCGTTGCGAACTTGATGAGCTTTTCCTGTATCTCCTTGCGCTTGGACTTGAACTCCTTCTCCTCCTCGGAAAGCTCCTTTTTCTGCTTGTCGGTAAGCTTGTCGCCGCCCTCTTTCTTGGCTTTCTTAACAGATTCAGACTTGTTGATGATGGTTTCAATATCCTGATTAAGACTGCGGAAACCCTCAATTCTCATAAGCGCTTCCATAGCTTCCTTGTTTGCCATAAGACGTGCAAGCGTTTCGTTGTCAACATTAACAAGCAGGGCGCTTTCCCAGCGCTTTGCAAGCAGGGTAGCAGACGTTCCCGACATAGCCATATCAAGTATATCCGCCGCGCTTATCTGCCGCATGGAACTGCCCTCATACGCAAGAACGGGCAGGAAACTGATGAACTCGCCGACTTTTTTCTCGGGGTCGGTTTCGTCTATATTAAGGCGGCAGGAGTAGTCGGAAATCTGCCGCAGCGCACGTTCCAGCGCGAAATCAAAGACGTAGCACTCCCGCTTCATTATCTCGCGGTTGCCTGCGCCGGTGTCAATCACCCACGGACTTTGTACACGAAATGCCGCCTGAAAGTAGGTTTCCGGGCTTTTCAGATTGCGGAGCATGAATATTCCCGTCCACGGCTTTACCGTAACGCCGGTTGTCAGTTTGCCGCAGGAAAGGGTTATCGTCTTTGTGGAAAGCGGATCGTCCATTGCTTTCTTGACAGGCTCGATTGCCTTTACGCCGTTTCCTGCTTCTGCGCCCGCGCAGACAATAACCTCATAGTCGTGATAAAACGCATTCTGCCGCTGTGAAAGCAAGTTAGCCATAGCGTAGCAGGCAGCTACATTCGGCAAAAACCACAGCGTATGCGACAGCACATTCAGCAATCGTGTATCGGAATAAGGCATAGGCGGGCGCTTGTCCTGCCCCAGTTTCATATCATCAATATTTGAGGGCAGATGTGCGCCGCGGATAAGGTCAAGCCATTTCTGAACATAATCCTCATAGACAAAACGTGCGTCCTTGCCCCTGCCCTTTGCGGAAAAGAATACATTTAGGTCGAACTCGTTGAACTCGCCCTGCTCCGCAATTCTGCGTATGCTTTCGGGGATTTTGTAGGTCAGCATTACCATTCTCGGAAGCGCGGAGTACGGGTTGTCGGGGGTATCACCCCAGTTCTCCTTTGCCCGCTGTTCGTCGGAGTAAGTCCAGTTGTAAATCTGTTCCTCGATAAACTCGCCGGAGTTCAGCGCCCTGAAAGGCGTTCCCGAAAGGAACAGGTAGTAGCTTGTTGTTATCGGGAGAAAAGTTTCGTTTCTGATATGAGTATCATTCAACATCATATATCTAAAATCGTCAAGACCTTTTCCGCCAGAAAACCATCTTGATGGTATAATCATTACTAAATATCTTGGGTTCAGTTTTTTACTTTGTTGAACAAAGTGTTGGTAAATAGGCTTTGCACTTTTTCCATTTCCCCCGTCCGACAGTTGATACGGGGGATTTCCGATGACAACATCGAACTTCAAGGGAAGTACCTCCTCCGGTTTTATTGTATGAATCAGCTCATAAGCATGGCTTTCAAGCTCGTCGCCGCGGTCGTACTGGCTTTGCGCCGCACCGCAGAAAACACACTTTCCGTCCTGCCACCGGTGAGAAATTTTTTTAAAGCGGATATTGCCCTCGGGATTAGGGAAACGCACAATGGAATACTCGCAGTTAGCGTACTTTGAGCAATACACGCTTCTACGCGAAATCATGCTCGTAAGTTCCGTTATTGCTATTCCGTAAAGCTGCTCACGAAAAATATGCTCAACGCGCTCGTTAAGGTCGGGTATCTTGTCCTCAAGCCCGACAAGCAGCCGCTTTGCGATTTCCCGCAAAAAAACGCCCGATTTGCACGCGGGGTCAAGAAACCTTGTGTTAGGGTCGCTGAAAAGCTCCTGCGGCAAAAGGTCAAGCATTGCATTGGCAACGCTGGGCGGGGTAAAAACCTCGTCGTTCGACAAATTCGCCAAACACGTCAGGACGTCCGGATTATAGTTTATCTCAGCCATTTTCCTGCACCTTTCTGTAAAATGTTGGTAGAAATTCCCGCAATGGTGTGGGGATATATGCATTTTCAGATTCGGAATATTGCAGGTGACTTTCGCCACTGTCCAGCGTCATTTGACTACTGTCCGACTGTTCGCGCATAAGCTCGTCGAGCCGGAAATCGCGGCGCTTTATCATGCCGCCCATAAGAGGCGACCATTCAGCAAAAATGATCGGCTCGTTCTGAATATCTTCGCCGTTTTCGTCAACCCTAAGCAGAGATAACGCGTTTCCGCAGAGTATATTTTTGGACAGAACATATCGTACCGCTTCGCGGCACTCGTCGCTGCATTCCTTTTTGCAGACAGCTTTGTACTCGCCGTTCCATATATCAAAAAGGCGCTCGCGGCATTCATCAACGTTGTCTTGGAGCAGTTCAACGCCGTAAATGCTTGTGACCGCAATGAAGCTCATTCGCTCATAGTCCGCCGGGCTGCGCTTATATTTGCGCTTTGCGACGGCTAATTTGCGGCGGAGTACGCTGACGAGAAAGTTTCCGTTTCCGCACGCTGGTTCAAGGAATCGGCTTTCAATACGCTCTGTTTCCTGTTTAACCAGGTCGAGCATAGCGTTTACTTCTCTTTCCGCGGTAAAAACCTCTCCGTGGTCAGCAACGCGCTTTTTTGATTTTACCTGACTGTCCATACTTTCTCTGCTTTCGGTTTGGATTTTTTCAGAGTATTCTCATACGACAGAAAAAGTGCGCCAACACGATTACAGTGCGGCGCGGCGGGTATTTATGACGGCAAAAGTGACGGCGAATAGGCACAAAGCTTTTCCATGTTTTGCCGCTTAAAATCCATTGAGGAATGCACATATCTGTCAAGCGTTATTTTGACATTTTCGTGACCCAATATTTCGCTGAGCGTTTTTATATCAACGCCTGCTTCAACGCAGCGCGTCGCGAATGTGTGACGGAGTGTATGAAAATGAACACCCTCAAACTCGCAGGCGTCGGTCAGTTTTCCAAAATAGTAGCGCAGTGCTGCCGGCTCTGTAAAATGAGATACCTCTCCGGTAAGCAGAAAAGCCTCTTTTGGTAAATCCTCGTAGAATTGACTGAAGAAAGCGATATGCTGTTCGGACAGCGGTATATCTCTGATTGAGCAAGCGCTTTTCGGCTCGGACATGACGACCTTTGTTCTTTTAACAGGGTCGTCCGTCTGGATTCGCTGCATTGTTGAGCCGATATGAAGCAGCCCGCTTTCAAAAGAAATGTCCTTCCTGCGAAGCGCGCATAGCTCGCCAATTCGTATTCCTGTTGAAAGCGCAAGCAGAACTCCTGCCGAACGGAGCGTTTGCTCTGCTAGCAGCCATTCGGTAAGCCGCTGCTGCTCCGGAACAGACAGAACCCTCATTGACCCTTTAGGCAGGCGTATTGCAAGCGATTTTAGGTTTATCTGACATGGGCAGCCGCTTTGCTGTGCGTAGGAGATTATCATCTTGACTACGCAAAGAATATCACTCTTTGTCTTCGGAGAGAGCGTTTCCCGCTGTTCAAGCATATCCTCAATATGCGAGGCTGACAGTTCAGCCAGACGATACTTCCCTATAAAAGGGATAATGTGATTCTTGCAGATATTGTAATACTTGTTGTGGGTAGACGCTTTGCACTTCAGCTTAACCGTAGCAAGCCACTGGACAGCGTATTCCGCAACAGTCTGACGGTTTGCCTTTGTAGGCTTGTCTGTGATGGAATAGATACGGAGCTTTTGTTTGACCTCGGAATAACTGTGTGCATATACCGAGTGGTACCCGCTATCGCTTAGGATACGTCCTTCCCAGCGCCCATCGCGGCGTTTGTATATATTTTCACCCCTGCGTGGCATATTTTCTCCTCCCATTTGACGGTATTTTTGACGGCGAATAGAGTATGTAGAGCCTGAATTTATTATATCAACAATGCTAAACAAGAGCAAAATGCCTGAAACTGTATCCGATTTGACACTGAAAAAATATTCTTGTTGACAAAAACGCTTTGAAATTGTATAATAATAGATGAAAAAGCATTTTCAGATGAGAATACTCTGATAAAAAATATCAGTTTAATTACAAGATTTTGGACGCCGATCAGCGATGTCGGCGCTCTTTTCATAATCCGCAAAGGCTATATATAGACCATTATATCACAAAGATAGCGAAAGTCTATATATAGCCTACATTTATTCTTAAATTCGGGTATACTGTCTTTAGACTTTATAAAGACAGGGGGCATTGACGTGAGAGAAGCAGTAGCAAAAAGGCTTATTGAGCTTATGGAACAAAAGAACTTAACCTTGAACGGTCTTGCTCGTCTGGCTGCAATTCCTCCGTCAACGCTTAAGAATATCATCTACGGCAAGAGCCGTAATCCCGGAGTAGTCACAATAAAACTGCTTTGTGACGGGATGGATATTACAATTACTGAGTTCTTTAATTCGCCTATCTTTAGCGAGTTAGGAGTAGAAGACATAGATTAAAAGCGCCTTGTTATTAAGACGCTTTTTGTTTTTTACAAACCCGAATCATCAACTTATCATTCTAATATACTTTACAACACTTTCTTTCACCACCCTCCACTGTTTTCCCACCCTAAAAGCCTCTATATCACCGCTCTGCACAAGCCGCAGGGCGGTGTTTTTGCCTATGTGGAGCAGCTCCTGCAGCTCCTTCAACGTCAAAACATCTTTCGTATTGTTAAGCATAAAATCACGCTCCCTTTCGGTTTATTTAATCCCATGTTCTCCCCGAAAACTCGCCCTCCACAATTGTATATTATACCGTTGTGGAGGAGGTGATAAGATGAAGGAATAACTTCACAGACG
>JBJFGA010000264.1:0-9176 GCA_051892275.1 Oscillospiraceae bacterium | reverse complement strand
GCCGGTCTTTTCACGTATCGGGTCGATGTAGTCGTATGAACGGATATCATAACCTGTGATGAAAGAGCCGGCGCCTTCAACTGTCGTAGTGAAGCAGTAGTACATGCTTTCGCTGTCGCAGTTAAGTCCGTCAGTCACCGTGGACAGGCTGGCGTTCGGCGGGCAGTTGTCGGTGGCGTAGAACTCCGTTCCGTCCGCGCCATAGAATGCCGCAAACGAGGTGTCGTCAGAAACGTAACTGTTGAATATCTTCTCCGCGCCCGCGCTGTCACATGACTTCAGCACATCTTCCAGCGCCGGATCTGCGCCTATCATATCCTGCATGTACTCTGACTCCACCACAAGCTCCGATATGTCCGCCTTCAGGATATTGACGAACGAAACCACTTCCTCCTGGAGAATATCCTCAGTCATGGTGCTTAGCGAACGCTGCGCCGAATAAATAAGCATCACCGTCAGCAACAGCGTTGTGATCAGAATGACCGCAAGAATACTCTTTCCGATTTTTGACATGCATATACCCTCTTTCTGCGTCTACACTGCTTTTCTCCTGCCCGGATAAGGCATATTGTTCCTTTTGATAACATTTTACGCCTATTTAGACCACAAGTCAAGAGAATAATGCTCAATTCTACAACATTTGTGCAAAACAACATCATACGACACTTAATTCGTTATTTGTGTAGTGCATAATTGCCATGTATAAAAATACATAGCAAAAGCCGCTCCTATGCGGGAACGGCACCATGTTATTGTATTGCAGCATGGTCAGGTTTCGGTCTGACCAGAATACCCCACAAGGTTGCTTATCCACACGCCCTTTTTTATCAGCACGCAGCCGATAGCAGCCTTTATTATATCCACCGCCTGGACGATCGCGTAGATCGCGAACACCGGGAGCGCTGAAAACGCGCACAGTAGCGCCGCCAGCGGGATAGCAACGACCCATGTGAACACGCTGTCGAACAGGAACGTCACCAACGTCTTGCCGCCGGAACGCAGCGTGAAATACAACGCGTTCAGGAAGCCCTGCACCGGAAAGAACAGCGCGGTTATTATGATGAAGTTCTGTCCGTAGCTGCGGATAAGGTCAGTGGTGTCGTAAAGCAGCGGGAACAGCCCGGACACCGCTATCAGTATCACCGCAAGCACTGCACTTATCCCGCCGGTGAACCACATCAGCCCAAAGCTGGACTTCCGCGCACGGTCATACTCCGACGCACCCAGCAGCTGCCCTATTACTATACCCACCGCCGAACCGAGAGCCACGAACACAACGTTCAGCAGATTGCAAAGTATGTTTGAAATGTTCAGCCCGGCAACGATGTCAAGGCTAAGGGTAGAGTAGCACTGTGTCAGCGCCGCGATACCGCCTGACCACAGAAACTCGTTCAGAAACAGCGGCAACCCCTTTTTGATTATCTGCACGGCAACCGTCCCGGGCACTTTCAGCGTGTGGTATACGCCTTGCAGGAACGTGAAGCGCTTTCGCCGGACTGTCGCACAGATAATGATGATGAGGCATTCCACAATGCGGGCTAACACTGTCGCCAACGCTGCTCCCTTTACACCAAGCTCCGGGAAGCCGAGGTTTCCGAAGATGAGCAGATAGTTGAACAGAATATCCACCGCCACGGATATTACGCCGCCGGTCATGGGGATAACGCTCTCGCCGCTCTCCCGCAGACTGGTGGCATATATCTGCGTTATGACGAAGAACGGTATACCGACAAGCATTATCGCGAGATATTCCTTCGCGTAGTTCATGGTGAGAACCGGGTCAACTGAACCAGACTCGCCCCGGAGATACGACCCGATAAGCAGTTCGCTGCCGAAAATGAACACTGAAAGTCCGCCCAGAACGCACACCAGACCCGTCCATATCTTCATGCGGAATACACTTCGGAAGCCCTCGGTATTCTTTTGCCCGAAATACTGTGCGCCGTAGATCCCTGGTCCGGACATTCCCCCGAACACCGCGAGATTGAACACGAACATGAGCTGCCCCACTATCGACACCGCAGTCATCGCCTCGGTCTGAAGGCTGCCCACCATTACGTTGTCGATCAGCCCCACCATGTTGGTGATGCCGTTCTGTATCATCATCGGGACCGCAAGCGCCAATGCACGTTTATATATACTTCTGTCTTTCATTGTTCCCTTTTCCCCTGTGTATGAGCCTATTCTGTTTGTAACGCTTTTCTTATGGGAACCTCTAAAAACCGGTTTGAGAAGGGAAAATGGGTAGAGTGCACCGAATGCGAGGAAAGCCGACGACGCAAGGCTGTATGCCTTACGAGGAGGTTTGACGAAGCAGGCGGTGTGCTCTGCACATTTTCACTCAAACAAGGTTTTTAGAGGTGACCTTATATGATATGATCGTCCGGTACTCACGGACAATAATCTTTGATTTAGGACTTCTGATACAAAAAATCCATGCGTTTATTGTATCACAACTATTTTGCGTTGTCAATAGCGGAAAATCCGGCGGTAATTCAAAAAACTTCTGGAAAGGGCTTGTAAATTATTCCGAGATATGATATACTATAAATGTATATGCAATAATTCAAAAGTAAAGGAGAACAATTAATTGATTAATGTATCTGATGTAAGCGTCAGCTTCGGCGGACAGCTTCTTTTCAAGGACGTTGACCTGAAGTTCACCGCAGGTAACTGCTACGGCGTTATCGGCGCAAACGGCGCGGGCAAGTCCACCTTCCTCAAGGTGCTCTGCGGCGATCTTGAGCCAACAAAGGGCAGCGTATCAAAGCCCGCGGAGCTGCGTATGTCCGTGCTGCGGCAGGACCACTACGCGTTTGACGAGTACACCGTTCAGGACACGGTGATCCTCGGCAACAAGCGGCTTTACGACATTATGAAGGAGAAGGACGAGCTTTACGCGAAGCCGGATTTCTCCGAGGAGGACGGCAACCGCGCTTCCGAGCTGGAGGCGGAGTTCGCTGAACTCAACGGCTGGGAGGCGGAGTCAGACGCGTCCAAGCTTATTCAGGGCTTAGGTCTGCCGGAGGAGATACTATACCAGCAGATGGACTCCCTCACCGGCAACGAGAAGGTAAAGGTGCTGCTGGCGCAGTGCCTGTTCGGAAACCCAGACATTATCCTCATGGACGAGCCTACCAACCACCTAGACGTTGAAGCTGTGTCATGGCTTGAGGACTTCCTCGCGGAGTACTTCGGCACTGTTATAGTAGTGTCCCATGACCGTCACTTTCTTAACAACGTCTGCACCCACATCGTCGATATCGACTACGGCAAGATAAAGATGTATGTCGGCAACTACGAGTTCTGGTACGAGTCCTCGCAGCTCATTCAGCGCATGATAAAGCAGCAGAACAAGCGCGCCGAGGAAAAGATAAAGGAACTGCAGAACTTCATCGCACGGTTCTCGGCGAACAAGTCCAAGTCAAAGCAGGCGACCTCCCGCCGCAAGCTGATAGACAAGCTGACGGTCGAGGAACTGCCTGCGTCCAGCCGTAAGTACCCCTATATCGCTTTCGACACGGAGCGCGAGGTCGGCAAGGATATCCTTCAGGTGAACGGGCTTACCAAGACCGTGGACGGCGTGAAGGTGCTGAACAACGTCACCTTCACAGTCGGCAAGGGCGACAAGATAGCATTTGTCGGCAACAACGAGATAGCTGTCACCACCCTGTTCAAGATACTGATGGAAGAAATGGAACCGGACGAGGGCAGCTTCAAGTGGGGCAGCACTACCTCTGTAAGCTACTTCCCGAACGACAACAGCGCGTTCTTTGACGATTGCCAGCTTTCTATAATCGACTGGATGCGCCAGTACTCCAAGGACGAAACCGAGAGCTACCTGCGCGGCTTCCTCGGGCGTATGCTGTTCAGCGGGGACGACGTGTTCAAACCGGTGAACGTGCTTTCCGGCGGCGAAAAGGTGCGCTGCATGTTCTCACGCATGATGCTGTTCCAGAGCAACGTGCTTATCCTCGACCGACCCACCAACCATCTCGACCTTGAGAGCATTACCGCCGTAAACAACGGTCTGTCCGAATTCAAGGGCAACCTGCTGTTCGCTTCCCACGACCACGAAATTCTGGAAACTGCCGCTAACCGCATTATCGAAATAACCGAGAACGGCTGCCTTGACCGCTCCGGGACTTATGACGAGTTCGTTGAATGGCGGCATGAGAATATCGGCGGAAAGCTCATGCTGTAACGGAGTTGATGTCAGATGTACTATATTATTCTTG
This sequence comes from Oscillospiraceae bacterium, assembly GCA_051892275.1. Lineage (GTDB taxonomy): Bacteria > Bacillota > Clostridia > Oscillospirales > Ruminococcaceae > CAG-115. The sequence goes on along the minus strand of JBJFGA010000264.1, from coordinate 4,938 downwards.
ACATGGAATGGAACCAGGCGATAGACCGCGCCCATACCGTCCAGGAGCCGGTGCTGCTGCGGGGGGAGATAATCCAGATAGGCGCGGTGCGCGTGGACGAGCATTTTGAGCTGGTGGACACGCTGAAAATTAACGTTGCGCCGAAGTACTACAAAAAAATGAACCGCCACGTTGAAAAGATAACCGGCATCACCAGCGAAATGTTGGCAAAGGGCGAGAGTTTCCCGGCAGCGTTTCAGCGGCTCAAAGAGTGGTGCGGCGAGGAATTCCGGTTCATCACATGGGGCTTTGACGACATCGCAATGCTTGCTGATAATCTGGAGCTTCACGGGCTTGACCGCTCCTTCGGCAGCGACTATGTGAATTTGCAGCTCATCTACAAGAATCAGGTGGACAACGAACGGGTGCAGTGGTCGCTGTCAGACGCGGTGGAGCGTCTGGAGATACCCATGGACGCGCAGGCGCACGACGCAATGAACGATGCGTGGTTCACCTATCAGGTATGCAAACGGCTGGACATGGAAAAGGGTCTGGCAGAGTACTCGGGAATGTCCGCGGGTCAGCGCCCGGTCATTGCCCGGGAAATGATACGGGACGTCACCGATATCCGGGTAGTGACCGCCGAGGAACGCTTCACCGCGATACCCTGCCCCGATTGCGGCAATACACTCACGAACGGCGAGTGGCTGTCGCTTGGCGCGGTACGCAAGAACAACATCTGCTCCTGCCCGGAGCATGGGGAGTTCCTCGTGAAGCTGGTGTGCAAGCGCTCCGCCGCAGACAGGTGGACTGTGACACGGTCGGTGTATAGATCGGACGAAGAGGCGAAGTCCTCCTACCTCAAAAAGCTGGAAAAACAGCACGCGGCTATCGAAAGGCGCCGCGCCGCAAAGGAAGCTGCTTTACACGCGGAAAATACAGAAACGGAGAACACTGATGATAACAACAGTACTGTTTGACCTTGACGGAACTCTGCTGCCCTTTGAGCAGGAGGATTTCATCAAAATCTACTTCGGCGAGCTTTGCAAGCGGCTTGCGCACCTCGGCTATGAGCCGCAGCACACGGTGAAGTCGGTGTGGGCGGGGACAAAGTCCATGGTGATAAACGACGGCAGCCGTCCTAACTACGAAGCCTTCTGGGAGACCTTCAACGCGATGAACCTGGGACTTCCGGACGCACGCAGGGAGTGCGACGCGTTTTACACGCAGGAGTTTGACCGGGCAAAGGCGTGTTTGAAGTACATCCCGGACAGAAAGCCGCTCATTGACCGGCTGAAACAGGCTGGGCTTAAAGTAGTTCTGGCAACAAATCCGCTGTTCCCGCTGGACGGCGTTGTCACCCGCATGAAGTGGGTGAACCTCTCGCCGGAGGACTTCGAGCTTATTACATACTACGACAACAGCACTTCCTGCAAACCGAACCCCGCGTACTTCACCGAAATTCTCGGGAAAATCGGCGAACCCGCTGAAAACTGCGTGATGATAGGCAACAACGTGTCCGAGGACATGTCCGCGGAGAAGCTGGGAATGAAAGTGTTCCTCGCGAATGAATTTGTGGAGAACCCGGAAAACGCGGACTTCAGCCGCTACCCGCAGGGGTCGCTGGACGAGGCTGTGGCGTATGCTTTGAGCATCAACAAATGAGCTTTTGGGAATTCTGATATGTCCGCGTCAGCGGACACCGACAATTCCGAATTCCGCATTCCGAATTCCGAATTAATTATATTGTATCACTATGGGATCTTTATGCAACCTATAAATTACAGGCACACTATACTCGCCAGCTACGGTGGGTACATAACACAGGCGGTGGTGAACAACTTCATACCGCTTCTGTTCCTGATTTTTCAGGACGAATTTGAGATACCGCTGGAGCAGATAACACTGCTGGTGACAGTGAATTTCATCATTCAGTTGGCGGTAGACCTGGCTTCGGCGAAATTTGTTGACAGGATAGGTTACCGCAGGGCGCTGGTGGGGGCGCATATCTTCGCCTGCGCCGGAATAGCAGGGCTGGCGGTGCTGCCGAACCTGCTTCCGCCGTTCGCCGGGCTGATGACCTCGGTGGTGCTTTACGCGGTCGGCGGGGGGCTTACCGAGGTGCTGATAAGTCCGCTGGTGGAAGCCTGCCCCAGCGATAACAAGGCGGGGGCAATGGGACTGCTTCACTCCTTCTACTGCTGGGGGAGCGTAGGAACGGTACTGCTTTCAACGCTGTTCCTATGGGGCTTCGGCAAGAGTAATTGGCGAATTCTCGCGCTTCTGTGGGCATTGTTCCCGGCGGCGATAGCAGTGGTATTCACCCGGGTTCCTATTCCAAAGATAGCCGGAGAAAGCGGCGGCGGAATGAAGCTGCGGGAGCTGCTAAAAACTAAGGTGTTCTGGGTGATGGCGGTGCTTATACTCTGCGCCGGGGGCAGCGAACTTGCAATGAGCCAGTGGGCTTCTGCGTTCGCGGAGAGCGCCCTCGGAGTGCCGAAGATGGTGGGCGACCTGCTGGGACCCTGCTTCTTCGCGGTGCTGATGGGCACTTCCCGTGTCATCTACGCGAAGGTCAGCGCACGGACGGACATCATGAAATACATGCGATGGTGCGGTGTACTGTGCATTTTCTCCTATATGCTTGCGGCATTCTCGCCGATACCGCTGCTGTCGCTTATCGGCTGTGGGCTGTGCGGGTTCTCGGTGGGCTGTATGTGGCCGGGGACTTACAGCCTTGCGGCTGAGGCGCTCCCACGGGGCGGAACGGCGCTGTTTGCGATGCTGGCGCTCGCCGGGGACTCCGGCTGCTCCGGCGGGCCTACGCTGGTGGGATTGCTCTCCGGCGCAATGAACGGCGGGCTGAAGTCCGGGCTGCCGTTCGCGGCGGTATTCCCGTCAGTGCTGGTGGTGCTGACTTTTGCTGCACAAAAAAACTCCGGCAGACATTCCCGGTAAACCCTTCCCCTGCTGGCAACATCTTTGCATTGAACTTCCACCCCGGATAAGGTATAATATTAATATCCCCTCACGGGGAAATACATCAGGGAGGTTCAATAACATGTGCAATTTCTTTACTGCATGCGGACTGGATAAGCTCTGCGAGCTGTTCAAGTTCCTCTGCGGCGGCTTTGGCTGCTGATTTGCGGGAAAACGTTTTTCTCCGCAGACACTCCAGCGCGGTGATACCGCAATGACATAGTACATTCGGTCTTGATAGACTGACCGCCCGGCGAATGTCGGGCGGATTTTTTGTGAGGCACGCCCGGCAAATTACAATTCTGTTCTCACTTCAAGTCCCCGTTCGCCGGATTGTCCAGCACTTCCCCGCTCTCCGAGAAGCGCGAGCCGTGACAGGCGCAGTCCCATGAGCGCTCGGCGGGGTTATATTTCAGCGAACAGCCAAGGTGCGGGCAGCGCTTCTTTGATGGGGTTAGCAGGTTCTTTGTCGCCTCGAAGCCGTTCACCAGAAGCTGCGGCTTCATAATGCTGCGCGAGGGGTTGAACAGCATCTCGTATTCATTTTGTTCCTCGCATACAATGTCGCTCAACAGCATTGCGGAGAGCATTGCCCCGGTCATTCCCCACTTATTGAATCCGGTCGCAGTGTACATATCCGGGGTGTTCAATGAATATTGACCGACATAGGGAACGCCGTCAAGGCTCATGCAGTCCTGCGCAGCCCAGAAGTACCGCTCCTCTGCGCCGGGATAATGCACCGCCGCGAACCCCCGAAGCTCGTTCCAGTTCCCGCCGGGCTTGCCGGTGCGGTGCGCTCCGCCGCCCAGAAGCAGGTACTTTCCGTAATTTCGGAAAGAAAGCCCCTTTCGGTTCTCGTCAACGTACATTCCGCCCACATTCTGGGCATTTTCCAGCGCAATGACGTAGGAGCGGTGCTGATACAGCTTCAGGAAATAGCTGCCGTGCTTGTTGATAAACGGAAAGTGGGTCGCAACTATCACCTTTTCCGCGCGTATCCTGCCGTGGTCGGTGACGGCGGTGGTGTTCTCCATCTCCCGCACGAAGGTGTTCTCATAGATGTTGAGGTCTTCCGCAATTGCGTACAGAAATTTCAGTGGGTGGAACTGCGCCTGTTCCGGGAAGCAGACCGCCCCTGCGGTTTCAAACGGAAGCGGGATATCCTCGGAAAGCTCCGCCGGGAAGCCTAGTCTGGTAAGCGCGTCCAGTTCGTTTTCCAGCTTACGGCGGTCGTTTATGGAATAAACGTAGTTGTTCCGCCGCTCATAGCCGCAGTCAATTTCGCTGCAAAGCTGCTCGTACTTATCGAACGCCGCGCGATTCGCCCTCAGGTACATTCCCGCCCTTTCTGTACCGAAGCTGCGAACCAGCTTGTCGTAAATAAGCCCGTGCTGATAGGTTATCTTCGCTGTGGTGCAGCCGGTCGTGCCGCTGCATATACGCCCCTTTTCAACTAGGACATACGGCGCTCCGCGCTGCTGCAAAAAGTATGCGGTGAGTATCCCGGCGATACCTCCGCCAATTATCAGCACACCGGTCTGTATGTTGCCGGAAAGCTGCCTGAAATGCGGTGGCTGGACTGACTCCCTCCAGACCGGGCTGTGACGGCTGAATTCAGTTCTCATTGAACTCACCCAGCCCGAGCGCCCGGCTGACATACCGCCGCATTTCCTTCTTTGAAGTCACCGAATGCGTACCGTTGATTATCTCCTGCTTCCGCTCCTCTGGCAGGTCTGCAAAGCGCTGCAATGCCTCGGGATACTGCGCCAGCGCCATTCCTAAGCCTAATGGCAATTCCTGTTGTTCCATAGTGTACCTCCTGATTTTTTGGTTAGTATCTCCGCGGCGGCGCGGTTTTATTCATTCATACTAATAACCGTTTGAACGAAGGAAAAAATTTGCAGAAAGACAGTGCCGATATCTAGGGCAACACCGCATAATTATTGTCGTGCGATTGCAGCAGCTAGTTTTGTCAATATT
>JBJFGA010000263.1:0-2355 GCA_051892275.1 Oscillospiraceae bacterium | reverse complement strand
GCCGCAACCCCGCTATGCGGGGTAATCTTCCTATAGACTTTGTCTATAGGAAGATTGAAGAATAGTATAACACAATATCCCCCGGAGCATTCTCCGGGGGTTTTGTTGTATTTCCGCGAAAATCCAGCGGATATGCAGAAACCTTACCCCACCAAATAGCGGACTTGCCGCTCCCGAAAAGGAAGGTGCAAGCCCGCTGATGATTTATCCGCCGAATTACTCTGTCCTAAGCGCAACTACCGGGTCCTTCTTAGCCGCAACCCTTGACGGGAACAGACCCGCGATAAGAGTAAGCAGCATCGAAATGACTACCAGAATAACGCCGCCCTGCCACGGCAGAAGCGCGACATTCTGAATTCCGGTGATATTCTCAATGATGATGTTGATAGGGATATTCAGCAGCAGCGTCACGCCGATGCCGATAACGCCCGCCGTGAAGCCAACGATAAGCGTTTCTGCGTTGAACACGTTGGAAATATCCATCTTTGAAGCGCCCATTGCGCGGAGGATACCGATCTCCTTTGTTCTCTCCAGAACCGAGATATAGGTGATAATGCCTATCATGATAGAGGAAACCACCAGCGAAATAGCCACGAACGCTATCAGGATATAGGATATCGCGTTGATAATGTCGCTGACAGAGGACATCATAAGACCAACATAGTCGGTGTAGTTGATAACGTCTTCCTGCTTGTCCTCGGTGAGCTTGCGGTTATTGTAGTCCTCGATAAAGTCTGTTATCTTTTCCTTGCTCTCGAAGTCAGTCGCAAATATCTTCATGGAGCTTGGCTGGGACAGTTCCGCAACACCGAGCAGCTTCAGGTTGCCGTCGTAGGTCGCCTCGGTGGTCTCCGGCTCTCTTGTAAGCTCCATCAGCTGTGTAAGCTGATCAGAAGTCAGCGTCTGCATGAATATGCTGTATATCTTTGCCGGGTCGAGCATGCCGCTCATCATTGCAGAAAGGTCCGCGTTCTGCTCCGGGGTGAGTGAAGCGGTTATAGCTGCAGAAAGCTGCGCCTGCTGATCCTCGGTCAACATAGAAGCAAGGTCAACGTCTGCCGTTTCAGCAGAAGCACCGCCGCCCATAAGCTGCGCCATCTGCTCCTCACCGACTACCTGCGCCAGAATCCCCATAAGCTGGGTCTGATCCGCCATGCCAAGAGCCGCAGCAGCCTGCTGCTCCGCCGGGAGCTGTGCAAGCTGCGCCTGCTGTTCAGCAGTGAGCGTCTGCATTACCGCCGCAGTGACCTGCTGCATCTGCTCCGCAGACAGCGCCCCGAGCACCGCACTCATATCCGCGCCCGCACCCTGTGCCGCTGCAAGCTGCTGTAACTGCTCCGGTGTCAGTATATCCATAATGAGCTGGTTCATCTGCTCGCCGCTCACCATCTCCATCATTGCGGACTGAATTTCCGCCTGCTGTTCCTCGGTAAGGCTGCCCATGATACCCTCGTTGAGCTGCTTCTTCTGCTCGTCGGTGAACATGCCCATTATCATATCCATTGCGGCGGACTCGGACATTGCTTCTTTTTCTTCCTCGTCAGCCTTGGGGAACTCTATCCCGGTGAATACGTCCACGTCAGGGTTGTCCTTCTGCTCCTTTACGATATCGCTGCTGTTCACCTTGTCTATCATGTACTCGGTCAGCGCGTGAGTATAGCCGATACCGCCGGAGCGGGTGGAGGATATAAGCGAATCCGCGTCCGGTTTGAGTATGCCTACCACCTTAAGGTTCGGAGCATTATCCAGCGCCTTTTCCATGAACTCCTCGTCCTCGCGCATATCGGTGTAGCCGCCGTCCTCGTTCTTCTGGTAGAAATCCGGAGCAGTCAGCAGCCTGAACTCCAGCCCCATCAGCTCATCATAGGTGAACGACAGGTCGCCGGTGTCAATGTCGAAGCTCTCTCCTGCCATAACGCTAGCCATCATGCCGTCAAGCTCCGACTGGTCGCGAAGACCAAGCGTGTAGAGCGTGACGTCTGAAAGCTCATTGTGGTCGGTAACAAGCAGAACGACCTCGTTCCAGCTCTCCGGCAGACGCCCAGAAAGCACCTCGTACTCGGTTTCCAGCATGTCGTTGCTGAGAAGCTCCTCCCACGCGTCGTACTGACTGCCGGAAGCACCCATCATTGAGGAATATGTTTCAGTCATCTGGGTCATGGTGCTTGCCATTGCCTCGCCCATCATAGCTTCCATGACGGTGGAGGGGTTCACCTGAATAAGGTTGCCGTTCAGGTCATGCCCGTATATGTACAGATTGGAGTCATAGCTGTACTTTATCTCATTGATGCTGTCCAGAATGTTGTCCGGATTGCTCTCCAGATACTCCTTGAACTCAGTGAGATTGTTGGTCTG
>JBJFGA010000262.1:0-9294 GCA_051892275.1 Oscillospiraceae bacterium | reverse complement strand
CTTACTTGTGTGTCATTACTGTATGTGCTGAAAAGCTGTTGCCTGTTCTGTTGCGCAGGTCGTATTTCTTCACGAACTGGTCTATGCTTTCCTCGTTTTTGCGGTCGAAGGCGTCGTTACATTCGATAAGCTCCCACTCCTCGGTGAGAGAAGCGGTCTGCCCGTTTTTGAGGGTTTTCAGCTCGCCGAGGCTCTCGCATTCAAGAAAAATGCCGTTTGTAAATGTTTCAAAATTGCAGCCGTAATCGGGGTAATTCCCGTCCTTTTCCATGCTGAAATTCTTCAGGAATATCTGCCCCTTGTTCACCACCGCAGCCCAGCCGTCCTCGTTGTTTATGCCTATCTTGAACTTGCCCTCGCTGCCGGGGACCTGCTGCAGCGTGCCGTACTTATTCGACAGGAAGAACCGGTCGTCGTTGATGTCGGAATAGCTCCAGAACACGTTTCTGCGGTTGGAGAGAAGCCCATTGTCCGCGGTGCTCTGGGGGAATATCTCCACGCCCCCCGCCGCGCAGACGGTAAGCGCCCACGGCGCAAGGGTCACTATCGCGCCGGAAACGTTCGTAATGCTGTGGTTTATCTGCACTCTTGAAGAACCGTTGTTCTCCGGGTCGAGCCAGATATATGTGGTGTGCAGCTGTCCTGTTCTTGTTGCGGGGGCGGTGAGCCTTATGCCCTTTTTTCCGTCCCAGTCAAGTATCTCGTAGTCCACCGGCTCGTTGTCCGGAACGTAGCTGTGCGGAAAGCTCTCCGGGCTGCTCCACAGGCGGTGTCCGCCGTATATGTACCACGTCTTGTCCCCGCCGAAATAGTCCCGCAGTTCCTGCGAATCGTCCTTGAATACCCGGTCAACGTCCTCCAGCAGCATATTCTCCTTTCCGTTCAGGCAGTAGGAGATTATGCGCGGACCTACCTCCACGGTGATGATAATGCTCGCCGTTCCGTTGTCCAGCTTGACGCATTTGCCGAAGTTCTTGTAGCTGAGTTCCGTTACATTAACCATTTTATGTTCCTCCGATATAATTTAGTCGATTATTACAGGCTTCGCGGTGAAGTCAGCGCCGCAGGAACGGGGCTTCTCAAACGCGAGTGAATACACGTCCCCGCACCGCGCCTCAAACGCGCCCTGACGGTGAGCCTCCCTTGACGTACCCATCAGCGCTTTCAGCGAGGTGTCCAGCGGCAGCGGGCAGCCGGACTTCTTCGCGGCGGCAAGCACTTCCCTGCCACGGGAATTCATGCCGAGAATGTGGATATACGCGTCCGGCTCGTGCAGCATTTTCTTCTCCACCCCAAGGAACGCGCACAGCACCGCCCTGCGTATCCTTGCCAGCGTGTAGCGCTTGGTTTTCGCGAGGAAATACAGCTCGTCAAGGGTGCAGGCTTTCCGCACTGCCTTGTACAGCCGCTCGCTAAGCCCCTGCGCCGCGTCGTACACCTGCTCGAAGTCCTCCTGCCGCATACACCGAAGCTTCGCCAGTATCGCCCTTTCCAGCCGGCGGATATCCGCAGTGGGGGCGGTGATTTCCGGGGCGAAATCAGCGTATTTCTCCCCAGAGAGTATCTTCTTTCGTATCAGCGAAGCGCTGATGTACTGCGCTTCTTCCTCGTCGCTGTCGTGAGCCGCGCCCTCCCGCAGTATCGTCACCGGCTGTATGTCGCTGCCAATGTCGTCCAGCGCCTTGATGTACTCCACCGCAAGGGTGTTGTTCGGGGAGCTTATCGTCTGGTAGACGTCCTCGGTGTAGTACTTGTTGACCGCTTCCGCAAGCGCCGCCGGGTAACTTTTGCCGCCTTCGATCAGTATCTGGAACTCCGGCGTTCTCACCGCGTAATCCACCGCCCCGGCGGCTTCCTTCAGCGCGGAAATACTGCCGCATTCGCTGCCGAAGGACAGCATATCCACGCAGCCCAGCTTTGAGATTATCCCCACCGCGCCCCGTGCGAAGCCCTCGGCGGCGCACAGGCTGTATTTCACCGGAAGCTCCAGCACAAGGTCTGCGCCGTTTTCCAGCGCGGTCTTAGCGCGGGTGTACTTGTCGAACACCGCCACGTCCCCACGCTGGGTGAAATTGCCGCTCATGACCGCAACTATGTGTGTCGCGCCCAGCTTCCGGGTCTGTTCAAGCTGGTATTTATGCCCGTAGTGGAACGGGTTGTATTCGCAAATGACCGCTGCGGTCTTCATGGAAACACCTCCGTAAAGGTAAAAAACTATCAATTAAATTAATCCATTTATCCTCTGCCCTGTTTTTTATTTTACACCAATTCCGTAAATAAATCAATAATTTTTCAAAAAACACTTGATTTTTTTGTCGAAAAGTACTACAATATTATTGTATTATTGGCAGAATCACGCTGGTTCTGTAAAAAATAAAGGAGAGGTTCAATAAAAATGAAGATTCTTGTTATCAACGCAGGCAGTTCCTCGCTGAAGTATCAGCTCATCAACATGGAGGACGAAAGCGTTATCGCAAAGGGCAACTGCGACCGTATCGGCATTGACGGCCACATCAAGCACACCACCTTCGACGGCAGAGTTATCGACACCGACTGCACCTTCCCCACACACACCGAGGCATTTGAGAAGCTGGTAGAGGTTCTCACCTCCGGCGAGGGCAAGGTAATCGACAGCATGAGCGAGGTTTCCGCGGTAGGTCACAGAATAGTACAGGGCGCTGAAATATTCAGCAAGACTACCCTCGTTACCGACGAAGTAATCCAGCAGATAGACGACCTGTCCGAGCTGGCTCCGGTACATAACCACCCCCATGCGCTGGCTCTCAGAGCCTGCAAGAAGGTAATTCCCGAAACCACCCCGCAGGTTGCCGTATTCGATACCGCATTCCACCAGACCATGCCGGAAAAGGCCTATATGTTCGGTATGCCGTATGAGTGCTATGAGAACTACCATGTAAGAAAGTACGGCTTCCACGGCACCTCCCACCGCTTCGTTACACAGGCGCTGGCTGACGCTCTCGGCAAGCCCCTGTCCGAGCTGAAGATAGTTTCCTGCCACCTCGGCAACGGCTCCTCTATCACCGCGGTAGACGGCGGCAAGTCTATTGATACCTCCATGGGCTTCACCCCGCTGGACGGCGTTATCATGGGCACACGCTCCGGCTGTGTTGACCCCTCCGCTGTTACCTTTATTGCAAACAAGAAGCACCTTAGCCCGTCTGAAATGAGCGACTACCTGAACAAGAAGTCCGGCTTCCTCGGCATTTCCGGTATCTCCAGCGACAACCGCGACATCACCGCTGCCGCAGAACATGGCGACAAGAAGGCAAAGCTCGCCGGCGAAATGCTCCGCTACGAGATCAAAAAGTACATCGGTTCTTATGCCGCTGCAATGAACGGTCTGGACGCTGTTCTCTTCACCGGCGGTATCGGCGAGAACTCCGACGACCTGCGCGCTGACGTATGCCGCGACATGGAATTCTTCGGCATCAAGCTGGACGAGGCTGCAAACGCAGGGCTTCGCGGAAAGCTTCAGAGAATTTCCGCTCCGGACAGCAAGGTAGAGGTATGGGTAGTTCCCACCAACGAGGAGCTGCTTATCGCAAGAGATACCCGCGACCTGGTTGCTGGTCTGTAATTCTGGTCATGAAACACAAGTCCGCAGCCGTTCACGACTGCGGACTTTTTGTAACTAAGGAGGGACGCTGTGCGGCTGTTTTATCTCATAATGCTATGCCTGTCCGGTGGGTATCTGACGCTCCAGCTGGCAGTGTGGGTGATGTTCCATCGGTCGCTTTTTCCGAACGCCGGGGAATTGTTCGAACGCCGCAAAAGCCGCATTGAATGGCAGACGGTGTTCCCGAAAAACCTGCTGCGGCTGGTGGTGTTTATTTTTGTCACTTCCCTGTTCGGTATTATGCTGGAAGCTGTGGGCGCGGCTAGCTGGCTGGGGCTTCCCTGCGCGGCGGCGGGGGGACTTGCGTTCAACTTTCTGCTAAGCACCGTGTTTTCGCCGCTGTATTACAAGCTGCACAAGCAGGGCGAGCCTTCACCCGCGGAACTTGAAAACATGGACGGCATAGTCACCGAGGACATCAGCCCGGACATGTACGGCGAAATAAAGGTATCCCACGGCGGCAGAAGCTACTATTTCCGGGCGGTGTCCGCGAACGGGCGTGAACTTCCCGCAGGTACTGCGGTCATCGTGATATACTGCGAGGACAGCGCGTGCTTTGTGGAATCCGCAGAGCGGTTCTATGACGTGCTTTTCGACGAGGAGCAGCCGGAAATCACCCCGGAATTACCGCCGGATAAACCGGAGCTATCCGGGAATAATAACGAGATAGGCAGAGCGTAAGGAGGTAGCATGAAGGTCATAGTTTTTGACATCGGCGGCACGCTGATGGAGTATATCAACATGCCGAATGTGTGGATAGAGTTCTACGACAGCGCGTTCCGGCACGTCCGGGAAAAGCTTGGGCTGCCGCTGACGGACGAGCAGCTTGCGGCTTCGATAGAGGTGCTGCGGCAGTACAACCCCAGAGTGAAGTACCGTGAACGGGACTACACACCGGAGCAGATATTCGCGGACGCGGCAAAGGGGTGGGATTTCGACTACTCGCTGACGGCGGTCATAGACGCATTCTTTGAAGACATGAAGCTGACCCCGCTCATTTACCCGGAAACTCTGCCGGTTTTGCAGAAGCTGCGGGACTCCGGCTGGAAAATTGCGGCGCTTACCGACGTTGCCACCGGAATGCCGGACAGTCTGCACAAGAGCTATTTCCCGGAGCTTATGCCGTACTTTGATCTGTATGTGTCCTCACAGAGCTGCGGCTACCGAAAACCAAATCCCGCCGGGGTGAAGGTCATCTCCGAGCACTTCGGCGCTGAACCGCTGTTCTTTGTCGGCGACGAACCCAAAGACATTCAGGCCGGGAAAAACGTCGGGTGCAGGACAGTGCTTATTGACCGGAAAGGGAAAAATGCTGATTACGAGCAGGATTTCAGGATAACAACGCTGGACGAGCTTCTGCCGATATGCGGGGTTTGAAATGGACATAATGACTGTAAACGGCAGGGAATACACTGTGATAAGGCTGCTTGGCAAGGGCAAGGGCGGCTACTCCTGTCTGGTAACTGACGGCGCGTCCGAATACACGCTGAAACAAATTCACCACGAGCCGTGCAGCTACTACCAGTTCGGGAACAAGCTGGAATCCGAGCTGCGGGACTACGCGAAGCTGACCGAAATAGGTATCCCGCTGCCGAAGCTGATAGAATACGACCCGGAAAACGAGCGTATACTGAAAGAATATATCCCCGGCGACACGGCGGCAGACCTCATCAAACGCGGCGATATGAACGACGCGCTGATAGAGCAGGTTCGCGGCATGTGCAGGTTTTTGTACGCCCAGAACACGAACATCGACTACTACCCGACAAATTTCATTTTGTGCGGCGGGTGGCTGGTGTATATTGATTACGAATGCAACGAATATTCCGAGAAATGGGATTTTGAGCACTGGGGCGAAAAATACTGGACAGGAGAAGAGCCGATATAGCAGAAAACCGGAGTTTTTCGCTCCGGTTTTTTCATCATTCCTCCATCTGCTTACCGAAATACATCGCGGCAGCCTGGACAAGCGCGCTCTGCTCGCTGGTAGCGAACTCGTGATCCTCGCCGGAAAGCATTATCACAGCGCCGTTCACATCGCCCTGGGACAAGATAGGCGAACACGCGATCGCGTAACGGTCTATGCCCTCGATCGGGTTGAGTATCTGGTCGTCCTTGCTGCGGTAAACATGACTCTTCCGCTGCTCGATGAGGTCCTCCAGCGAACCGGACACCCGCCGCTCGATGACCTCCTTCTTCGCCATTCCGGACACCGCGATAACATGATCCCGGTCGCATATCACCGCCGGACAACCTCCCACCTTCGCAAGCACGTCTGCGTACTGCGAGGCGGTGCAGGATATCTCCCCAACGGGGGAATATTTCTTGAAGATCACTTCCCCATCGGGGCTGGTGTAGATTTCTAAGGGGTCGCCCTTACTGAACACATTGACACGGATAACCTTGTCCCTTTTGTTGGAACTTTTCTGGGTGACTGTTTGTTCGATATTAACCGTGTCACAGTTAAAATTTGCGGTAAGACCCTTTCCTGCGTCCAGCCGCAGAAGCGCGTCAATATTGGATTTCAGCTTTATCTCTACCCTGTCCTCATACACAAGCACTTTCTCGATAATTACTTCAAGGTCGGTTCGTGAAAGGCGCTCCTTGTCGATGATGTCGTTGAAAATGTCAATTGCTGTCTTGGCGGTGCGGTTCACTCGTACAACTGCGCTGTGTTTTTCGGAGATTGACTTTATCTGATTTTCGAGGGAATCCACCCGATTTGCGAGCTCGTCCAGCATTTCGCCGTAGGTTTCCTCGTAGAGTGCTTCATTGTCGGGGTTGCGGGATATCTCACGGACTTTCTGCCGCATGAGCAGCTTCATCTCGGACTTGGTGTCCTCTATCCGCTGCCGGAGAAGCTCCACGGTGTTCTGCGTTTCTCCGGTTTCCACCTTTTCTTCTTTGAGAGCCTCGTCAAGCTGGCGTATCAGTTCGGAAGCGTTGTCACGAACCATTCGGATATACTCTTTCAGCGCAAAGTCCAGCGTTTCGCACTTGATGAAGTGAGAGGTGCAGCCTTTCAGCCCTCTTCGGTGGTAGCTGCCGCAGGTGTATGCAGGCTCTCGCTTGGGGTTGCTTATAGAAAACATAGGGCTGCCGCAATCACCACAGAATATGAACCCGGAGTACACATTGTCGTACTTTTTCACGCCCCGGTAGCCGCCGGTGGCTCTGCTGTCAAGCTGCTGCTGAACCGAAGCAAACAGGCGGTAGTCCACGATTGCAGGGTGGTTGTTCTCAAATACGATATGCTCGCTTTCATCGGTTTTCTTGTCTGCGCCGTTTATTTTTATGCGCTTGTATTTCGACTGGCGCAGAGTTCCGATATAGAAATCGTTTTTCAGTATCTCGGACACGGAAACTATGCTCCATTCGTTCTTCGCCTTTATCTTGCAGTCCTCTCCGGCGGCTGTACGGCGGTCACGCTCCACAGTCCGGGGAGTGGGAATGTGCTGCTCGGTGAGGTAGTTCGCTATCTTGCGGTAGCCCCAGCCCTCGGAGTACAGCTCGAAAATCTTGCGAACTATCGGGGCGCATTCCTCGTCCACCTCGATTGTGAGCTTCTTGTTCCCGGTGAGCACATAGCCATACGGCACGGCGCAGAGCCATCTGCCCTCTTTCTGGCGGTTCTGAATAACGCCCTTTACCTTTTTGCTTGCGTCGGTGACGGGCATTTCATTGATAAGGAAGCGGAACTGTATCGACATCCACTCGTCGCAGGTGGGGTAATCAATACCGTCGCCGATAGCGATTATGCGCACACCGCGGTCACGGAGGTCTTCCAGCTCCACAAGACCCTTGCTGTTACGTCGGGAGAAACGGCTGAAATCCTTGACAATGAGTATGCTGTGCTCGCCGCTCATCAGCTTCCGGCGCATTTTCTGGTAGCCGGGGCGCTGGTCGAAGGTGTAGCCTGAACGATCCCTGTCCTCGTAAAACGTCAGCTCTGCGTCCGGGAACTTCGTCCGCACATACTCGGAGATAATGGACTTCTGGTTTTCTATTGAGGTATTGTCACGGTCAATCTCCATATCAACGGAGATTCGGCAGTACCCGGCAATACTGAGTACGGTAGAATTATCCAATATCGTATGCTCCTTTCTGTATTTATACTATTGACATTGTAACATATCTCATCGAAAAAATCAAGGGGTATAAGGGGATAATTTGTCGCTGTTATCAGGTTGACAAATTTGATACCGTGTTGTATAATAAAATCAGAGATATTGTGTGAAAGGGGGCTTTTCTATGACTGACAGAATATATTCCTTTGAGGAAATATGCGATGCGGTAACACCGATTCTGAAAAAATATGGTGTATCGCAGGCATGGCTTTTTGGCTCGTATGCACGCAATGAAGCCGAATCAGACAGCGATGTTGATATCCTGTTGAAAGGGTTTTCCGGGAAAGACCTCATTGATTTTGGCTGCCTTTATAACGATATTACAGCTGATCTTGGTAAAGAGGTCGATTTGGTCAATGCAGAGGACTTGCAGCGCAGTTTATCCGACCCCTTGACGCAGAGGTTCATACGCCGGATAAAAAAGGACATGGTGCTGATTCTTGAGAACTGATCATACCTTGTGTTATGGGTAAAATATTGGAGCAGGCACAAAACCTGCTCCAATTTCTATTGCTTTTCATCGCCAACTTCAAGTCTTTCTTGAATTGATTTGAAGGTACGATATCAAGCATCGTTCTACACCTCGTTTAACAACTCGTCAAAAGAATTGTAACGCTTATATTTTCCGGTCTTGTATTTCATCTCGTCATATTCAGCAAGAGCGGCTCTGGTCTGCTCGTTGGAAGTAATTCTTTGACTGAGGTCTTCAAACAAAGCCTCTGCTTCCTGCCTTAGTTCAGTATCAACCCGGACATTTCTGTAGGTTGTTGCCATAGTGCTCACTCCTTCCACCAATAATATATACCATTTTGCAAGGGTTGTCAATACATTATAATGACTTGCTAAAAAAATAAGGAGCTGGCACGAATCCTGCTCCTATTATACAGCAGTTCTATCCTGCTGTTCGTTTTCGGCTCTGACCTCGCTCAGAGCCTTTTTCATGCGGTTCCTGAGAAGCAGCGTAAGCATAGGCTCAAAAAGCTCGCCGCTGCCGGAACGCATGATTATCACCTTGAACCGGCTGTACTTCGCTTTGAGCGGCGCAAGCTGCTCGGTTATCTCCGGCGGCAGGACATCGGTGTTCTCGTCAGAGCCTGCCCAGATTATCGCCATCTGCCGCTCCTCGTTGATATCAAGTTTCATGCTTGCTGCCTCCTTTCGTATGAAATAAAGTGTTCCCAGTTGAAGCCAAATTTATCCGTGAACCAAGTTGACATTCACCCCTTCCCATGATATAATATATAATTGAAAGGTGATACCATATCATTTCGGTATGCGTATTATCAGGGGATAGTCAATCATGCAGCGGTCTGTTGAGAGCCTGCCGCGTGCGATACAGGAGTATTTTCCGATGCCTGCCATAATACTGCGCGCGTTGTCATCGTTCACGCTGATTCCGACACGCTTTGCTACATCAGGAGAATTGCCCGGTTTCATGGCAATTATCGTATCACATTGATCTATTGCCTTGCTGATGTTCCTGCCATTGGCAGCGGTGAGATACTGTGAGGAAAGTACTGTCATAATTCC
>JBJFGA010000261.1:0-9329 GCA_051892275.1 Oscillospiraceae bacterium | reverse complement strand
GCTTCCTTCGCTGAAACCTACCGGACTTTCAGTCAGAATACCTCTAAGGCGTGGGTAGATTCAAAGAACCGCCTTGTTATCGACCCTAACCTGCAAAAGTGGATAGATCAGGCAGATGATTTCGTGCAGAACAGGTACACTCTGACCTGCGGATTATGGAGCGATGAGAAGTTCTCACAGATGTTCGCTGACGGCAGGACGATGTGCTTCTTCGGACCGTCTTGGTACTACAACTATTGCATGGGCAATGCACAGGATCCTGAATGGGGCTGCTACGGTGACTGGGCTGTCTGTCAGGGTCCCGAGCCTGATTTCTGGGGCGGCACATGGCTGCTTGCGGCAGAAGGCTCCGACAATCCCGAGATGCTTGCCGATGTGTTCAATGCATTCACCGCGAATGAGGACATCTGTTCCGCTCTGGTGGAGAATGAAATGCAGTTCGTAAACAACACAAAGGTAATGAAGAAGTACGCTGACAGCGCTGATTACGGCAACTCGTTCCTCGGCGGGCAGAATGATATCAAGGTTCTTGACGCTGTGGCAAAGAGGATTAATTATGGAAAAACCAGTCAGTATGACTTGCTGCTTAACGAGAACTTACCGTATTACATGCTGGAATATTTTAACGGAACAATGGACAGGGAAACCGCACTGCAGTGCTTCTACTCCTTTGTAAACGAGATGTATCCTGCAATTATTACTCCGTGATGAATATGGCATTCTGACTTACCTAAATGAACAAACTGACCGGCGCTGTGTGGCAGCGTCGGTCTTTATATCGTGTGGTTATTCATGTGTCCTACCGTGGAATTCGCTGGGGGAATAGCCGGTGTGCTTTTTGAAGATGCGGCTGAAATAGTTTGGGTCGGAAAAACCGCACCGCATTGCGATCTCGGTGACGGACAGCCCGCTGTCCCGGAGCATTGAGCATGCGTGGCGGATACGGACGTTCATGAGGTACTTTTGCGGGGTCATGCCGTAGGCTGAAGTGAACAGTCGGATAAAGTGCCGCTGGGAGTAGTGTGAGCGCTCAATAACGTCGCTTAGAACCATATCCTGCGAGTAGCTCTGTTCCATGAATGCGGCGGCGTCCGCAATGCCGGTTATTTCGCGGGATTTCGCGGGGCAGTCATACAGCCGCGCGAGCATGACTGCGATCTGCCGTATTATCGCAAACACCATGGTTTTTCTTCCGGGAGAATCTGAGCGGTATTCCGACTCGGCAAGGTTCAGCAGCGGTTCTATCTGTGTGAAGTCAGCCGGGGTGAGCTTCAGCCGGCTCTGGAAGTGCTGGGTGCTGCTGAAATAAGGTTCCAGCAGAAACAGTGCGTGGAACCCCGGAAGCTGGCGGATATCCTGCTCGCCGGAGAACAGCATGTCCGGGCGGAACATTATGTTGCATATACGGAAATCCTGCGGCTCTTCAAAGCCGTGGACGATGCTGTTTCCGATGACAAATACATCGCCCTTGCTTATCCTGCTTCGTTCGCCGTCAACGACATGTACAGCGCTTCCGCTCATTACAGTCACCAGCTCGAAAAAGTCCTCGTGCGCATGAAGAAACATATCCTCGTTGTGCCCGCCGAACTGAATGAACAGCGGGAAGCTCTCGTCGTTGGTGAAGTAGTTCAGCTTCATATAATTCATTATCTCACCCCTGTCTATTCTAGCATAATTCGCGGAAAAAATCAACTGGTTATGAGAGAATACAGACCACATGACCGCTGTAAAGGTGCACAGAGATTTTTCGGTTTTTGCGGTCGGCTTTTTGCGACAATGTTAAATTTGTGAAATACAGCAAAAACGCCAGTCCCAATCCGGGACTGGCGAGAAAAATCGGATGGTTTAGGCGGCGGTCGTTCCCGCCGCAGAAGTGAGCCGTGAAACAACGTTGCTGACAAGACAGACCACATGACCGCTGTAAAAGCGCACAGAGATTTTTCGGTTTTTGCGGTCGGCTTTTTGCGACAATGTTAAATTGTAAAATACAGCAAAAACGCCAGTCCCAATCCGGGACTGGCGAGGAAAATCGGATGGTTTTGGCGGCGGTCGTTCCCGCCGCCAAAACGTGGTGACCCATCCGGGAATCGAACCCGGGACACCCTGATTAAAAGTCAGGTGCTCTACCGCCTGAGCTAATGAGTCATTTCCAAATCACAACAATAGTATTATACCAGAAAAGCGCCATTTTGTCAAGGGCTTTGCGCAATTTTCTTAGGGTTGCGGCTGATATTTGTTGAGATTTGGTAAAATGGGTGTTCCAAATATGTGCATTTGTAGAAAGTTACAAAAAAACGCAATTATTTTTAAAAAAACTATTGACTTTTCATATTGAATGTGGTAATATATAGTCAGGGAAAGGAAATTAGTACAAGCATCACAGCAGCAAATCTAACTTCTCATTAAACCAGAGTCCTTGACCAAATACATGAAAGAGGTATAGTCCGATGAACTAAGTTGATCATCAACTCAATTCAACCGCATTGTGAAAGGAAAAGCCAATGCACCTCTGATGTTTTACTTCACGATTTAAGCTTTAAGCAGAAAGGAAGCGAGTCCAGTGGAAATTACCGATTCACAGTACTTGTCATCTGCGGCTCGTGACGTGGGCTGAATTCAGATAGTCCGATGAACGGCTGCACAGGGTCCTGTCTGACCCATAAGGTGCAATGCCTCATTAAACATGGCGTCTAGCCAATTTGCAGAAGTTCGGCTCGTGAAACACGCAGATGATTTTTCACCGCTATATGCGTTTACATAGATCACCCCTTCAGCATGTCTTACTGATACAGAGCAGGTGATTCCCATGAAACACAGGATTATAGCTAGAAAATCATGAAAGGACTGAATCCGATGGAAACCTGATAATTTGCTTGGTACAGATTATTGAAGGCGGTACATTCCGATGAACTGAATAATAAACAATTGAATAATATCAAGCCCTGCCTTGTCCGGCGGGGCTTTGGATTTCTTTGAACATTCAGAAAGGAAGCGTATGAACCAGAATTGGTCGGAACAAAACAAACTAATGCAGTCACAGCTGAATGTTGAAAAGTGGAGGAACTTAATGCAGTATGTAGTAACAAATACCCAGATGAAAACCGCCGAGCGCCGCTGTGACGAAGCAGGCACAAGCTATCTCCAGATGATGGAGAACGCCGGGACGCGCTGTGCGGAGTTCCTGCTGAAGCTGCTGCCGGAGAGCGCCGGAACTGTGGTGCTGTGCGGGTCAGGGAACAACGGCGGTGACGGTCTTGTCATCGCTCGTATTTTGCAGCAGCATGGGCGCAGAGTGTCGGTGGTGTTTGCCGCAGGCGAGCCAAAGACCGACTGCGCAAAGGCGAATTTCTCGCGGCTGTCCGGGGTTGAGGTGTTCCCTGCGGAGCAGGCTCATGCCGCATTGCAGGGCGCTTTCTGCGTTGTGGACTGCATTTACGGCACCGGCTTCCACGGGGAGCTGAACGACGCTGTTGCAGGAGTTATCGCGGCGGCTTCCGGGTGTGGTTTTCGGGTTGCAGTGGACGTCCCCAGCGGCGTGAATTCTGACACCGGCGAGATGGACAAGCGCTGCTTCAAACCGACCCACACGCTGGTTCTGGCGGCGATGAAGGCGGGACTTCTGAACAATCCCGCCGCCGACATTCTGGGTGAAGTACATCTGCTGGATATCGGCATTGGAGAGCAGTGCTTCAAGGACAACAACATCGCTGTCCTGACGGACGATTCCCTGCGCAGACCGTTCCTGCCCCACGGCAGAAGCACCCACAAGGGCAGCTTCGGGCGGCTGCTGGGGATAAACGGCAGCCTGTGCTTCAACGGCGCGGCGTTCATGTGCGCCGGGGCTGCGCTTCGCAGCGGGGTGGGGCTGTACTTTGCGGCGGCACCTGTCGGTGTTGTGAAGTTGATGGCTGCAGGGCTTCACGAGGCGGTTTTCGTCCCTCTGCCGGAAACAGCGGACGGCTTTATTGACGTAACGCAGGAAATGCTGGAAAACACCCTCCAGCCGAACATGAAGAGCGCAACGGCGGTGTGCGTGGGCTGTGGGCTGGGGAACTCCGACAACACCCGGCGGCTGACAGAATTCGTCATCAGGAACGCCACTTGTCCGGTAATTATTGACGCGGACGGAATAAATTCCATCTCCGGGAATATACATGTACTAAAGGAGCGGACAGGCGATACGGTGCTTACTCCGCACCCGCTGGAATTCAGCAGAATGACCGGGCTTACGGTGCAGGAGATACAGTCGGACAGGATAGGTCCTGCGAGGAAATTCGCGCAGGAATACGGCGTGACGCTGCTGCTGAAGGGCGCTGATACGGTGATAGCTTCCCCGCGGGGAGAGGTCTGCGTGAACGCCCGGGCGAACCGCGGACTTTCCAAGGGCGGCAGCGGCGACGTGCTGACCGGGATAATTTCCGCGTTCGCGGCGCAGGGAATAGAGCCGTTCCGGGCGGCGTGCGCCGGGGCTTACTGCCACTGGAAGGCGGCAGATATCCTCACGAAGCGCATTGCGGCGGAGAGCGTTCTTCCCACCGATATTATCGCGGCACTGCCGGAGGTATATGCCGAGGGTTGATCTGCAATGCTCCTTTGACATCTGTATAATGTGAGAGGAGCATACTATGAAAATACTTAGAACAGTTGGGGCTGCGGCGGCGGTGTGCGCGGCGGCTCTGTTTTGCGGCTGCGAGGGCGCGATAAGCATAGGCTCGGCTAAGCTGCCGGATTTCAGCGGCGGTTATTCAGCAAACGCGGAGATAACGTTCGGTAATGAAAAGGCGCAGGCTGAGATAGACCGCGTTGAGCCGGGCTGCTGGGAGTTCCGTTTCAGCGAGCCGAAGGAACTTTCCGGTGTTGTGATGAAGCTGGAGAACGGTGAAGTCACCGCTAGTCTGGGAGAGATCAGCGTGGCGGCGGGGGAAGGTGATTACACCATGCTCCCGGTGGTTATTGCGGAGGGACTTGATGAGTTACAAAACCTGACATCAGACAGCTTCACCGAAGAAAACGGCGTGCTGACCGCGAAGCTGGAAGCCTTCGGCAGCAAATGCACCGTCACCGCCGACAAGCAGACCGGGGACGTACTTTCCTTCAAGTCGCCGTCGGATAAGCTGGCGGTGTATTTCAGCGAGGTTTCGCCCTATACCGAGGAGGTAGGGCTGATAGAGGAATAGAAATTGAGCCGCTCCTGCGAAAAAAGGAGCGGCATTTATATTAATTCGGAATGCGGAATTCGGAATTCGGAATTGAATGTGCCGCCTTCGGCGGTTATTTGAATACTTTCGTATTGATCTGTGATACTGTTACGGAACACAGAAAAATCATAGAAATGCGCCTTTCAGCTTGCATGAAATTGAAATCCGTCCGGCGAAGCCGGACACCGACAATTCCGCATTCCGCATTCCGAATTCCGAATTAACTAAAGTCCGAACTCAGCTGCCCGCAGGCGGCGCTTATCCCACCGCCGAATTCCCGGCGCATGGTGACGGCGATACCGTTTCTTTTCAGCACGTCATAGAACGCCATAATTCGCTCCCGGCTGCTCTGGGTGAAGCCGCTGTCGTTGCCGTTGTAGGGTATGATGTTCACATAAAACCGCTTGCAGAAGCCGATAAGCTCCGCAAGCTGCTGTGCCTGCTCCGGGCTGTCGTTGACGCCGGAGAGCATGATGTACTCCAGCGTGACCCGGCGGTTGTGGCGCTCCGCGAAGTCCGCTGCGGCTGCAATCACGTCCTTCACCGGGTACTTCCGGTTTATCGGCATGAGCCGCGAACGAAGCTCGTTGTCCGCCGCGTGAAGGCTCACCGCAAGGCTGCACGGGTGCGGCAATTCCGACCACGCCTTTATTCCGGGCAGTATGCCGCAGGTGGACACCGTGACGTGCTTCTCGCCGAGGGCAAGCCCGTTGTAGTCCACCGCGATATCGCAGAAATCCGCCACGGCGCTGAAATTGTCGAACGGCTCTCCGATACCCATGACCGTCACGCTGTGAATGTCCGCGCCCAGCTCCCGCCGTATTTTCAGAACCTGCGCGACCATCTCCCCGGCGGTAAG
Source organism: Oscillospiraceae bacterium (assembly GCA_051892275.1). Lineage (GTDB taxonomy): Bacteria > Bacillota > Clostridia > Oscillospirales > Ruminococcaceae > CAG-115. The sequence continues at coordinate 3,272 of JBJFGA010000261.1, read as the reverse complement.
GCTGCGGCGCTTAACAAGCCGCCCGCTCTGGCAGAATGCGCACCCCATGGCGCAGCCCACCTGCGTTGAAATGCAAACGCTGTCGCCGTATTTCTGCCGCATGAGGACGGTTTCCACATAGTCCCCGCCGGGGAGCTTCAGCAGCAGCTTTTCGGTGCTTTCGTCTCCGGTGCGGGCGGCGGTTTCCGGCAGAGAGAGGGCGAAGCTGTCCGCCAGCGCTGACTTCACCCGTGCGGAAAACGGCAGTGCCTCAAAGCTGCGCAAGTCCTGCTGATATAAATGCTGGAACAGTATCGCAGCCTTTGCGGGATTCTCCCCGCGTTTGCTGAACCACTGCTCCAGCGCAGTTTTTGTCATTGAATAGATGTCGGTCATATATCTCCTTGAAATAACATTCCCTGTATGCTGTCAAGCTCCTTCTGGCGCTTCATAATGCCGCCAAGCACCGCGCGTTTGTTCAGACTCCACAGCGGCGCGAGCAGTGTTTTCTTATCGCCGTCTCCGGTGAGCCGTTCTATCACCGTTTCCGGCGGCAGCAGTTCCAGCTGCTTTACAGTGATGTCAATATATTGCTGCATGGTGAGCGGGGTGTAATTCCCGGCGAGGTACATTTCAGCCAGCCTTGTGTTTTTTATCACATGAAGCAGATGTATCTTTACCCCGTCCGGGCGCATTTTGCCGAGTATTTCAGCGGTTTGAAGCATCATCACCGGGGTTTCCCCGGGAAGCCCGTTTATTATGTGCACGCACACCCGCAGTCCGGCTTTCCGGACGATGTTGTATCCCTCCACAAAATCCGCGAAGCTGTGCCCGCGGTTGATTATCCCGGCGGTGGAGTCGTGGGCGGTCTGAAGCCCCAGTTCGACAGTCACCGGCAGCGGCAGTGAAGCGAGGTACTCCGCCTTTTCCCGGTCGATACAGTCCGCGCGGGTAGCGATCGAAATGCCGCAGATATCGCAGGAGAGCGCCTCGGAGTACACCTGCCGCAGACGCTCCATGCCGCAGTAGGTGTTGCTGTGCGCCTGAAAGTACGCGATCACCCCGGCACCCGTGTGAGTAGCGCGGATACGTTCCGTTTCCCGCTGTATCTGCTGCGCCACGGACAGCGCGGGCTGCGTGAAGTATCCGCTGCCGCCGGAGCAGTAAATGCAGCCGCCCGTCCCGCATTTCCCGTCGATATTCGGGCAGGTGAAGCCCGCGTCCACCACCGCCTTGTACACTGGCTTGCCGTAGGTGCGGCGGTTGTGGTATTTCAGCGTGTGGTAACGGCTTCCGTCGTCGGTGAAGGGGAATTTCCTGGGCATGGGGGCGCTTCCTTTCGTGGTCATTTCAGCCAGGGGCATTCGGAGAGGGGTTTTGTGGGAATCTTGTGTGCGCGGCAGAATTTCCGTGCGGCGCTGTTTATGGCGCAATATATCGTGACATCTGAATTAGCAAAGGCGTTTTCATCAATGACAGTGTTTGTTCCCAGAACCGCGATCTCATTAGGCTGACCGTCGGACTGAAGATACGAGAATACGCCGGACTTTATCTCTGAAATTGTTTCGGGAACGGTGACACCGGTCAGCGCTGTTGAATAGAAGGCGTAGCTGTTGAGCGCGGTGATCGTGCCGGGCAATGTGATACTTTTCAGGCTGGTGCACCTTAAAAATGCGCTGCTGTATATACATTCCAGTGCGCTGGGGAGTATCACGGTCTCAAGCCCTGTGCATTCGAAGAACGCGTAGCTTCTTATAGATGTAACGGTGTCCGGAATGACAACAGACCTTACCCCGCTTTTGGAAAAGGCATACTTAAATATTTCGGTAACGGGGTATCCCTCGATCCTGTCCGGGATAATTACGTCCGCGCCTCTGCCTGTGTATTTTATTATCCTGACTCCGTCGCTGCGGCTGTTCAGATCATAATCGAAGTCGGTGAACGGTGTTGCGTTCAGACGTTGCCGCCGGGCTGACTTCGTTATGGCGTCATTGATATGCTGGTCGAGTTCCGATTTCTGGTCGGATAGCCGCTCCATCTCCGTCTGAAAATCCTTGACGGATATCTGTTCAGCGGACAGCGAATTAAGCAGCGATATTGCCCGGAGATTTGCCTGCTGGGTGTCAAGATAGGCTCTCATTTCGTCTGAAAGCCGCATGTTTTTCAGCGTTTCAATGGTTTCCTCAAGCACTTTGTTCTTCTGCTGTTCAAGTTCAAGCTGTTTCTGAAGCTCATCAATGGTCATGAGGTACCTCCGGCGAATAATATTTTTTGTGTCCTTTTATGTAATTATAGCATACCCGCCACAAATAGTCAATTACCTCTTGACAAGCTCTAATTGCTCATCTGTGCAGGATTTTGCAAACCCGCTTTGCACCGCCGGAAAGCAGGATTTATTCCACACGATGTGGCATTTCCCGGGAGAAAAATTCGTGAATTATCACAGAAAAACGGCGTGGAATTTGTGAAAAACGTTGTTTTTTTTAGCCTTGACAAATAGCATATAAGCCTATATAATAGATATATCGACGTTTTTTATACAAGATATTGTGTTAATACATCAGGATAACAAAGGAGCATCACAGAAAACATGGCAATGATAACGATGATAAAGAAGCGTGACGGACGACAGGTGCCTTTCAATATCGAAAAGATAGCCAATGCCATCTTCAAGGCGGCGCAGAGCGTCGGCGGACGGGATTACAGCGAGGCTATGGCGCTTGCGGACAAGGTGTGTCAGCGTCTGTCCGAGGATATTATCGGGCGCAATCCCTCGGTCGAGGAAGTACAGGATATGGTGGAAAGGGTGCTCGTCGAGGACGGTCACGCAAAGACCGCCAAGGCGTATATACTCTATCGTGCCGAGCGCACCAGAGCCAGAGAGATGGACTCCACGCTGATGAAGATATACGAGGATCTGACCTTTATGTCCGCGTGCGACTGTGATATCAAGCGTGAAAACGCGAATATCGACGGCGACACTGCAATGGGCACCATGCTGAAATACGGAAGCGAGGGTGCGAAGCAGTTCAACGAGATGTACGTCCTTGACCCGAAGCACTCCGCAGCGCACATCAACGGCGATATCCACATTCACGACCTCGACTTTCTGACACTCACCACCACCTGCTGCCAGATAGACCTGCTGAAGCTGTTCCACGGCGGCTTTTCCACCGGTCACGGCTACCTTAGAGAACCGAACGACATTGCAAGCTACGCGGCGCTTGCCTGCATTGCGATACAGTCAAACCAGAACGACCAGCACGGCGGTCAGTCTGTGCCGAACTTCGACT
>JBJFGA010000260.1:0-9389 GCA_051892275.1 Oscillospiraceae bacterium | reverse complement strand
GCGGCGCTGAATTGATAAAGGTATCTTGTCCTCGACCCCCTCATACGCAGATCGTCATGGGTGATGGTTAGTGCAGAATAATTTCACAAGTTCCGATTACTCTGTCCAATAACCACCTGCTGAATAAAATAAAATGTTGATATTGTCGGAGGAACGTGGTATACTATAATCAATAACATGAACGGAGGAACGATTATGTGTACGGCTGCGACCTATAAAACTGAGGATTTTTACTTCGGCAGAACGCTGGATTACGAGTTTTCATACGGAGATGAGATAACGGTAACCCCTCGGAATTATCCGTTTGAGTTCCGAAACGGCGAGAAGCTGGGGGCGCATTATGCCATGGTGGGAATGGCTCATGTGGCGGCTGATTACCCGTTGTACTATGACGCAATGAATGAGCGTGGGCTGTGTGTTGCAGGGCTGAATTTCGTGGGGAATGCGTTTTACCGAGACCCAGCGCCGGAAAAGAAGAACGTTGCTCAGTTTGAGCTTATACCGTGGCTGCTTGCGCATTGTGGGACGGTCAGAGAGGCGCGTGAGAAACTTTCGGACATTAACATCACGAATATCCCGTTCAGCGACAAGTTGCCCTGTGCACAGCTCCACTGGATAATTGCCGACAAGACCGAAGCCATAACCGTTGAGTCGGTGAGAGAGGGGATAAGGATATACGACAACCCTGTCGGCGTGCTGACGAACAACCCGCCCTTTGATGAGCAGCTGTTCAGCCTGAATAATTACATGCACCTGTCCGCGTCAAATCCGCAGAACTGCTTCTCGGACAAGCTGCCGCTGAAGTGTTACAGCCGCGGTATGGGCGCGCTGGGGCTGCCGGGCGACCTTTCCTCGCAGTCGCGGTTTGTGCGGGCGTCATTTGTGAAGATGAACTCGTTGTCTGGCAGTTCGGAGAACGAGAGCGTGAGCCAGTTCTTCCACATTCTCGGATCGGTAGACCAGCAGCGCGGCTGCTGCCACCTCGGGGAGGGGAAGTACGAGATAACGCTGTACACCTCCTGCTGCAACGCGGATAAGGGGATATATTACTACAACACCTACGAGAACCACCAGATTTCCGCGGTGGATATGCACCGCGAAAATCTCGACAGCGCTTCGCTGATTCGTTACAAGCCGGTCACCGGGGAGCAGATAAACTTTCAGAATTAAGGAAGCACTGTATACTATCATGGCATAATAAATCCCTCCTATGAAATGTATTGTACCATAGGAGGGATTTGTTGTTATTGTCTGTTTTACAGGTTCATTTCTTTTGCCAGTAAGTAATTACGCGCCCTGGAACTCCTTGCTTTCCAGTGCCTTTATCGCCGCGATAACGTCCCAGTAGAAATGCTCCTCGCCGATACGCTCGCGGAAGCCGGCTCTGTCCATCATCTCGCTCACCGCCGACTGAACGCCGGTGAAGGATATCTGCACGCCCTTTTCGCGCAGCGAGTTGTACAGCCCCTCCAGCTCAGACAGAGATACATCGTCTGCGGTGGGAACTCCGCGCATTGAAAGCACGACCTGCGTGGTGACTCCAGCGTTATCGCCAAGCTTAGTCAGCGCGGAGATGAGCTTCTCCTGTGTACCGAAGAACAGCGGTCCGGAAACATATACCACCTTGAATTCCTCGTGGTGACCGGACTTCACCTTGCCCTCCAGCTTGCTCTCGTCGATATCGCTGTAAGCCACGCGAAGCTCGCAGCTCTTTACGATAAATACCAGCATAGCTGCTACAACGCCGATAACTATTGCAACAGTCAGGTCAAACACAACAGTCGCGATCATGGTGATGACATACTGAAGTATCGAGGACTTGAACTTCTTCTTGAATATGCTCTTTATAGCCGCCCAGTCGTTCATGCGGAATGCGGTCACCATCAGAACGCCAGCCAGTGCTGCCATGGGGATACGGCTCATAACGCCGCCCAGCAGGAACATTGAAAGTATCAGCACCGCCGAATGGAACACGCTCACAAGCCGGGTCTGACCGCCGGACTTTATCGCAACAGAGGTTCTGGCGATAGCAGCAGTCGCGGGAACTCCGCCCAGAAGCGGAATGACCATGTTGCCTATGCCCTGCGCCACCAGCTCGCGGGAAGCGTCCAGACGCTCGCCCTTCATTTTGCCGGCACTCGCGCCGCACAGCAGGCTTTCGATCATTCCCAGCGCCGCAATGGACACCGCCGGCATGATAAGGCTGGTGATATTCTCAAGATCAAATCCCTTCATGATAATGCTGTCTGCGGTGACAAGGCTGCTGGGGATCGCGCCAACCTCTGCGACAGTACCCTGCTCAAAGAATACCATGTTTACGATAAGCGCAACGATAATACCCACCAGTGACGAGGGGACAACAGCGTTCCACTTCTTCGGGTAAATGACCATTATTATCACAACCAGTGCGCCGAACATCACCGCCCACCAGTTGGGGTTAAAGCTGCCTGCGCCGTTGAAATAAGAGGCTATCTTCTCGATCTGGTTCTCTCCGACAGACTTTGTGCCGAAAAAGTTGTCTATCTGCCCCAGCGCGATGATTATCGCGATACCCGAGGTAAATCCGGTAATTACAGGCGCGGGAAGGTAGCTGACCAGCTTACCCACCTTGCAGACCGCCGCCAGAATGAGTATCGCTCCGGACAGGAAGCCCGCGGTCAGAACACCGGTTATGCCGAACTTCGCCGAAACCGACAGCAGTATCGCCGCCATAGCGCCGGTAGGTCCGGATATCTGATAGGACGCGCCGGACAGAATGCCGATAACGATACCCGCGATTATCGCGGTAACAAGACCGGACGCAGCGTCCGCACCTGAACTTACGCCGAACGCCAGCGCCAGCGGCAGTGCCACCGCCGCCACGGTAAGTCCCGCCATCATGTCCTGGGTCAGCTTTTTGCCGTTGTAGCCCTTGAATTCAGCCTTCAGGTCGCTAATGTACTTCTTTATCATTTTGTGCCTTCCTTTGTCTTTAATTTCTCACACATTTATTAATTATACTCTTAAAAAATACCGCTGTCAATCTGCAAGAATAACATAGATTTCTGCACATTTTCCTTTGTTTTTGTGGAAAACGTTACCGCGGCATTTATTTACACAGTTATATCATACACATGTGCGGCGAAAAAAGCACTTGAAAAATGCTGATATATATGGTAAAATAATTGTATACTGCATAAATCAGAAATTCCCACCAGAAAGAGGGCAGTGCCTTTGGAGTTAAACATAGTACTGGTCGAACCGCAGATACCCCAGAACACCGGGAACATCGCCCGCACCTGCGCGGTCACCGGAGCAAGACTGCACCTGATAAAGCCTATGGGCTTCACCCCGGACGACAAACAGCTGAAACGCGCCGGGCTGGACTACTGGCATTATCTTGACATTACCTATTATGACGGGCTGGCGGACTTCTTCGCAAAAAACAGTGGCTCGGAGTGCTTCTACTTCTCGACAAAGGCAGTTAACACCCACAGCGACGTCAGTTACCCCGACAAATGCTACCTGTTCTTCGGCAGGGAGGACGCCGGGCTTCCAGAATCGCTTCTGTACCAGAACAAGTCGCGGTGCGTGCGAATTCCCATGCGGGAAACGCTGAGAAGCCTTAATCTCTCGAACAGCGTGGCGATAGGCACCTATGAGGTGCTGCGGCAGTGGGGTTACCCGGAGCTTCAGAATCAGGGCAGACTGCGGGAATTCGACTGGAGCAATGCAAAGTAAAATAATCGGTAATACCGAAAGGAGAATAACATGGATAACACTATCAGGATAATCACCGACAGCGGCTGCGATATCTCCAAGGAGAACGAGGAGCGATACAAGGGGCTGCTGGAAATCATGCCCTTCATGATCACCATTGAAGGCAAGAGCTATGCAGACAGGCAGGATATCCAGCCGGAGGAGTTCTACAAGGTACTCAAGGAACAGCAGGAGATACCCAAGCACTCCCAGATAAACGCTATCCAGTTCGAGGACAAGTACCGCGAGCTGTACGAGCAGGGCGTCCGCACCATCATCGTGGACGTTATCAACGCGGCGGGTTCGCAGACCTGCTCCAACGCGGCGCTGGCAAAGAACAATGTTGCCGAAGAGCTGAAGGATCTGAAGATCTACGTTATCGACAGCCAGAATTACACCCTAAGCTACGGCTATCCGGTCATTGAGGCCTGCAAGAAGCTGGAAGCAGGTCAGAGCGTTGAAAGCGTCGCTGCATATCTTGAGGACTGGGCAAGACATTCCGAGGCGTTCATCATCGGCTTTGAGCTGCGCCACATGAAGAAGTCCGGGCGTATCACCGCTGCGGCAAGCTTCCTCGGCGAACTCATGGGTCTGAAGCCGCTCATTTACCTTGGCGCAGAAAAAACTGAGGTTCTTCGCAAGGCAAGGGGAGAAAAGGCGGTCATTGACGCAGCCGTTGAAACTATCGCTTCCCGCATGATACCCGAAACACCGTGGTGCGTTGTAACCACGACCCGCCCCGAGTGCGAGAAGGAATTCATCGACAAGATGACCAAGAAACTCGGCTATGGCCCTGCTATGGTGGAGAAGTGCGGAGTTGTTGTTTCCTGCAACGCAGGTCCGGAGTTCATCGGCGTACTCACCAGAGGTCAGGAACGCACATAAGGCAACACAGCATAGTTACCGGCTAACGCATATTATCCACAGTTGGGGGCATCTTGCCGCCATTTGGTGACAACTTCGCAAACGTCCTGTTTGAGCCTTTTCCGTCCGCTTGCTTGCATCTTTTCCATTATATTGCGCGATCGAACGAAAATAATTATGCGGTGTTGCCCTAAATATTTTCTGACAGGTATTGCATATTTACAAAAAATGTGTTATAATTATTGAGAAGCGGCGAATGTCCGCCGCAGATCTGTGATGAAGTGAAAGGAGTTTTCCCATGAGCTTTTTTGATGATGTTATCAACACGACCAAGTCAGCAGCTGCCACCGCCGGCAAGAAGACCGACGAAGCGGTGAAGTTCACCAAGCTGAAGATCAAGGAGTCCCAGACCACAGGCGATATCAAGAGCCACTTTGAGAAGCTGGGCGAGCTTGCATACGAGATGAAGAAGAACCAGAACAACGACACTGCTTCCTTTGAAGCCGAGGTCGAGGCGCTGGACGAGCTGTATGCAAAGCTGGCAGAGATAAACAATGAGCTGGACGAGCTTCGCCAGGAGGTGACCTGTCCCGGCTGCGGCGCTAAGACCAAGAGCGAGAACGCGTTCTGTCCCAAGTGCGGCACCAAGCTCCCGGAAAAGCCCGCTCCCGAGCCTGCAGAGCCTGTTGAAGTCCTTAACGAGAATAAGGACGAGGAAAACAAGTAATTTTAAAGCAAGCCCACAGTATCCGCTGTGGGTTTGTGAATTTAATCAGCATAGAATAATCTACCGAAAGGAACATATTTTACCATGGCAGAACTCAGATGGAACCCGCTTATCAACGACTGGGTGATGATAGCTTCACACCGCCAGAATCGCCCGCAGATGCCCAAGGACTGGTGTCCTTTCTGCCCCTCCGGCGGAAAAGTACCGGATTATGACGTATATGAGTACGACAATGACTTTCCCGCCCTGTCCCAGAATCCGCCCGAGATGGACGACGTTGCGAACGACTTCTTTAAGACAGCGCCCTCCTACGGCAAGTGCGAGGTAATTCTCTACTCTCCGGAGCACACCAAGACCCTGAAGGAGCTTCCTCACGACCATGTGTGCAAGCTGGTGAACCTATGGTGTGAGCGTTTTGAAGCCCTTCGTCAGGACGAGAAGATAAAGTTCATCTTCATCTTTGAGAACCGCGGCGATGTTGTAGGCGTCACAATGCCTCACCCCCACGGACAGATATACGGTTACAGCTTTATTCCAAAGAAGCTCCAGCTTGAGGACGGGGCATACCGCACCAGCATGCAGGAAAAGGGCAAGTGCCTTTGCTGCGATATGCTTGACCACGAGGTAGCTGACGGCAGGCGTATCATCTTCGAGAACGACAGCTTCACCGTGTTCCTGCCGTTCTTCTGCGAATACCCCTACGGTATCTACATCATGGCAAAGCGCCATGTTCAGTACATTTCCGAGCTGAATGACAAGGAGCGCTCCGACCTTGCGGACATCGTGAGAAAGTGCGCCGGCACTCTCGACAGCCTGTTCGGCTACAACTTCCCCTACATGATGTGCATGTATAACGCTCCGGTGAACAGCGGCGATGTTTCCCACCACCACTTCCACATTGCGTTCTACCCGCCGATGAGAAGCGCCGAGAAGCAGAAGTTCAACGCCTCCAGCGAAACCGGCGCATGGGCGCACTGCAACCCCACCGCACCGGAAGCTACTTCCGTGGAACTCAGAGAAGCGTACAAGCGCTTTATGGACACGCAGGAGTAAATTCGGAATTAGGAATGCGGAATTCGGAATTGTATGTGTCCCGCTTCGCGGGACGGATCTAATATGCTGTAAGCAAAAATGTGCAACGGTCTAATAGACAGTTGCACATTTTTATTATATGCTATTCAAATCTATCCGGCGAAGCCGGATACCTAAATTCCGAATTCCGCATTCCGAATTCCGAATTATTTATCAGTTCACCTCGACAATGGTTATGCGGTCGTTCGCAACTTCAACTTCGGAGAGGAGTGTGCTCTTTATCTTCGCCGCGCCCGCTGCATCAAGTCCGTTGGTCTTTACGATGATATTGGCGCTGCTGTCGCTAAGATAGCACAGAGCGTCCTCAAAGCCCTGCGCTTTAAGCAGGCTTTCCACCTTGTTCTCGGTTTCTATATAGCCGCCCATTTTCATTGCGTCCACCGCCACTGCCGAGAGTTCGTCCTGCGTCAGGTCGCCACCCTGATACATGCTTTGCAGCACCTCGGCGGCTTCCTCGCGGCTGGTCTGCTTATCCAGCCTTGCCTGCGCGAAGTAGGCATCGCTGTCGGCGTTGCTGCTGACGAGGTCAGCCTCGCCGTAGGTCGCCGCAGCCTCGTTCTGCACCAGAGCGCTGCCGCTCACCTCTGCGGACGGCTCTACGATGTCCTGCTTCTTACTACCGGCGTAGATGAAATTCACCGCCACCGCAGCACCCAGAAGCACCGTCAGCCCCGCCGCAACCAGCTGCTTCTTGCCTAAGATCAAATTCAGTCGTTTCATAGCATTATTTCCTTTCTGTCAGCTTGTAACATAAACCTTTGACACCCCGATACCAAGTACCCTTGCCGCCGCGTTCACCACCTTTTCCCGTATCAGCACGTTATCACCGCCGCCGCACACCACTGCGACCCCGCGCACCCTCGGCAGTATAACGCTGGTCTCTATCGCGTCCTTCCCGCTTCCGGACAGTGCAATGCTGTTCTCCGTGCTGGTTTCGTCAGCAGAGTTGCTGGACTTTGTTTCCTCGGCGAGGACGCGCTCGCTGGTACAGTCAAGCGTTATCATGACCTTCGGCGAGGTCACACCGTCGATCTGCGATATTATTTCAGTCAGTCGCTGCTCCAGTTCCTGTTCCAGCGCCGCCGCTTCTTTCGCGGAATAGCTTGCCGTCTGTACGGCTTCTGACTGTGCCGGCGTGAGGGTACTCAAAAACAGCAGCACTATCGCTGCTATCCCGGCAATCAGGACGAATTTGTGCCAACCGCCCTCGGATAGTCTTGTCACGAACCCCGAAAACAGCCCGCTTCCGGTCTGTCGCCCCATATCCTCACTCCTTTATGATGACCTTTACTTTTATCTCCGGCGGAAGCTCCCGGGAAAGCAGTTCCTCTGCGGCGGCTGCCTCCGGGCGCCGGCTCTCCTCAAAAACAAGCTCCACCTGTGTAATAGATATGCTGTACAATCCCGAAATATTAACGATAACGTGTATCTCTCCGGGATAAATTTCGTTAGAATTAAGCAGCGAAAACAGCTTGTCCGACATGTCGGAGCATATCTTCTTCTGCAGGTCGCGGTTGATGTCGCCGGAAAAACCAATGTAGTCCGCGTTGTCCTCGTAGCTGTACTGCGTCTTGTCGAAGCTGAGATCCGCGCCCTTCACCGCGTTTATCCCCGCCAGAAGAAACAGCCCCGTGATAAGCAGCGATATCTGCTTTGCAAACCGGTTCTCCGGCACAAGCAGCCGGAACAGCGCCGAAGCTATCGCCGCCATGCAGACTGTGGAAAGAAACTGCATCAGCTCACCCCCCTATGCTGTGCCGCTGCCTATGGCGAGCATTATGACCGCCGATATAGTGTTCAGCAGCAGGAAACAGACTATCACCGCAATGATTATCGCCATCACAGAGCCGCTCGACCTGAACAGCGCGGAAAGCTCCTTTACACCGAACATATCCGCGAGAGCTTCTGCGGCGGACAGTGCCATGCGGTAGCACGTCACTGATATCAGCGTGGGCAGGATAATCGCCAGTCCCGCCGCAATGCCGTATGTACCGATCGAGCCGTGGAGCAGCGACAGGCTTGCGTGAACGGTGTTCACCGCGTCGGAGATAGTCCCGCCCACTATCGGCACGCCGTTTGACACCGCAAATTTAGCCGTGCGTATCAGCACGCTGTCCGCCGAATTCTTGACGAAGGTCTGCGCCGAAAGAATGCTCATGAACACTGTCATAAGCAGCGACAGCCCCCACACCGCCCACTTCTTGATAAGCTCTCCGAGTTTGGAGATGTTAAGCTCCGGGTGTATCGCGCCGGTCACCGAAAGCCCCATCACCGTACCGCAAACCGGGGTCAGGAAGTTCACCGCCAGCTGCGAAAAGAGCTGCGCCGCCGCGAGGGTCACGGTGTTTGCCGCCGAAGCGGTAGCCGCCTTTCCCATCGCAGCAATTACCCCCGCGAACACCGGCAGGAAAACCAGCATGAACTCCGAAGCCGCCTGCAATACGTTCAGCGCGTCTGACAACGTTCCGGATATCGCCGTGCAGGTCATTCCCGCCCCGGCAAGCACTCCCACCACCGAAAAAACCCTGGACATACCCCCGGATTGACCGGTGGTATCAGCGTAGTTCCGGGCGAGGGCGCACAGCAGCACCACCCCCGCCAGTGCCGAAAGCAGCTGCAGCGGCTTTGTCGCCTGATCGAGAAGTTGTTCTTTCAGAAATCCCAGCACCCCCTCAATTGAAAGCGCCGCCGCGCCGTTGTTGTCCGGGGTGATTCCGCCGTCGTCAAGTATCTGCGAGGCTTCCGGCGGCAGCGCGTCAGCCAGGGCGTCTGTGTAGCTTTCGCCGCCCTCCGCCGAAGCGCTCCCGCAAAGCAGCACCGCCGCCGCGATGACAAGAAGTATTTTCAGCAGCAAAAGCGCTATCCGGCGCATTTTATCAGTCCTTTCTATTGCGAAATCAGAGCATAAATCGGAATTTAGGCGGGTACGCCCGCCGGCGATTCCGCCTTGTAATCCCATGCAATTTGC
>JBJFGA010000259.1:0-2394 GCA_051892275.1 Oscillospiraceae bacterium | reverse complement strand
CCTCCTCCCTGCCGAATAAACCGAAGCACTTCACCCTGCCGTACACGATGAGTCTGCAAATCTTCGCGGTGCAGTTCTCAAACTCGATATCGTCCGGGAAGCCTATGCGGCAGCCATTGCGGATATTGATTATCTCCTTGCATTTCAGGTCGTTGAAGCTGTATACCATACTATCACCCCGTACAGGGATTATATGCGGCAGGCTGCGCCAAAATCACCCGAAAAGCGCATTCCAGCCTGTCTGGAACGCAAAAAGCACCGCCAGCAGCGCGAAATTGTACACCGTGAACTCCGCAAAATAGCGACCTTTCCTTGCACCTTCTGAATTGACGTACAGCTTGAACGAGATAAGACTTGCAAGCGACGCTATCAGCGTACCCAAGCCGCCGAGGTCTACCCCCAGCAGCAGCGCCTTTGCGTTGTCGGTGAAGCCGGACAGCATGACTGCGCAGGGAACGTTGCTTATCACCTGCGACAAAGCCGCCCCCGCCAGCATTTCCCTGCCGGAAACCATGCCGCTTACCGCCAGATTTATCAGCGGTATGTTTGAGATATTCCCCACGAACACGAAGAAGCAGATAAACGTACCCAGCAGCGAGTAATCCACCCGGCAAAGCACCCTCGGGTCGGAAATCAGCGCCAGCACCAGCACCGCTATGAGGCATATCCGCCAATCAATCACCCGCGCCACCGTCAGCAGGCAGACCGCCGCCATCAGGCAGTACACCACCGTCCGGAAACGCAGCTTCCCCGCCGGTATATCTGACTTCACCGAAGCGCCGGAGCTGCTCTCTTCAAGCTGCTCCGAGGGTATCAGCAGCACCGAAGCCGCCAGCAGCACAAGACTTGCGACAGTCGGCGGCAGCATGGTCGAGAAGAACTCCCCCAGCGGCATTTCGTAGTGGGAATATATGTACAGGTTCTGCGGATTGCCCACCGGGGTCGCCATTGAGCCGAGGTTTGCCGCGGCGGTTTCAAGTATCACCGCGCGTATCTTCACCCGCTCCCTCCCCCGGAACAGCATAAGCGTCAGCGGGACTATCGTCAGCAGCGCAACGTCATTCGTCACAAGCATGGCGAGGAAAAAGCACATCAGCGCCAGCAGAGCGCCCAGAGTACGGGTGTTGCGAAAGCTCCGGGTGAGTACCCCCGACAGCTTCGTGAACGCCCCAACCGCCGAGAAGCCCTGCACCGCCGTCATCAGGCAGAACAGCAGCCCCAGCACCGACCAGTCGATATAGCCGAGATAGCCCTCGTTCGGCGGCAGGAATATCATTGATATGAGCGCGGCGGCAAGCGATATGCAAAGCACCGCTTCACGCTTTATGAAGTCTTTCAGTTTCTCAGCCATTTTTTCGTTAGCCACTCCTTTTCTCTAAGGCAACACGCTTTCTATTATAAATCCATTGGGCAGATTTTTCAATAGAAAAAGAAAAAAATATTAGATTACCCCCTTGACATTTCGGGTGAAGTATGATAGTATAAAAACAGCGGGTGTGTAAACGATTACCGCACCACTTTTACAGTTAATATTCGGGAGGATTACACCAATGAAGTATGCAGACGGATTATGGCTGAACAAGCCCGGCTACGGCGTGAATTACGCAACGCAGATGTACGAGGTCACTGCTGACGAGACCTCGATAAACGTACTGGCGACCAACCAGTGGATAGGCAACAGAGGCATGACCCTCGGCGGTCCTGTACTTGAAATAACCTTTACATCTACTCTGGAAAACACCATCAAGGTGGACATAGACCACTTCAAGGGCAGAGTACACAAGAACCCCGACTTCCAGCTGTATGAGGACAAGAGCTTCAAGCCCCTTATCAAGGAAACCGAAAGCGCATTCGAGCTTATTTCCGGCAACACAAAGGTCGTAGTTGCAAAGTCCGGCGCATGGGACATCAGATACTATTATAAGGACAAGCTGCTCACCAAGGAAGGCTGGCGCACCACCTCCTACATCACCGAGGAGCAGTGGAAGACCAACGAGCGCATGGCAAACGACGCCATGAAGCCGTTCTTCTCACACGATGAGACCGAGGACGGCGCAGTTATGCGTGAAATGCTGAACATCAGCGTCGGCGAGTGCCTGTACGGCTTCGGCGAGAAGTTCTCCACCTTCGTTAAGAACGGTCAGACCGTTGAAGTATGGAACAACGACGGCGGCACAAGCTCCGAGCAGAGCTACAAGTCCATTCCGTTCTATGTATCCTCCCGCAACTACGGCGTGTTCGTGAACCACCCCGAGAAGGTCACCTTTGAGGTAGCGAGCGAAACCGTTTCCAAGGTAGCGTTCACCGTTCAGGGCGAGCACATGGAGTACTTCGTTATCGGCGGCGAGAAGCTGACTGACGTTGTTTCCACCTACACCACCCTCACCGGCAAGC
>JBJFGA010000258.1:0-2396 GCA_051892275.1 Oscillospiraceae bacterium | reverse complement strand
ATGTCGTCATACGCTTCTTCGAGAACAGTACGCTCCCACTCGCCGAAGGTCGGGCTGGTTATGTTGGAAGAACCGCAGGCTACCAGCTCGATTGACGGGTCTGTCCATTTCATCACCTTTGCGGTTTCGCGCGCGAGCCTTGCGTACTCTTTGGGAGTCTTTGCACCTATCTGCCATGCGCCGTCCATTTCGTTGCCAAGACACCACAGCTTAATTCCGAAAGGCTCATCAAAGCCGTTCTTGCGGCGCTTTTCGGCATAGAATGTGTAGCTGCGGGAGTTGCAGTATTCAACGCAGTTGCGCGCGTCGTCCGCGCCCCTTGTGCCGAGATTTACCGCCATCATAATCTCGCTGCCCGCAAGCTTTGACCACTTGTAGAACTCGTCCAAGCCAAACTGATTGGTTTCCACCGACTGCCATGCAAGCTCCATGCGCTTCGGGCGCAGAGCCTTGTCCCCGGTGCCGTCCTCCCAGTTATAGCCGGACACGAAATTTCCTCCAGGATAGCGTATTACCGGCACGTTCAGCGACTTCACCATGTCGAGAACATCACTGCGAAATCCGTTATTGTCGGCGGTGGGGTGTCCCGGTTCGTAAATCCCTCCGTAAACCGCTCTGCCTAAATGCTCGATAAAAGACCCGTAAAGCCGGTCATCTGTCCTTCCTATTCTGACGTTTCTGTCAATGAAAATTGATGCTTTTTTCATAGTTATTCTCCTTTCGATTCATATCTTAATTCTAGCATATTGACTTTTTTAAGACAATGATTTATAATACAATTAAGCTATAATATACTGTTTTTTTGCGGGAGGTTCACCATGCGCATAAATAACATCGGATACAATCATTCCCATGACGCAGACTTCATAATAAACCGCCCGAACGGATCGGGGGACTATCTTTTACTGCTGCTTAAAACAGACGCAATATTCAAATTCGGGGATAAGGAGATACAAACGTTGCCGGATTCGTTTATACTTTTCAAGCAGGATACTCCGCAGATGTACAAATCGGCAGGAGGTGTGTTCTCTAACGACTGGTTTCATTTCTCAATTGACAAAGAGGACGAAATATTCTTTGATTCCCTTGACATTCCGATGGACAGGGTGGTCGAAATAGGTCCGCTCCACACCCTGTCCCTGCTGATAAAGAATATGTGCTATGAGCATTATTCCACAAACCTGTTCCGGGCAGACAGCGAGGAGCTTTACATGAAGCTGTTCTTCCTGAAGCTAAGCGAGATCATTCACCGTATCTCGGATTCGAATGTCACGTCATATTACGACAAGCTGACGCTTCTGCGCACAAAGATATACAGTATGCCGTTCAACGACTGGAATGTGAACTGGCTCTCGCACGAATTGACGCTCAGCAAATCCTATTTTCAGCATTTATATAAGGAATATTTCGGCGTTAGCGTAATAAACGACGTAATAAACAGCCGCATTGAACACGCCAAATATCTGCTTACCTCGACTGATGTTTCCGTAAAGGATATTGCCCAGATGTGCGGTTACAAGAACGAAATTCATTTTATGCGGCAGTTCAAGGACAGAACCGAAATGACTCCATCTCAGTACCGTGAGAGCAAAACTGGAGAAAAGTGACCTACTTATAATAACTGACGTCCGGAGCATACCGTTCCGGACGTCAGCCATTTTATTTTGGGAAATTTACCATGAAGACTTAATGAATTAATTATGAGTCGCCGGGAATCTTGGCGTTAGCTGCGTCAACCTCAGCCTGAACAGGATTGTAGATGGATTCTCTGGTCTGAGTCCAGGAAATACCGTTGTTGAAAGTTTCCTGTGTTGAGTTGTTCAGCAGATCGTAAAGGTTAGAGGTCACGCCTGCGTAGAAGTCGATCATCGGGTGCTGTTCGGTCAGCTCCTGTGCTGTTGTAAGCATTTCGTACATTTCTTCTGTCCAGCCGTAGTCCTCAAAGAGCTGATTCTTGCCAATCTCGATCGCACGCTCGTCATCTCTGGAAACCATCTGGCAGTAGAGCCAGCACGCAACGCCCTCGGGATTCTTTGCGCCCTTGCAGATAGCATAAGCGTCAATAGCAGTAGGCAGATAATAGTCGTCCGCACTGGGGCATCTGGGCATTGTAACAAATGCAATGTCCTCCATATTACCAAAATGAGAGAGGTCAGCTTCATACAGCGCCCAAACACCGCAGGGATAGAACAGCGTCTTGCCCTTTGAGATGTTTGAGGGGTTGATCTGCCAGCCATATTCCCACTTGGGGTAAGGCATATTGTTCTGGTTCATATTGAGCAGAAATTCCTGCGCCAGCTCAATTTTCGGGTCATTCAGATTGTTAACTATTGCGCCGTCCTCCATTGAAATGAAAGGTACGCCGGTCGTAGCATTGAACGCATTTACGAACCACC
>JBJFGA010000257.1:0-9488 GCA_051892275.1 Oscillospiraceae bacterium | reverse complement strand
AGAACCGCCGTGCGCTGTTCCAGAGCAGCGACAGCTACAAGGAAACGGTGGCGGCTCTCGAAGCGGACGACGACCGTATCCGGGTGGATATCGAGCGGATAAAGAAAGAGATAGAGCAGCACAGCGGCGAGCTTACCGACAAGGAGGCGGACATCAGCCGTTCCATGTCGGAGATCGAGCAGCTGGAGCTGAAAATAGGTCAGATGCACCGGGATATCAACGAAGCGAACAGCAACAAGGAGCATTTCGCCCGGGAAACCGCCCGGCTGGAGGAGCGCCGCACCGGCGAGGTGCGGGAGAAAGAGCGCATCGTTTCAATGCTGAACGACAGCTACAATCTGACCGTTTCCATGGCGATGGAGCAGGCGAAGCCGCTGGAGAACCTGCTGGCGGCGGAAAACGAGCTGGAGGAGCTTCGCAAAAAGATTTCCTCCCTCGGCAACGTCAACATGGAATCCATCGAGGAATACCGCACGGTGGCGGAGCGGTACGAGTTCCAGACCGCGCAGCTTGCGGACATCGAAAAGAGCAAGCGGGAACTGGAAAAACTCATCGCCGACCTCACCGAGGACATCAAGACCCGGTTCCTCAACAGCTTTGAGGAGATAAACCGCAGCTTCAAGGAGATATTCGTCAGCATTTTCGGTGACGGAGCGCACGGCGAGTTGAAGCTGACCGACCCGGAGGACGTGCTGAATTCCGGCATAGAAATTCTTGCAGCACCGCCCGGAAAGGTTATCAAGAACCTGATATCTCTGTCCGGCGGCGAGCAGACAATGGTGGCTATCACGATTTATTTCGCGATACTCAAACACCGCCCCACGCCGTTCTGTATGCTGGACGAGGTGGACGCGGCGCTGGACGATGTGAACGTGGACAAGTACATAACCTATCTCAATCAGTTCAGCAGCCAGACCCAGCTTATGGTGATAACCCACCGCCGCGGCACTATCGAGGGCTGCAAGGTGCTTTACGGTGTGTTCATGCAGGAAAAGGGCGTGTCGAGGTTACTGCGCCGCGACCTTGCGGACGAGCTTGACGTGGAACTTAAATAAATTCGGAATTCGGAATGCGGAATTCGGAATTAATCGGGTTAAATTATAGTTATTGCCTGAACGGTATATAATAACAAAGCCTGAACGGAGGTTTTATGGGATTTTTTGATAAATTCAGGAAGAAGAACAAGCAGGAGGAAACCGAAGATGAGCTTCTCACCGGGCAGACCGAAGCAGAAGCCGAAGAAACCGAACCGGCTGAAGCGCCTGAAGTCGCTGACGCTGATGTTCCCGGGGAACTCGCTGAAACCGCAGAGGAACAGCCGCAGGACGCTGCGGAACTCCCTGCCGAAGCCGATGCGCAAGCCGAAGTCACCGAAGAAGCATTGACCGGGGGCGCAGAGGAAGCCGAAGCGACGCAGGAGGACACACAAGCCGAGGACGGCGAGGAAACGGTTGAGTCAGAAAAGAAGCCGGGCTTCTTCGAGAAGCTGAAAAACGGTCTGAAAAAGACGAAGGAAGGCTTCATGAGCAAGGTGGAGCAGCTGATGAACAGCTTCACCAAGATAGACGAGGACTTCTTTGAGGAACTTGAAGAAACGCTTATCTTATCCGACATCGGCGCGGAGACCTCAATGCAGATATGCGACCAGCTGCGCGCGGCGGTAAAGCGCACCGGAGCCACCGACCCGGCGGACGTGAAGCAGCTTCTTAGGGACATAATCGCGGAGATACTCACCGGGGACAACGAGCTGCGGCTGGAAACCAAGCCCGCTGTTGTCATGGTGATAGGCGTGAATGGCGCTGGCAAGACCACCACCATCGGCAAGCTGGCGGCAAATCTCAAAGCCCAGGGCAAGAAAGTACTCGTGGCTGCTGCGGACACCTTCCGCGCGGCGGCTATCGACCAGCTGAACATCTGGACTGACCGCGCCGGGGTGGACATCATCAAGCACAGCGAGGGCAGCGACCCGGCAGCGGTGGTGTTCGACGCACTCACCGCGGCTAAGGCGAGAAACGTGGACGTTATTCTCTGCGACACCGCAGGACGGCTTCACAACAAGAAGAACCTCATGGAGGAGCTGAAGAAGATTGCCCGGGTCATCGACCGGGAACTTCCCGGGGCGAGCGTTGAAACTTTATTGGTTCTTGACGCGACTACTGGACAGAATGCAGTCAATCAGGCGAAACTTTTCAGTGAAAGTGCCGAAATTTCAGGAATTGTTCTCACAAAGCTTGACGGAACGGCAAAAGGTGGTATAATAATACCTATAAAGAACGAACTGGGCATTCCGGTAAAGCTGGTGGGAGTCGGCGAGAAGATAGACGACCTGCAGCCGTTCGTGCCTGCGGACTATGTTCAGGCATTGTTTGAGTAAAATAATACACATCAGTGTAATGATTTTGGAAAGGATATATTATGAAACATCTTCACAAATCAGGCGAAGAAAAACCTGCCGCCCCGTCGCCTGTCCGACAGCGGTTAGTCATTGCGTCGAATAATCAGGGCAAGATACGGGAGTTCAGAAAGCTCCTTGAGCCGTTCGGGTTCGACGTTTTGTCAATGCGTGAGGCAGGCTTCACAGACGAGATCGTCGAGGACGGCGACACCTTCGAGGAAAACGCCCACATCAAAGCGCGGGCGGTGTTCGAGGCGACCAGACTTCCGACGATGGCGGACGACAGCGGACTGGAAATAGACTTCCTGAACGGCGCGCCGGGTATATACTCGGCGAGATACGCAGGCGAGGGCGCTTCTGACAAGGAACTTTGCGAAAAGGTGCTTGAAGAAATGCACGGCGTGTCAAGACCTCTCCGGGAAGCGCGGTTCGTCTGCTCGATCTACTTCATATACGCCGAGGACGACGAGTATTCCGTCAACGGTACCATCGAGGGCTACATAGGCGACGAGATGACCGGCAGCAAGGGCTTCGGCTACGACCCCATATTCATGGTGGACGAGGACACCAGCATGGCTGAACTGGACGAGGAAGAAAAGAACAGGATCAGCCACCGGGCAAGGGCATTTGAGCAGCTTGCCAAGATATTAAAGGAGAAATTCGGTTAATGCTGACTAGTAAACAGAGAGCACATCTGCGCTCTATCGCGCAGAGTTACAACACTATTTTCTTTGTAGGAAAGCAGGGCATTGGCGACGAGCTTGTGAAGCAGATAGACGATGTTCTGAACTGCCGTGAGCTTATCAAGGTGGGCGTACAGGAGAACTGCGAGTACACCGCAAGGGAAGCCGCCGACCAGCTTGCGGAGCTTACAAGCTCCGAGGTGGTGCAGGTCATCGGCAGGAAGTTCGTGCTGTGGCGGCGCAGCAAAGACCCCAAGAAGCGGGTGATAGAGCTTGAGTGAGGTAAAGAAAACCGGCATTTTCGGCGGTGCGTTCAACCCTGTCCATAACGGTCATGTAAGGCTGGCGGAGGAGGCTGTGAAGCAGCTTAAGCTCCGCAGACTGCTGATAATACCGACATACGTTTCCCCCCACAAGCACACCGAGCTTGCCCCCTACGAGGACAGAGCCGAGATGTGCCGCCGGGCGTTCGGTCATATTCCCGGCGCGGAGGTCAGCGATATTGAGGTGCGGTTGGGCGGTACAAGCTACACGATAAACACCGTCCGGGCGCTGAAAGACCTCTACCCGGACGAGCAGTTCTTCCTGCTCATCGGCGGGGATATGCTGTTCAGCTTCGACCAGTGGTACAAGTACGAGTCGCTGCTGAAGGAAACAAAGGTCTGCGCGGCGGCGCGGGACGGCGATTCCCTCGCGGACATGATGGAGTACGCCAACGAACTGGGGCGGGTTAAAGTCCTGCCCACGCAGGCTATCGAGATGTCCTCCACCGAGGTCAGAAATGCCATTTTGCAGGGCGGTGGTATCTCCGGCATGATTCCCGAGGGAGCGGCGGAGTATATCCGGGAAAAGGGTCTGTACAGGTAGTCATAGAGGAGAACGGTCATGAAAAAGTGGTTCGATGAAGAATACGAATTTGAGGTCGAGGTAGTCGGCTATCTGCGCGGCGACCACACCGAGCACTACTGCCGCAACGGCGAGGAAATAGGCGACAAGTACCACTGCACCTACGGCTGTCCTGTGAACGCCGACGGATACGGGATATGCAGCAAAACGATGATGATGCTGTATCCGCTAATGGAAGCAGTAAGAAGCGGTGGAGATCTGGAAAACCTCGGCGGTGACGGCAGGTACAGTAAAACTATCGTCTGTCCCGACGGATGCGTAATGTTCCGGCTGACTGCGAAGCCGCTTGGAAATGAGAATTTCCACAAGGGCGGATTCTGGAAAGAGCCGTGATATTTCCGATTATTGAATAATACGGAGGTCTTATTTTTGAGCAGATACAAGGAATTTGACGACTACGAGGATATGCTGAAGGAGCGGCTTTCCAAGAAGCGCTTCACCCACACCATGAACGTTGCGGAGGCTTGCTACGACCTCGCGGACAGGTTCGGCGGCGACAAGAAGCGCTGCTACCTCGCGGGAATGCTCCATGACATCATGAAAGAGGAGAAGCCGGAAAAGCAGCGGCAGATGACCGTTGACAGCGGAATGTCCCCCGACCCGGCGGAGCTTGACACTCCGGCGCTTTGGCATGCGGTGGCGGGTGCGGCTTACGTCCGGCAGAAGCTGAAGATAGAGGACGAGGAGATACTCGCCGGGATACGCTTCCACACGATAGGCTGCGCGAAGATGACACTGCTGGAAAAGATAGTATACCTCGGGGACATGATATCCGCCGAGCGAAGCTACAAGGACGTTGACAAATTCCGCAGGATCTGTTATGACAATCTCGACAAGGCAATGTCGGTGGCGCTGATCTACAACATCACCGACGTGTGCAGAAAGTGCGGTCACATTCCGCATTACACCTTTGAAGCATACAACTACTACCTGAAATACAACAAAGATAAGGAGAGCTTATGACTGACAGAGAAGAACTTGAAATAGCCGTAAAGGCGCTTGATTCCAAGAAGGCGACAAACATCACCGCGCTGAAGGTCGAGGATCTGACGATACTTGCGAACTACTTCGTTATCGCGTCCGCGTCCAGCACAACGCAGGTCAAGGCGCTTGCGGACGAGGTAGAGTACCAGCTCGGCGAAAAGGGAGTGAAGCCCAAGAGCATAGAGGGCTACCAGAGCCAGAACTGGATCGTGCTGGACTACTATGACGTTATCGTACACGTTTTCTTAGAGGAAGCACGGGATTTCTACCAGCTGGAGCGCCTTTGGGCGGACGGTACACCGGTGGATATATCGGAATTGGTCAAGGAGTAATCAAATGTGGCAAACTTACCAAAATTCTTTGGAGGATTTGTCGGTTTTCACAAAAATCAAAAAATGTGTATAATTTTCAGATTACCGCTTGACAAATCCGGGTGTTTGCGCTATAATTATTTATATACTTTTTGTATAGCTACAATTATGTAGATAACCTATGCCTGCTGGCAAAGGGAGGGAAATATAGATGGCAGAAATTCGTCTGGGCAAAAATGAATCTCTTGATACCGCTCTCAAGCGCTTCAAGCGTTCATGCGCAAGGGACGGCGTTCTTGCTGAAGTTCGTAAAAGAGAGCATTACGAAAAGCCTTCGGTAAAACGTAAAAAGAAGTCCGAAGCTGCTCGTAAGCGCAAGTTCTGATTATGAACTGAGTGCTATCTAAAATCAACGGTTGAACCGGGCAGAATTCTGTCCGGTTTAATTGTTATCACAGGTTATTTGTCGGGCTGACGTGAAACGTGCAGCCTGATTTCAGAGGGAGGGCGCAGATGCTGTTCAAGCCAACGTTCTGGCTCAAAAGCGTATTACAGATAGATGAGGAATTTCTGCGCGGCAACGGGGTGAAGGCTCTGGTGCTGGACATGGACAACACACTGTCCATGCACGGAAATCCCGCCGCAGAAGCCGGTGTGGACGAGTGGCTGGACAAAATGCGCGGGCTTGGGATAAAAATGCGGGTGGTTTCCAACAACACTAACAAGCGTGTCGCTCCGCTGGCGGGGCTGCTGGGGCTGGAATTCACCGCGAACGGCGCGAAGCCGCTTACCTTCGGCGTCAACCGGGCGGTAAAGGCTATGGGCGTTAAGAAGTCCGAAGCGCTGGTGGTGGGCGACCAGATATTCACCGACGTCATGGCGGGGAATCTCGCCGGGATACGCACGGTGCTTGTCGAGCCGTTCCACCTTGAAAAAACCTGGACGTTCCGGCTGAAACGCAGGGTGGAGAGCCTTGTGTTCCACCGGGATTATTCAAAGCTGGAGGAAAAATAAATGGGCATTTCATTCGGACCGGGTGGGAACTCCGAGAGCTGGGGCAAGCGCAAGTTCCCCGAGCAGCTGCCGGAGTACCTCGCTTCGTTTGGGCTGAACGGATATGAGATAGAGTGCGGCAGGGGAGTGCGCCTGTCGGAGAAAACCCCGGCACTGCTTCCGGAGCTGGCGAAGCAGCACGGGATATATGTTACGCTTCATGCGCCGTATTTCATTTCGCTGTCCTCTACCGAGGAGGAAACACGGCTGAAAAGCGTTGACTATATCCTGCAATCGGCGGTGGCGGCGCATTCGGTGGGTGCAGCAAAGATCGTCGTGCACAGCGGCAGCTGCTCAAAAATGACCCGGGAGCAGGCTACCGGGCTTGCGAAGGAAACGCTGCGGCTGGCGCAGCAGCGGCTGGACAGCGAGGGATTATCGGACATCATAATATGCCCCGAAACCATGGGCAAGGTGAACCAGCTGGGTACGCTGGAGGAAGTCCTTGAGTTGTGCGGAGTGGACGAGCGCTTCCTGCCGACGGTGGACTTCGGACACCTTTACGCCCGCACCCACGGCGGCATAACCTGCCGTGAGGACTACGCGGCAATGCTCGACCTTATCGCAGACAAGCTGGGCACTGACCGCCTGAACAACATGCACATTCATTTCAGCCGGATAGAGTACACCGCCGGCGGCGAGAAGCGCCACCTCACCTTTGAGGACACGCAGTTCGGCCCGGAATATCAGCCGCTCATGCAGGAGATAAAGCAGCGCGGAATGCAGCCGTCCATTATCTGCGAATCCGCCGGAACGCAGGCGGAGGACGTGGCGGAAATGAAGCGTTATTACGACAGCCTTTGACGAGGGGGTAATTATATGAAAAAAATTCTTATTATGAACGGTCCGAACCTGAACCTTCTGGGCGAGCGTGAACCGAACATCTACGGAAATGAAACACTGAACACGATAAACGACGCGCTTGGCGAGAAAGCGAGTTCCATGGGCTATGAGCCGGTGTTCTTCCAGAGCAATTCCGAGGGCGGCATCATCGACCGCCTGCACGAATCCCGGCTGGACTGCGCGGGAGTTATCCTGAACGCAGGCGCGTACACTCATTACAGCTACGCTATCCGGGACGCTATCGCGGCGATAAAGATTCCCGTTATCGAGGTTCATCTGTCTAATGTCAACAGTCGTGACGAGTTCCGCAAGAACTCGGTCATAGCGCCGGTCTGCCGGGGCAGCATTGCGGGCTTTGGCAGCTTCAGCTACACGCTGGGACTGTACGCGCTGGACAATATCTTAGGTGGCGGAAATGACTAACATCGAGATATTGCAGGATTCCCTGTGCGGGGAGCAATACGGGGCGCTCATCACCTCGGACGTCAGCAGGCGGTATTTCTGCGGCTTCAAGTCCTCGGCTGGAGTGATACTTGTCACAAAGGAGCAGAGCTACCTCATCATTGATTCCCGCTACTTCGACAAGGCAAAGCAGCGAGTTACCGACTGCCGGGTCATTCTGCTGGAGGACATGCGCACCCAGCTGTCCGAGCTTCTGCTGAAGCACAACATCAAAAAGCTGATGGTGGAGAGCGACTACATGACCCTCTCCGAGTTCAGCGATTACAAGGAAAAGCTGCATTTTGTTGAGCTGGACGCTTCTCCGGCGCTGTCGCAGTTCATCTGGGAAATGCGTATCATCAAGACCGAGGAAGAAGTCGGTCTTATCATAAAGGCGCAGCGAATCGCGGAGCGTGCGTTCGAGCGGCTTATCGACAACATCAGCCGTGACATGACCGAAAAGCAGGTGGCGGCGCTTCTGAATTACTACATGATGGACTGCGGCGCGGACGACCTATCGTTTGAAACTATCGCCGCGTCCGGGGTGAATTCCGCTTCACCCCACGCCGTTCCCACCGACAAGAAGCTGTGCGAGGGGGAGTTCCTCACGCTGGATTTCGGCGCGGTGGTGGACAGCTACCACAGCGATATGACCAGAACTCTTGCGGTAGGTCAGGTGTCCCCGGAAATGGAGAAGCTGTACAACGCGGTCTATTACGCCAACCTTGACGGTATCAAGGCGGTGAAGCCGGGACTTAACGGCAAGGTGGTGGACAGCGTGGCACGAGCAACTCTCGCGGCATGGGGCGGCTATGACAAGTACTTCGGGCATGGACTGGGACACGGCGTGGGGCTGGAGATACACGAGCAGCCGACCCTCTCACAGCGCAGCCGTTCTATGCTCAAGCCCGGCATGATAGTCACCGTTGAACCCGGGGCTTATATCTCGGGGAAGTACGGCGTCCGCATAGAAGATATGGTAGTAGTTACAGAAAATGGGTGCGAAGTGCTCACAAAATCAACAAAAAACCTTATTCACATATAATTTTTCCGTTTTTTTTCTAAAAAGGGCTTGAAAAATTTGTGGATTTAGGGTAAAATAGAATAGATAGATTATTCGGACAGGTTTTACTGTAAAGCCGGTTCGGGATAAACCGGCGCAGCATAAAGTATCGAACGCGCCGCATAATAATTCAGAATTAATTGGAGGTTCCCTACTATGATCACAGCAGGAGATTTCAGAAACGGCATGACTTTTGAGGAAGACGGCAACGTAATGCAGATCATCGAGTTCCAGCACGTTAAGCCCGGCAAGGGTGCGGCGTTCGTAAGAACAAAGGTGAGAAACGTTATCACTGGTTCCGTAGTCGAAAAGACCTACAACCCCACCGCAAAGTTCCCCACCGCTTACGTTGAGAGAAAGGATATGGAATACACCTACTCCGACGGCGAGCTTTATCACTTCATGGATTCCGAGACCTACGAGGATATCCCCGTAAACGCTTCCGATGTCGGCGACAACTTCAAGTTCGTCAAGGAAAACATGGTATGCAAGGTTCTGTCCTACAAGGGCAAGGTATTCGGTGTTGAGCCTCCGAACTTCGTAGAGCTTCAGATCACCCAGACCGACCCCGGCTTCGCAGGCAACACAGCTACCAACGCTACCAAGCCCGCAACTCTGGAGACCGGCGCAGAGATCCGCGTTCCGCTGTTCATCAACGAGGGCGAGATTATCCGTATCGACACCAGAACCGGCGAGTATATGGAAAGAGTTAAGTAATGACCGGAGCAGTTCTTGTTTGCTGAGCGTTCCCGCCCGGCAGGAAAGGAAGTATCATTATGACTATCGGTGAAAAGGTATCTTATATCAAG
>JBJFGA010000256.1:0-2420 GCA_051892275.1 Oscillospiraceae bacterium | reverse complement strand
GCCGAGCAAATCATCTGTGAAAAAGATGAAGTGTCGGCGAGGCGGAATTGCCCAAAGGAGCACCCTTTAGCGTGCTTCCCCGATAAAGCAGTTTCGCCCCACCGAGCAAATCATCTGTGAAAAAGATGAAGTGTCGGCGAGGCGGAACTGCCAAAGGCGGCTACGCCTTAGCGTGTTGCCAATAAAGCAGTTTTTGACCCGCTGAGCCAAACCACCTTTAGTATAGTGGAGGTGAAGGCTCGGCGGAATTGCCAAGGCGGCTACGCCTTAGCGTGTTGCCAATAAAGCAGTTTTTGACCCGCCGAGCCAGACCACCTTTAGTATAGTGGAGGTGAAGGCTCGGCGGAATTGCCAAGGCGGCTACGCCTTTCCAGCGAGCGCCTTTTTTATTCTGTGATGAACTTATCCACCTCGTGGGCAAGCGTCATAGCGAGCGAGGAAAGTTCCTCGCTGGAAGCGGCGCTCTGCTCTGCAGTGGCGGTGGTGGAGTGCATTCCCGCTTCGATGTGGGTAATGCCCTGGGTGATCTCGTTTACAGCTTTCTGCTGCTGTATCGCTGCGGCGGTGATCTCCTCCATCTGCTCGTAGATCTTGCTGATACCGTCCACAATACTGTTCATGGAAGCGTTAACGTCCCCGGCGAGCACCGTGCCCTTATCAACTGCGGACAACGACGCATTGATGAGATTAGTGGTGGTCTGGGCAGCCTCCGCGCTCTTGGCAGCGAGAGCGCCTACCTCGTTGGCTACAACCGCGAAGCCCTTGCCTGCCTCGCCGGCTCTTGCCGCCTCGATAGAAGCGTTTATCGCAAGTATGTTGGTCTGGAACGCAATATCCTCGATTGCCTTGATGATGTTCTTGATGGACGCGGACTTCTCCTTGATGTTCTCGACAGCCTCAAGCAGCTCCTTCATCAGGTCGCCGCCATCGTGGGCGCTGTTGTTGGCTTCCTGTGCCAGCGAAGCCACGTTCTTGGACACCTCTGCGGACATATCCGCCTTCTCCTGGATAGAGCCGATAAGACCGGAAATGCGGTCAACCTGCTCGGCTTCCTTGATGGCGGTTTCGGACAGGCTCGCGGAACCTTCTGCCACCTGACCTGCGCCGGAGCGTATGTTGCTCACGCTGTTCTTGACCGCAGAAAGCGCGGAATTCAGCGCGGAGGATATCTGGTTCAGCGATTTGCCGATGGTGACGAAGTCGCCGCTGTACTCTACGTCAGAACAGATGGTGAGGTCGCCTTCAGCAAGCGTCTCCAGCACTTCCCTGATATCATTGATATAGGTTCGCAGCGTGTCAACAGTGCTCTTGAGCGATTCCTCCAGTATGAGGGTCTCGTCCCGGGGAGCGTCCACAACGAAGGGCGTTGTAACGTCGCCCTCGGACAGCTTCTTCAGGCGCTCTGCAGACTGAACGATAGGCGCAGAGATATTGTTTGATACCTTTATCGCAATGATTATCTCAAGGAAGAGGAGCAGCAATCCTAACGCCAGACCTATTATAATATCCATCAGGATATTGCTTATAACCTCGTCATAATTGCCGCTGACTGCGATGACCCAGCCGTCTGTGCCGCTTATCGGCATGTAGTACGCCATCATGTTGTGGGTGCCGTTGGAGTAGTTCACAGAACCCTCTTCGCCGCTTAACATAGCTTCTGCCAGCGCCTTTTCGCCGGGAACGCTGCTTTCCAGCATGTTAGTGAGATTCAGAACAAGGCTGGTGTCGCTGGAAGCTATCACCTGACCGTTCTTACTTAGCACAACGATGTTGCTTCCCTCGCCCATGTCTATCTTGTCAAGACCGTTGGAAAAGATGGTGGAGTCGATACCGCCGTAGATAACGTACTTCTGTCCGCTGTACACTATCGGCGCGGACATCATTGTGGTGACAGAGTTGTCTGTACGCCGTATGAGCGGCTCGGAAATTGCTACCTTACCCTCGTCGAACGACTTGCGGAAGTAGTCGCGGTCGGAAATGTCGGTGTCGTTGTATGTCGTACCGTCATGGTAGGCTATGGAGTAGTCCTTGAACATTGCTGTTTCAGCAAGCTCTGCAAGGGTCTCCTGCCGCTGTACGAGCGGCACCATCTGGTTGATGATGTTCGGGTTGGTGCCGGCGGACTGTATCTCCAGCGTCAGGGAATTAATGGTATTCGATATCACCACGCCATAGGACTGCGCCAGCGACTTTGTCTGGTTCTGGTAGCTGGTGTTGTACGCTTTATTCGTACAAATGCCCATGACCAACATCATCACAGCAATAGTAACTATTACGCTTATGATACCAAGCCGCAGAATACGGTATTTTATCTTGGTGGACCTGGGTTCTTTCGCCGCTCTGGGCTTCTTCGGCTTAGTCATCTTTGCCTTTGCACTTACCGCCTTCTGTTTTGCGGGCTTAGGCGCCTTGGTTTTTTC
>JBJFGA010000255.1:0-9595 GCA_051892275.1 Oscillospiraceae bacterium | reverse complement strand
GAACGTTTGTCGTTGAAACAAGAGTTTTCCCCCAACATTTTTGATGGCTTCAAGCGATCAAAGATGAAACTACAACTTTTACGACGGTCCGGTTCTTTTTTATGGCAACACCGCACAATTAACGGCTATCGCCTTTGCCGCACGCTTGCTTGCATCTTTTCCGTCATCTTGCACAAATTTCGTTTGACGGGCGTCAGCCCGCCTGCACTCAATTTGTACAACCTGACGAAAAATCTGACTGCGCAATCGCACGACAATAATTATGCGGTGTTGCCTTATATTTATTTCTGTTATCCGGTTGAATTTTTCCTTAAGGTATGATATAATTAAATCAGCAACACTATATTTAGCTAAAGTCACACACTACATTAGCTAAAAAGCAATTGATACAATCTGAGGAGAAACATCATGGACAACAAATTCTTAGGGCTTACTCCCCCTATGGGCTGGAACTCATGGAACACCTTTACATGGGAGATAAACGAGGAACTTATCAAAGGCGCGGCGGACGCCATGGCGGACTCCGGGCTGAAGGACGCGGGCTATGAGTACATAGTCATCGACGACTGCTGGAGCGAGAAGCAGCGCGATGAAAACGGCAGGCTCGTCCCCGACCACTGGAAGTTCCCGAACGGCATAAAGCCAGTTGCTGACTACGTTCACAGCAAGGGACTGAAGTTCGGCATTTACTCCTGCGCCGGAACTCACACCTGCGGCGGACACCCCGGCAGCTTCGAGCATGAGTTCGACGACGCGGAAACCTTCGCTTCCTGGGGAGTTGACTACCTGAAATACGACTACTGCTACAAGCCCGACCACATTCCCGGCGAGGTCCTCTACAAGAGAATGAGTACAGCGCTTCGCAACTGCGGACGGGATATCATGTTCTCCGCCTGCAACTGGGGCAACGATAACGTATACAAGTGGATAAGGGAATCCGGCGCACACCTGTTCCGCTCCACCGGCGATATTCAGGACAACTGGGAGTCGATAAAGCGCCTTGCATTGTCCCAGATAGGCAGCGAGTGCTACGGCGGGAACTTCTGCCACAACGATATCGACATGCTGGTGGTAGGAATGCACGGCGGCAGCAACAACGAGTGGATAAACTCCGCAGTGGGCGGCGTCAACGTCATTGCAGACAGCGGCGAGGCAATGCCGAAGCTGGGCGGCTGCACCG
This sequence comes from Oscillospiraceae bacterium, assembly GCA_051892275.1. Lineage (GTDB taxonomy): Bacteria > Bacillota > Clostridia > Oscillospirales > Ruminococcaceae > CAG-115. The sequence continues at coordinate 8,415 of JBJFGA010000255.1, read as the reverse complement.
ACGAGGAATACCGCACCCATTTCAGCCTGTGGGCTATCATGAACTCCCCGCTGATGATAGGCTGCGATATCCGCAATATGACCCCTGCGACAAAGGAAATTCTGACCAACAAGGACGTTATCGCGATAAACCAGGATATCGAGTGCCGCGGCCCCTACTGCATAAAGCAGTGGAACAACCCCGACAACGTGTTCTCGCTTGTAAAGCCGCTCTCCAACGGCGATTACGCGATAGGCATGTTCAACTTCGGCGACCGCGCCGGGGAAATGAGCCTGCAATTCTGGGATATCGGTATTCCCGCTGCTTCCGGCAGAGGACTTTCGGTATACGACTGCTGGAAGCACGAGGAGCTTGGAACGTTTACCGAGCGTTTCGTCACCACTGTTGAACCCCACGGCTGCATGGTGCTGCGCGCAAAGGTCGTTAAGGTCAGATAATGGGGAATTACTCCACCTGCAAAAAATGCGGCGCAAAGCTCGGCTCTGACGATATCGCGATACATCAGAAGCTGGTTTCCCGCAGCGATACCGAGTTCTTCTGTATCGACTGCCTTGCGGAATACTACCGCACCACCCGCGAGGTGATACAGCAGCGCATTGATTACTACCGGAAAAGCGGAAAATGCACGCTTTTCAGATGATCAAACAGAAAGGATAAAGAATGAAGAAATACATATCACTCATACTTGCAGCAGCAACGGCGCTAACTCTCACCGCTTGTAACAACAGCAGCACCTCCGGCAGCACCGCGGACAGCTCCGCGACCGAAAGCACCACGCCGGACTCCGCCCCGGGATCAGCAGCTACCGCAGAAGCTCCCGGCGCTCCCTCTGACAGCGGGGAAACAAAGCTGCTGTCCAATCCGATAGCCCTCAACGCCGAGGGGGACATCGACATGAATGTTGCGCTGGCATACCAGACCGACTTCGACGCGCTGAAGGCGTCATTTGACGCAAAGGAGGTAGACCCAACTAAGCCGGTTTCCGAGAACTCCAACGAAACCACCATGGAGGTGTGGAACTACCTTCAGAGCATTTACGGCAAGCAGGTGCTGACCTGCCAGCAGATGATGGGCAACGAGTGCTACGAGGATCTGGTATTCTACAACGCTGCGGACGACCTCACCGCCATGAAGGGCTATGACTTCATCTTCTGCACAGGCTCCTACCAGAGCGATGACATGATAACTGAAGCCATCGAGTGGTCCAAGGAATCCGGCGGTCTGGTGACCTTTACGTGGCACTGGAACGTCCCCAAGGACATCGACAACCCCGCCGGCGGCTATGCGTTCTACACCGAGGAAATAACCAACTTCAGCCAGATAAACGCAGTCACCCCGGGTACTAAGGAATATGAGTTAGTTATCCACGACATCGACCTTATCGCAACAAAGCTCCAGCAGCTTGAAAGCGAGGGCGTTACCGTGCTGTTCCGTCCGCTGCATGAGGCAAGCGGCGCGTGGTTCTGGTGGGGTATCCAGAACAAAGAGAGCGCTACCAACGAGGTGTTCCAGAAGCTGTGGTACACCATCTACGACCGTCTTGAGAACTACCACAAGCTGACAAACCTCATCTGGGTATGGAACGGACAAAGCCCCCACTGCGCTATCCACCCCAATTCCTACGATATCGCCGGAGTTGACCGCTACTACACCAACGAGGATACCTCCGAAGCGGCGCTGAACGAGTACTACAGCTCCTGCTATCAGGAAGTCGTCCGCATGGACAGCTACTGCGCAGAGCTTGTTGGCAAGGAATCTACCGGCAAGATGCTGGCGCTGTCCGAGTGCGGCTATATCCCCGACCCGAAGGGCTGCGCTGCGAACAACAACATGTGGCTGTACTACATGGTATGGAACGGCGACTTCATCTATGAGCTTGACTCCGCAGGCAAGGCAAAGGTCGACCTCAACGGCACACCCTCGCCGAACACAAAGCGCGTCACCAACGAAATGCTCGCGGAATATTTCAGCAACGATACTTATGTGACCCTTAGAAAGCTGCCGGAATTCAGCTTCGGCACACGGGATATCCCGCAGCAGATAAAGAACTGGGAGTACTTCAAGATAGGCTGATATGAATAATTTCCCCGCATAAACAGATACTAATCCGGCATGGGCATCGGCTCATGCCGGAATTTTTATGCGGAGGTCACATTATGGGAGAACTTGACAGGACAAACAGAGCGGAACGCCCCGGCTTTTCCGGCAGGATAGGCTTTGTGCTGTCGGCGGCGGGTTCAGCGGTAGGGCTGGGGAATATCTGGAGATTCCCCTATCTTGCGGCGGAATACGGCGGCGGTATTTTCCTGCTGGTGTACGTTCTGGTGACGCTGATATTCGGCTTCCCGATAATGGCGATGGAAATAGCTATCGGTCGGAAAGCAGGCAGCTGCTGCGTCAACGCCTACGGCGCAGTTGACCCGCGAGCCTCATTTCTCGGCTGGCTGACCTCTGGGATAACTCTGATAACACTGCCCTATTACTGCGTTATCGGCGGTTGGGTACTGAAATACGCGGCGCTGTACATCACCGGCAACGATTCGGAATCGGCGGCGCTTGGCTACTTCGACAGCTTTATCTCCGGATTCCCAGAGCCTCTTGTGTGGCAGGTGCTGTTCATCGGTCTTGCGGCGGCGATAATTATATGCGGCGTGAAGAACGGCATTGAACTTGCCAACCGCTTTCTTATGCCGGCGCTCATCATCATTGCGGTGATAGTAGCGGGCTACTCCCTGACGCTCCCCGGGGCGCTGGAGGGCGCTGCGTGGTATCTCACCCCGGACTTCTCAAAGTTTTCGCTGCGCACGGTGCTGGCAGCTATGGGACAGATGTTCTGGTCGCTGTCGCTTTCCAGCGGCATAATGGTGACCTTTGGCGCGTACCTCGGGCGGAGCCAGAGCATTGAGCGTTCCGTCAAACAGATTGAGCTGTTCGACCTCGGCGCGGCGTTCCTATCCGGGCTAATCATCATTCCGTCGGTATTCTCGTTCTCTGGCGGCGACCCGGACGCGCTGAACTCCGGCGCGGGGCTGATGTTCATTACGCTCCCGAATGTATTTGAAGCCATGCCCTCCGGAGGGGTGATAGGCGTGCTGTTCTTTGTTCTGGTGATGTTTGCGGCGATAAGCTCCGCCATCTCCATGATGGAAGTGAACACCGCAAACCTCATTGAGCGCTTCGGCTTAAAGCGCTGGCAGGCGGCTCTGATCATGGCGGGAGTACTTGCGGTGCTTGGCATTCCCCCGGCGTTGGGGTACAGCCTGTGGAACGAAGCCCGCCCGTTTGGAATGACTATTCTAGATTTCGAGGATATTCTTGGCAACTCCATTGTGACACCGATAGCAGCGCTGCTCGCCTGCTTGTTCTTCGGCTGGGTCGCCCACCCGCGCATTCTCACCGAGGAAATACGCAGGAGCGGCGGCTTCAAGCGCCGCAGGAGCTTCGAGTTCACAATAAAGTGGCTCGCACCGGCGGTGATACTGGCGGTGCTGGTGGGGTCGGTTATAGGGTGATGGGCAAATCATAATTTATACGTTAATCGAATAATTTAAATGTTGTTCTTAATTACTAATTCGGAATTCGGAATGCGGAATGCGGAATTGAATGTGTCCGGCTTCGCCGGACGTATTTCAATGGCTGCAAACTGAAATGTGCAACTGAATTAGCATTGTGTGAACCATAACAGTATCACAAACTAGGCAGACAGCATTTAGATAACCGCCGAAGGCGGCACCATAATTCCGAATTCCGCATTCCGAATTCCGAATTTTCAATTTCGTGCACGTATTATTTAGAGATTTACATTGTGCCAAATGCTACGCTAAATTACAGTTTCCCCCCCTCCTTTTCCACCGAATATATTAATATTCCCGCCATAATCAGCACGCACACCGACATGCCGGAGTTCACCGAAAACGGAACGGTCAGCGCCGTATTCGCCGACGAAACCTCCACGGCGTAGGGTATCATCAGCGATGCCGGAGTAGCCAGCGCCGCGCTTAGTGCCGCCGCAGGAATACGGGAGAGCACAAGCGGCTTCACCGGGATATCCCCTCCGCTCACCGCTGTTATCTGCATCAGCACGCAGACGCCGCCGAATGACAGGAGCGCTGCACACAGCGGCAGGGCTGCGCAGGTGGGGCGAAGCTCCCGGATACGCGTTACCTCAAGCAGCGCCGGGATTATCCCGCCGGAGTTCCCGCCCGCCCCGGCAAGCTTCAGCAGCCTGCTCATGACCCCCGTGATACCTGCCGCGTCCAGAAGTGCTGTTATCGCCGAGAACAGGGTCGCCATCACACACACGGTATACATGACCCGCGCTCCGCTGTCTGCCGAACGCACGAAACAGTCCGCACTAAGGTCGAAGCCCGCCTTTTCCTCCCTGTCCTGAAGCACTATCGGCTCGCCGCTGCGACAGACTATCGCCGCAATGATAAGTGATGACAGGAAGCAGGCACCAAACAGAATGCCGCCCACCGCGGCGCTGCCGAAAACCACCATTCCCGCCGTGCCGATAACAAAGGACGGTCCGCTTCCGTAGCAGCAACACAGCATTCTGCCGGAATCCCTGCGGGAAATCCTGCCGGACCTGACCAGCGCCCGGAGAAGCCTTGCGCCCACCGGGTAGCCGCCGATATTCGCCAGCAGAAACACGGCGCACAGCTCCTCCGGTATGCGCAGCAGCTTTGACAGCGGGAACGTCAACGGTCGCAGCGCCATACGGTACAGCCCACTTTGCTGCATGTACACCGCAAGCACCGTGAACGCGAACAGCGACGGAATGACTACTTCAAGACAAGCGGCGACTGAATTTCTCACCGCCGCCGACAGTGCCGCCGGATTCAGCAGTATCCCCGCCGCCGCACATAAAAATGCAGCCGACAGCAGATATCTCATTGCCCTGCTCATGCCCTGTCTTGAGAATTCACCCCTGCGACACCGCCGGCTGTGCCAAAGCCCACGCACAGCAGCAGCTTCACCGTCAGCAGCACGCCCTGTACCTGCCCGAAAACAAGCGACAGCAGCAACAGCGGGAGAAAGTACATCACCCCGCACACTGCCCCGGTTTTTAGCCCGCCGCGCCGGCGCAGTCTGCCCGCTGTCCTGCCGCATAGAAAGCTGCCCAGCGCCATTGCCGGGACCGCCACAAGCCACGCCGCCCCGCTGTCCGCCCCGGCAAGCCACATCACAAGCGCCCCCGCAGCCGATGTCCCGGCGGTAAGAAGATATCCCGCCAGCAGTCCCGCACCGAACGGCGCGAACCGCGAATTCCTTTGCCGTTTTCTCATTATTTCACCCCTTTTCGCTGTTAGAGTATATGTCCCACTTGTCCAAAATATGGCAAAAATTCTTGCCGCACAGCCATAAGATGGAAAGTATTATTTTGCGTTATGTGTATTATTCACAAACTTTTCACTCAATTTTAGGCTTTGTTAGCTGTTTTTTACATGAAACCTCTTGATTTTATTCAGAAAATATTGTATAATATAGGTACACAGTGTTACGGAATTCCGTACTATAAAAAAATAAAAGGAGATACATTTATGGATTTAGAACATATTTCTCTACTTGACGTTATCGACAGACGTACTCTCCAGAACCTGCAGGACGCTTTTGCCGCTGCCACCGGAATGGCTGCACTTGCCACCGACGACACCGGCGCTGTCACCGATGGAAGCAACTTCACTGACTTCTGCATGAACCTCACGCGTAAATCCAAGATAGGCTGCGACCGCTGCAACCAGTGCGACCTTAAAGGCGGCGCTGAAGCGAGCCGCACCGGTCGGCCTTCGGTATACTACTGCCATGGTGGGCTGATGGACTTCGCCGCGCCGGTTATGCTGAACGGAAAGCACATAGGTTCCCTTATCGGCGGACAGGTGCTGCCTGAAGCCCCGGACGAGGAAAAGTTCCGCAGGATCGCCGTTGAGATCGGCGTTGACCCGGATCAGTACATAGCGGCGCTCCGCAAGGTACAGATAGTCCCCAAAAATCGGATCGAAGCTGCGGCAAATCTGCTCTATCAGATGGCAAATGCGCTGTCCGAGGTAGGCTATCAGCGTCTGGTGGCTATTGAGAACCAGAAGAACAAGGACGATATCGCAAAGGAAGTCACCTCAAAGTTCAACACAATAACCGAGAGCATGAACGACGTAATGACGAATATCCAGAGCCTTGAAAAGAACTTCGCTACCATCAAGGACTCTGCTGCGGCTTCTTCCAAGGCAGTGGAAAGTACTGACGGTATCGTAAAGGCTATCGAGAATGCTTCCACACAGCTTACGCTTATCGGCTTTAACGCTTCTATCGAAGCAAAGCGCGCTGGCGCTGCCGGTGCAGGCTTCAACGTTATTGCACAGGAGGTTCGTACCCTCGCGGACAAGAACACCAAGCAGGCTAACGAGGTAGAGAATACCCTCAACGAGATCAAGAAAGCTATCGTTGGTATCAACGCCCAGCTCAAAACCTGCAACGAGCAGATCCAGAAGAACGCCGAGGTCGTTGAAAACCTCAAGGCGCTGGTTGACGAGACTTCCCACAGCATTAACGACCTGAAATAATGTAACCAAACGGCTTAGCCGTTAGAAATACTGTCAAAACTGAAAGGAATGTTTGTCATGGCAAATCGTTTTATTCTCAACGAAACATCTTACCACGGTGCGGGTGCTATCGCCAATATCGCCGTTGAAGCGCAGAACAGAGGCTTCAAGAAGGCTTTTGTATGCTCCGACCCCGACCTCATCAAATTCAATGTCACCAAGAAGGTCACTGACGTACTTGACGGCGCAGGTCTGGCTTATGATGTTTATTCCGACATCAAGCCCAACCCCACTATTGAGAACGTTCAGCACGGCGTTGAGGAGTTCAAGAAGAGCGGTGCTGACTACCTTATCGCTATCGGCGGCGGTTCTTCCATGGACACCGCAAAGGCTATCGGTATCATCATCAACAACCCCGAGTTTGCTGATGTAAGAAGCCTTGAGGGCGTTGCTCCCACCAAGAAGCCTTCCGTTCCGATCATTGCAGTTCCCACCACAGCAGGTACTGCCGCTGAAGTAACCATCAACTACGTTATCACCGATGCCGAGAAGAACCGCAAGATGGTTTGCGTTGACCCGCATGATATTCCTATCATCGCAGTGGTTGACCCGGATATGATGTCCACAATGCCCAAGGGACTTACCGCAGCCACCGGCATGGACGCGCTCACCCACGCTATCGAGGGCTACATAACCAAGGGCGCATGGGAGCTGTCCGATATGTTCCATCTGAAGGCTATCGAGATAATCGCAAAGAGCCTCCGAGGCGCTGTTGACAACACTCCCGAGGGTCGCGAGGGTATGGCTCTGGGGCAGTACATCGCTGGCATGGGCTTCTCCAATGTTGGTCTTGGTATAGTTCACTCCATGGCTCATCCGCTGGGCGCACTGTACGATACTCCCCACGGCGTTGCTAACGCGATAATCCTGCCGACTGTTATGGAGTACAACGCTCCCTGCACCGGCGAGAAGTACCGCGATATCGCAAAGGCAATGGGCGTTCAGGGTACAGAGTCCATGTCGCAGGATGAGTACAGAAAGGCTGCGATCGACGCTGTTAAGCAGCTCTCCATTGACGTTGGTATCCCCGCTGACCTGAAGGCTATCGTTAAGCCGGAGGATATCCCGTTCCTCGCACAGTCCGCTTACGACGACGCTTGCAGACCGGGCAACCCGAGAGATACTTCTGTTGAGGAGATCACCGAGCTTTATAAGAAGCTGATGTGATGATCACATAAATATTATGGGGAGGGGCTTTTGCTCCTCCCTTTTTGTTATTGATATCCCACGGCGGTGAAGAATACCAATAGGACCTGCACCCAGCACGGCTATCTCCATTCCCTTGACATCGCCCGCACGCTTTACTGCGTGTACCGCAACGGCAAGCGGCTCTATCATTGCACCTTCATCATAGGACATTTCCTAGGGGAGTGCCGTTACCTTTGCAGCGTCAACAGCGAACTATTCCGATGTTGTACCTGTGGTCTGGAATCCCATAACCTTAAGCTTTTCACACAGATTATACTTTCCGTGACGGCAGGGATAGCATTCTCCGCATACCACCTGAGGCTGAATGCACAAGCGATTTGTGCATTCTATATTAATAAAATGTTGATCTTTTCTACACGATAAAGGTTCAAACATACCGAAATTCTTTTTTTGTATTTTTCGGCGAAAATAAAAAAGCCTGCGAGTACCGTTTTCGGCATTTGCAGGCTGATTGTGCAGAGTACACTAAATTCCGTAAAAATTTTTATACAGAGGAGTTCAAGTCCATTTTCCCTCAAAAAATACCTACGGAAGTGCATTTCTGATTTTGGGCAAGATATATGCCCGCAAGTGGCTCTGTCAAGCCGTTTGCGGGCATAATATCTTT
>JBJFGA010000254.1:0-2452 GCA_051892275.1 Oscillospiraceae bacterium | reverse complement strand
CTGCTGAAATTCAGCCGCCGTACCGAGTATCAGATGAATCGCTGGGCGGCTCGGTATGGTTATAAGAATAATCCGAAAGAGATTCTTGAGGACGCAAAGAAAGGTTGCAACGGGCGCTACGCTTGTGTGAATATCACGAATTGGAGTACTATTGAGTTCAGAATGTTCCGCGGTACGCTCAAGTACAACACGCTCATTGCAACGCTGGAACTTGTGGACAGCATTTGTGACATGGCGCTTACCTACTCAGACACAGAGATTGCGAAAATCAGCTGGTCTGACTTTGTAGGTGCCCTGGACGAGGAATACTGTTCCGAACTCATTGCCTATCTCAAAGAGCGTCAGCTATACGTTAATGCGCCCGTCGATGTAAAGGAGGACAACTGATATGTGTGCAATTTTTGGCTTAATCGACTACAACCACACTCTCAAGGCAAAGCAGCGCGAGAAAGTCTTGCGCGTTCTTTCGCAGGAATGCGAGGAGCGCGGCACTGATGCAACCGGCTACGCATACAATTCCCGCGGGAAACTCACGGTTTTCAAGCGCCCTTTTGCCGCTCACAATGTTCATCTGAAGCTTCGCGAGGATGCGAATGTAATCATGGGTCACACCCGAATGGCTACGCAGGGAAACAAACTCGACAATCGCAATAACCACCCATTCACCGGAGTTGTGAACGGAACTCATTTTGCCCTTGCCCACAACGGCGTACTGCATAACGACCTCACACTCCGCGCCCAGATGAAGCTGCCGAACACGCCTGTCAAGACCGACAGCTACATAGCGGTTCAGCTTCTTGAACAGCAGAAATTCCTCGACATAAAATCCATCGGAGAGATGGCGGAATTAGTCGAGGGTTCTTTTGTGTTCACCGTACTTGACGAGCATAACAATCTCTACTTCGTCAAAGGCGACAACCCGCTTGCGCTATACCATTATGAGAAATACGGTTTCTACATCTACGCAAGCACGGAGTCAATTCTCGACCGCTCACTTACTCGGCTCGGCATACTCGGCTTTGAGCATACTGAGATAGACACAAACTGCGGGGATATAATCAAGATTGACAGCACAGGCGCAATGGAGCGCGGCTTATTCGACACCGCAAACCTGTATGCGTTCGACTACCGCTTTCTCCGCAGTAGTTACTGGGATTATCCCGACCCAGCCGAACACGAACCGCAAGACGTAAAACAACTCAAAGATTTCGCTGCAAGCATAGGTATATCCCGAGAGGACATAGATCTGTTGCTGTGTTACGGCTACTTCGTTGAGGAAATCGAAGAAATGCTCTACCACCCCGGTGATTTTGAGCAGGCGATTGCTGAAATCCTTGACGAGTGTGCCTACGACTATTGTGGTGAGTTCTGAGCGTTCGGAATACTCCCACCCATTACGGACAAATCCGGAAAGTGCTGAACGGAGTTTGCCGAACGCAAAACCGCAGTGCTTTCCGATTGCCGTAAAAGTATACTATACCGAACGGAGGTCGCAATGGGAAGAACTTATGGATACGCGCGAGTTTCGAGCACAGAGCAGAACCTAGACCGACAGGTCGAGGCTCTCTTAGCATACGGCGTTGAGGAGCGCGACATCATCACCGATAAGCAGTCGGGAAAGGATTTTCAGCGTTCAGGTTATCTTGCGCTGAAAAATCAAATGCTCCGCCCGGGCGATACTCTCGTCATAAAAGAGATGGACAGGCTCGGCAGGGATTACAGCGCAATCAAGGACGAGTGGCTTGACATGCAGAAGATGGGCGTAGACATTGTGATAATCGACACGCCCATACTCAACACGAAGGAGAAATCCGACCTTGAGAAGAATCTGATTTGCAGCATAGTCTTTGAGCTACTGGCCTACACAGCCGAAAAGGAGCGCCGCAAAATCCGCACCCGTCAAGCCGAGGGCATAAAGCTTGCGCTCGACAAGGGAGTGAAGTTTGGCAGACCCGAAACTGCCCTGCCCGAAAACTACACCGATGTTATCGGGCTGTGGCAGTCGGGGAGCATTACTGCGGTTGAAGCAATGCGGCGGCTTGGGCTGAAGAAAACCACATTCTACAAGCTGGTAAAGCAGCATTAACAATTTTGTAACAACCATGCGCAGTGTGGTTTTGACATAGATTATCCGTCCTGCATAATCTCGCAGGACGGATTTTTTGTATGTCATTTGTTTTAATCAATTTATCCTTTATTATTCCGGTTTAGCTAACCCGACAGATTCAATCTGAATAAATATCCTCCAGTGTCAGCAGCGTGACCTCTCCTTGTTCTCCAAGCTGCCTTAGCCCATCGGTAAAGCCGCCTTTTGAGAAAATGAAATAGTGATAACGGCTGCCCTTGCCAAATACGGAAGCATACTGCCTGATAAGTTCCAGTTCATCTACGCCGATTTTCTCGTTGCGATACTTACAGGAGCCTATGATGTATTCCTTGCCCTCTGCGGGTG
>JBJFGA010000253.1:0-9724 GCA_051892275.1 Oscillospiraceae bacterium | reverse complement strand
TCAGTGAAAAAACAAGTGTACGTAATGCAAGGAGGACATAATGAAACAGGTAGATAAAAAGGTTGACGCAATACGCACAAATCTCGAAAAGAAACGTCCAGAGGTTTATCCGATAAAGGAACACCCGATAGACGGCTGTGAGGAATTCGTCAAGAAGCTGTATATAGATATGCTGTGCGTTGTGGCGCAGTATGAGAACGAGGACGCTGAAAATCAGCTGAAATTCATACAGCGTATCCATGCCGGAGCAGGGCTTACCGAGCCGATAACCGAGAACATCAAGAATGCTATGGAGGTCACTGTGGAGCGGTTTGACGAGTTCCTGCGGCAATGCCGGGAGAACAGTCTGGAGAACATCTTCATCGTTGACTGCCTGCTGACAGCCTGTGCTGACGGCGCTCCCAACGGTAAACAGGTTGCATTCCTTGCAGAGGTTTCTGAGGCTCTCGGCATAGGCAGGGAGCATACCGGGTGGCTGTGCGATATTGCAATAGCGATTCTGGAGCAGGACACGGAAAAGTACCATGCCGCTTGTGAGAATATACCGCATGATAAAAAGACACCTATCGTTGAGAGCGTTGTGTGCTATCTCAAAGAATTTGTGGTGGGCGTTTTGGTGGATACAGATGAGATGTTATGGATTTATGCCAAGGAAAAAACCGTTTTATCAGATGAATTATATGATCAGCTATTCGATGAAGATGGTGTTGAACGAAATAAGGTTAAAATAGAGAACATCATTTTCCCGTGTTACCGTGATGGCATATTTCACTTTAAGAATATTAAAGAAATAGAATGTCGGTTTTGTGAATTATTATCAAGTTCATTCGATTTTAATTCTATTTATCATATTTCTATTAGTGATTGTATATTTGATGGGCAGCAAGACAGTTATAATACATTTTTGTGTTTAAAAAACATCACAAATATTGATATAATCAACTCCTTATTTAAGGATAAAATAATAGAATACAGTGAAACTTTCAGTGCGATAGAATGTATTGATGCCTACGGTAAAAGTGTTTACATAGAATACGGCACTAGAATGAATATATCCGACTGTGAATTTAGAAATATACAATCAAAGAAGCCAATAAAAGGTAATAAATTGATTGTCAATACAGGGTACAATTATGATTCTTTTAGCGGTAATTGTGAAGACAAACACGTATTATTCAAAAACTGTATATTTTCATCATGTATAAATTATCTTCCTTCTTGGAGCATTCTTCCTTATGCTCATTTGGATAGTATCCAGTTACAAGACTGCCAATTCAAAAACAGCTGTTCAGAGTACTGATAAATGGAGGACTATAATTATGCCCATCTTAAAAAAATCCACTCAGGACGAACAGAAATTCGCCGAGCACATCACTAAGGTAAACAAAGCGATAGAAACGCTCTCCCCATATAGCGACTACACCGATCTATCCCGACTGGAAAATATACGGGACAGCTTCGTCACCAAAACTGAGGACTTCTTCCGGGAGGACAGAAAGCTTAACATCGGCGTTATCGGGCAGGTAAAGGCGGGGAAATCCTCGTTCCTGAACACGCTGCTTTTCGGCGGCAAGAAGGTACTTCCCAGCGCCGCTACACCCAAAACCGCAACCCTCACAAAAATCGAATACAGCGAGGAAAACAAGCTGGCTATAGAGTATTATTCCGCAGGCGAGTGGGAGATACTTGAAAGCAACGCAAGAGTGGAATCCAAGGAAAACGAGTTCGAGGCTGCGCGGGAGATAGTTAAGCTGTGCGCCGAAAAGGGGCTTATTCCCGCCGAATACATAGCAAGGGGCAGCGATGAATTTCTGTTCAGCTCCGCTGAGGAGCTTATGGAGCGGCTTGACGATTATGTCGGCGAGAACGGTAAATACACCGCCCTTGTGAAGAATGTCACCATTTACATGAACAACCCCGAACTGAAGGATATTTCTGTTGTTGATACACCGGGACTCAATGACGCCATCGTGTCCCGTACCGACAGAACGCGTCAGTTTATCGAGCTGTGCGATGTGGTTTTCTTTCTTAGCAGAGCCTCTCAGTTCCTCGACAAGAACGACCTTCGGCTGCTGACCTCTCAGCTTCCGCAAAAGGGCGTAAAGAAAATGGTGATGATATGCAGCCGCTATGACGATGGTATTTCCGACACCATTTATGACGTTGACAGCATTGAAGAAGCAGTCGAGCAAACAAGAAAAGGTCTTGCCCAGCGAGCCGCTTCTGTGATTAAGGGACAGAATATCGACGCTTCTCTGGCAAAGGTGCTGGAGCCTTGCCAAAACCCGATTTTCGTGTCCGCGCTTTGCTGGAATATGTCCTGCAAGGAACCGTCGGCTTATGACCGGCAGGAACAGCTTGTAATGAACAACATCAATGAATATGGAGATGTCACCACTGATGTCCTGCGGCAAATAGGCAATATTGACGAGGTGCGGAGTATATACGAGGAGGTCATTGAACAGAAAGAGGAAACTCTTGCTGCAAAGGCTGGAGGATTTGTACCGGCTTCTGAAAACGAGTTCAAAAACACCCTCGCCGAACTTCGGCAGACCTCCGAAAAGAACCTTGAAATATTGCGCACCGGCGACCGGGAGCAGCTCACAAAGCAGAAGAAGTACATGGCTTCGCAGATAAACAGTATAAAGGGCAGTGTGGAGGCAGTTTTCGGCGAAATGCTTGCCAGCCTTGACCGTGCGAGGATAGATACAATGCAGCTTCTCCGAGAGGCGAGCAGGGACTGTGCGGCTCTGACCGATAAGCAAGGCACTGAGACCCATGTATCTTCCTACACGGTAAGTGATTTTTCGTGGGCTCACCCAATCAAAACCTTTGGAAAAAGCCACAGAGAATACTCTACTTACGAAACCCACTACACCTATCTTGACGCCAGCGACGCATTGGAGAATATACGTACCTTTGCGAACGATTCCTGCTCATACATTGAGAAAGCGTTCTTTAACACCGTTGATGTGACCGGCACAAAACGAAAGCTGCTGAATGTTGTGGTGGAGAATTTTGACGCTTCCAGCGACCTGTACGACCCGGCACTATTCCGGCTCATCACCGAGCAGACCTTAAACAAGGTGGAATTCCCGGTGATGAAGCTGGATATTTCAAAGGAGCAGGCGCATGTGTCGTCTAAGTTTTCGGGTGAAGTCCGTGACAGCAGAGAACGCTCAGAGCTTCGGCGGCTGCTGTCGGAAACGATAGGCTCTCTGTTGCAAACTGTTGAACAAAAGTTCCTTGATGAGGTCAATTCATTCCGCAGCGAAATAGAGAAGATGAAGTCCGGTTTTTCCGGGCAGCTGCTGGAGAACATCGAGAGTGATTTCAACAAGCTGCTCCAGCAGTTTGAGAACAAGGAAAAGGAGATCTCAAATTACGAGATACTTCTCACGTTGTTCAAAGAGGTTCAGAAGTTGTAAAAATGTCGGCTCTCCGTTTAGGAGAGCCGCATTTCTTTTGATGAATATTACTGTACGACATTTGTGAAGATCACGCCGAACTCCTCAGAAAAGGCGGCTTCCAGCCGCTCCTTTATCGCATAGACAATCAGTTTCTGTGCTTCGCCAAAATTCTTCACGGACACATAACGTGAGAGTTCCCCACAAAGCAGTTCAGATACCATATCCGCGCCGTGCTCAATGAATTTTTCTGTATCTCTGAGCGACAGCCCGGAAACCAACTTCTCAGTTGCTTTCCACAAAGCTGAATAATGCTGCCGTAGTGCGAAGATATCGCAATCCTCCATTGCAACCTTTTTCCATATCGGAATTTCCTCGGCGGGAATATCGAACAGCGTTCCCGGCAGGAGCCGTGCCATCAGCGGCGGCGTAAGCGGAATTCGTCCACCGGATTCAGCGTGCTCAAAGCAGTATTCCGGCAGATTGGAAAGCTGTGCGAATCCAGCGTCACAGAGCGGCTCATCTGCTTCAGGGAAGCAGTCTTTCAGTACAACGTATAGTTCGCAGTAATCGAGGTACTGCTCGTAATTCTTTCCGTTATCTTCGTATATATTGTACTCCTGTCGCCGGAACAGATTTTTCAGCGTTGGCAGGAAATCAGGCTTTTCCAGTAGCTTGCGGCTGTTATGAACGCACACCTGATAATACACGAGTGGCTCAACAGGCTTCAAAAAAGGAAATTCTGCTATCATTCCGTCAATGCAGGACAGGTTGTTCAGCAGGATATTCCTGTCTGGGCAGCTATCGGCAAAGCCTGCTTCGCACAGTGCGTTGAATACCAGTATATGCCCGTCACCCAAACCGATGAAACCGGTCTGCTTAACAGTTCCGGCTTGCTCAACTATCTCCCGGAACAGCGCATTTTTCTCCCGGCGTTCGGCAAGAAAATCGGTGAGCTTACATGAATATTCGGTACTGTTGAGCCACACGGCAACCGCTTCGTCCGGGCTGTCCGGCTGTGAAAGCTCTCCTCCGGAGCACAGCCATATCAGCAGCCTGAAGCGTTCAGGGGTAAGCTCCTGACGGCACAAGTCCAGCAGTTCAACCCAGACAAACGGCTTGTGCAACGTGGTAAGTCCGCAGTTTTCCGCAAGCTCCCGATAATCCCGAAAGCACTGCGAAGCCAGCTCTATTGCTTCTTCCCGGGTAATTTCGCATTCCTCAAGACGTTTCTCAAGATCGGGAGTGTTCTCTGCCATAACCTCGTCCAGCTCGTCAAATTCTGTCAGCATTTTCATCACCTCTGCTGTAATTATACATCAAAATTGCAACGGTTTCAATAATTACGGTTCCGAAAAAGAATTATTTTCCCGGAATCCGAATAGCTGTTTTTACTCCGGCGCTTGTGTTAGAATGAGTTCAAAGGAGGTCGAAACGAATGAAACCAGAAGAACTCATACAGAAATATCTTGACACCAGCTGCGCAAAAGCAGGCTTCCTGACCTTCAGCGGAAGGAGCTTCTACCTGTTCGGAAATCAGTGCTGCGAAGCGGTATGCAGGCGGGTGATACTCCGCAGCGAGGGCGCCAAATTAGACACCATAACCGCCGGAAATCTGCTTGCGGTAGTCCGTGACGACTGCTGCGAGGTATACATTGGTGGAAAGCGGATACTCCGGATTGTGAGCCTGCTGATAAGCTACGAGATACCGCTCCAGCCGGAACCGCTGTTCGGTGTGATGACCGGCGGCAAAGAGTTCCCGGCGCAGTCCCTGCAGTTCAGCGATGGGCGAATATCAGAACTTATCAACACACTTACCAAACGCCGCAGCAGCGTGGAGAAATTCAGCAGCAAGGAGCTTTCGGAACTGGTGCGGAGCATGGAACTACACGAAATAAAGGCGCTCAGCGGACTGTACGCCGCCGGGAAGCCTGTGGGAAAGGAGATTATCAATGGAAACTGAAAAAATGCTGCCGGTTCCTATTGAACAGCCGGAAGTCGATATATCGCCGGAATTAGCCGCGCTTTTCGCAGACTTTGACCTTCCGAAATATGAACCGCATATCTATCTGAAAAAGCGCACAAAGGACTTCAAGCATTACGACAGCGAAGCTGAGTGCAGACATTGCATGAAGAACCATGTTGATTCTGTCTACAACGAGGCGGCAAAATACCTCGACATCACCAGCATAAACTGCATAGGCAGAACAGTGCCGGACTATTACCGAAACGGCATGACAGCGGCGTTTGAAAAGCATTCGGAGCTGCTTTGCCGCGGACTTTCCGAGGAAGATGTATCTGCTTTGAAAGAACTGTGCGAATGCCGCAGAGTGTTGAAAGATGCGTGTTATGCGGAACTGTCCGAGGGGGATTATTACACGCTGTACGACCGGGATTATTTCTATGGTCTTGCGGATATTGAGGAGATAACCACCGGGTTCAAAACGGTAGGAATAATCTTTCAAAGGGACGTGGATATTGTGAAATACTATTACCGCAACGGCTGGAAAGTCCCGGAGGTGCTTGAAAAGGACGTGAACGACCTTGCACGGACGCTTTACAATTTTGCCTATAATGAGTATCTGAACAAGGTCGCAAGACCTGTTGCGGAGATACTGAACAAGGTTGAGTTTATTCCTGAAACAACTGACATGGAGGAAATTGTATGAAGATAAAAAGAATGATCGCGGCATCTGTCTTAGCCGTAATTCTCACCGGCTGTCAGGCTGATACAAAACCACAGAACAGCAATACATCAAGCGCTGCTTCCACTTCGTCAGCAACACAAACAACGCCAGAAACAACAACCGCCAAAACCACCACATTCAGAACGACAGCAAGAACCACCACAACTTTGCAGACAACGACTGCTGCACCTAAACCGCGTTTTGAAAAGCTGACGATAACCAATATCGAAAGAGATCCGAACAACGGCGATTATGCAGATATATGGCTTATTCCCGTCAAAAACGATTATCCTTCCGGTACAGAAATTGAGGTATATCACGGATCAACCGAGAACAACATGACGTTTTCTGAAGTCCATTATTACAAGAGTGAATTTATCAGTGTCCCATGCGAGCCCGGCGATAATTACTATAAACTAAGGCTGACAGACTATGAAAACGGCGGCGAATTCTCCGATACTATATATTTCTACTGCGAACCAATCGCCGATGTCCACCAGTACACCCACACTTTTGTAACAACCGGAGATGGGTGGACAATTGTTCCGGACTACACAGACGCTATCAATGAACTGAACAACGGTATTCAGCCGACCAAATTTCAAATCAAGGTATATTGGACATGCCCTTACTGCGGCAACCGCAAAGGACCGTATAGCTATAATCTTCAGTACAGTGAAGACAGCTGGAAAATCATCGGGTCAACAGGTTGTCTTATGACATCATGTCCTGGGCATAAAGATAAAACACAATGCACCGTGACAAGTTATGCAGTTCAGATTTCATAGAAAATGGGGGGATCTTGCGTCCCCCTGCTTTTATTTCAAAAATGGCAGCAGCGCCGCAAATGCTTTCTCTGCACGCAACCTTTTCTCATCGCTCAGCTCTTCAAGCATTCCAAACACACTGTCGTCAGGGTTGTGGTACTTTCCAAACAGGATATAGTCTGAGGAAAGCGCCAGCGCTGTTGCTGTTGCAGCGAGGGTTTCCAGCGACATTGCTTTCATCCCACGCTCTATCTCATAGATATAATGCGGAGTAACGTTTACTATTTCTGCAAGCTGTTCTCTGGTGAGCCGCTGTTCCGTCCTTGCGGCTTTGACACGCTTTCCAATACCGATAAGGTCTATCATCTGAATACCTCCGTTTGTTTTGGCTATATTCAGTATAGTATATCCAGAGGATATTAAAAAGTATCTGATATACATATATGATATTGCGTATAGATATTATTTTTGAGCTTATTATTGACAAAGCTACACTTTTATAGTATGATATTTGTAAAACAAGCCAATTCTACGAACTTATCTGTCGTTTGTCGGCATCAAGTTTTTCTGCCAGCTCCTTGTACGCTTCAAGATTTTTCGCAATAAGTCGCTGCGATACCGCTTCCACATCTTCATCGGGAGCAGTTTGCAGCTTTTCTGCTTCGGAAAACTCCATGATGATGTAACGGGGAACATTGTTCTTCAGAATGATTGCCGAACCGTTTTCGTCAACGATTCTCGCAACTCTGGAAAAGTTCTGATTGGCTTCTGTTATCGATACGAGGGTGTTAGTTTTAATTGTCACAGTGATTCCTCCTTCCTTAGTATATTATACACCACAAATAGGAGAAATTCAACCTATTTTTCGAAATTTTTCCTGTTCATAAAACCAAAAGCGAAGATGTTGCTCTCCGCTTTTGTATATCCTGTTGTGGGGTTATGCTGTCTTGCCCTCAAACAGCTTATTTACCTCGTCAAGATGGAGTTTGGTGATTTTTGAGATTTTCTCCATATCCCGTATTCCTTCGTTCCAAAGTTCAACAGCACAATCTCTGGCAACTTCTCTAGCCCTTTTCTCAGAATAGTCTTCCATTAACTTACACATGGCATCAACATCCTCCTTATCTTCCTTGAAATATCCTGCCCGTTTGGACAGAACCTTGTTAGCAGTTCCGCACAGTCTCTGTCCTCAAACACCTTACTCATAAAGGTATCGTCCATCAGCCGGAAGTTCTGAATGATTTCAAGCAGTTCTGCTCTGCGCTACGGAGCAATGTTCGTTGTTGTAATTTCGCCCATAGGAATCACCGTCCCTTTCTTAAATTATAGCATATTCAATGGGAAAAAACAAGCGTTTTCGGTTTTTTATGTAAGTTCGGTCAACCCTCTCCACCAGCCATCTTTCCCAGCGCGATCGCCAGTGCCTCAGACTGAATCAATGTGTTTTACAAGGTTTGTCGCTTAGACACGCTTCGCATAGTCTGCTAATGAGCATGGTTCTACGGATTTCCTTTGGGATAACAACTATTCCTCAATTCCACGTTTCATACAGTTCAAAGTATCATTTATTCTTTTCTCAAATATATCTGCTTTCATAATTGCGATTCCCTCTGCTTCATCGCCTAAAATGATAAGCTCGTCATCAGGCTTTATGTCAAAGATTTCACGCGCTTTTTTTGGGATTACTATCTGCCCTCTGTCGTTTATTTTTGTTGTACCGAAAATATGATTTCCCTTTGGCGCCGGAAGCACGGGTGTACTGCCTACTTTTTCAGAAAAGTTCAGAAGTGCGTCAATCGTTACGCCGTATAATTCAGCCAGCTTCTGACAACGCTCCACATCCGGAACAGTTTCGCCCTTTTCCCATTTTGCGTAGGCTTGTCGTGAAATCCCGATTTTCTCCGCGACCTCTTCTTGTGAATATCCGTTTATATCGCGGAGCATGGATATGTTCTCTTTAAGCATTTTATGCGTCCTCCTTCAAAAAGCTGTTTATCGTATCAAGATACACCTGCTTATGTGTGCCGTGGATATTATGGTTGCTGTCCTCGGTTTCAATAAGCTGACAATTATCGCCTATTAGCCCGACTGCTCTTTCTGCCTGTTCTCTTGAAGCTGCACACAGATACACACCGCTATCAGCAATTTCTTCCTTTGCATGAAGATATATGCAGGGGATATCTATATCCGATAACATCTGTTCATGCGTGATTCCATTGTTCCATGTCAAATTATAAAAATGCTCGCCGTACATCATATCATATTGCTCAACATAATGAAAAACTAAGGTCACACTTGACGGCATAAAGATAATCTTGACCTCTTCTCCGGGGTGATTTTCACTGTATTGCTGCGCATAATTCGCTATCCCCGGCATGGAATCTTTCATAAACAATTGTCCCCAGTAGCAGTGCCTTAAATAATATGCGGGCCAGCATTCTGTCTGCTCTGATGAAATATAGTCGTGCAGAGGTTTGTATGTATCGAGATAGGCAAAGCTGTTCTCTCAGTTTTTGCCCTGCGTTGAAAATACAGGTGGGTCCTCCAGCACAGCGCCTTTCACCATATCACCGCCGTATGCGGCTATATATGCCGCTGTCAAAGCTCCGTTTGAATGACCGCTGACAACGGTTTCCTGCTTTATCACATTCTCAATAAACCAAATAATATCGTTGCCGTTAATATCCAAGTAGTACAATTCTTCCTTATGCGAGGATTCTCCGTGTCCGTATAAATCAATCGCAAATATGTGCCAGTTTTTATGCAGTTCGGGCATAACAGACGCGTAGTCCTCCCATGCACCCATCTGATGTTGACCCAACTCAACGGAACTCCTTATAAAGCCATTCTCATCATAATAATC
>JBJFGA010000252.1:0-2471 GCA_051892275.1 Oscillospiraceae bacterium | reverse complement strand
ATCCTCATTGATGAGCTGTTCTTTCGTGCCGATATCAAAGCACCGCCTTTCTGAATTCGTCTAGCTTAGGGAACCACTGAATTGATCACGCCTGACGGCGCTATCTGCGCACCAGGTTTATTCAGTGCTTCCTTAGAAATAAAATAAGCGTGAGTAACACACTGCTCACGCTTAACCGAAATGCCTTATGGCTTATTCTCATTAAACATACCACGCCTGACAACCGAAGCGCCGGCGGGTGAGAGTGTGGTGGCTCTGCTTTATTACCAGAATATTATACACCATAAAAACCGGTTTGTCAAGTGTTTTTCAGAATTTTTTCAGATTTTTCTTCTGCGTGTCTGTTTTTCTCGAGGAAACTGATGTATTCCTCCTCCGGAACAGGCTTCTGATAGTAATACCCCTGCAGGTGATCGCACCCCATGTCAATGAGCATCTGAGCCATCTCGTTGGTTTCCACACCCTCCACCACTATCTTCTTGCTGAGAGTCCTCAGCATCTCGACAGTGTGCCACAGAATGACCAGCGCTTCCCTGTTCTTCATTGCAGGCCAGAGAATGCTCTTATCTATCTTGACGATATCCACCGGCAGGCTTATCAGATAGTTTGCCGTTGAGAAGCCGGTGCCGTAATCGTCCATGGAGAAGGTCACACCATGTGAAAGAAGTCTGTTCATATTTTTCAGCAGAACGTCATAGTTTGCTAGACCCGCCGTTTCGGTTATCTCAAAGTTTATCTGCTCCGGCGGTATCCCGTATTCCTTCATTATCGCCATGAGCGTGTCGGCTAACTGCTCCTGCATGCACTGTACCGCCGACAGGTTGACCTCGATATACCTTACTCCGAGCTTCTGCGCCCGCCCGCTTTTAAGGAACTCGCACACCTTCCGGAACGCTATCTCGCCTATCTCGATGATCATGCCATTGGCTTCGGCAAGCGGAATGAACTCCTCCGGGCTGACAAAGCCAAGCTTGCTGTCCTTCATTCTGATGAGTGCTTCCGCGCTGATAAAGCCATTTTCTGCCGTGTCATATATCGGCTGGTAGTACATCTCGAAGCTGCGCGCGACTATCGACTTCTTTATAGTACCGAGTATACGAACTTCCCTTTTTTTCGCGGTCATTGCGTCAGTGGTCGCAACAAAAACGCTGCCCTCTTCCTTTTTGGAATTATTCAGCGTGAACTCTATCGCGTCCCGGACATCTTCTGCGGAGGTCGCAAAATCCGGGTAGCGCACAAGGCATATCCTTGGCGTGATGATCGCTTCTGTACCGTGAACCAGTACCGGGCGCTTGAACTGCCGAAGCAGACGGTCGGTGAGGTACTTTTCGGTGATCCTGCGCCGTTCGTTGGTGAACATCGCGAACTCACAATTGCCGAGGTGATATATCTCGTCCGTCCGGAATTCAGATTTGAGCCGCGCAGATATCGCCTTTGCAATGCAGTCACGGTCGCCCACCTGAAACAGACCGCTGATGTAATTCAGCCCGTCAAACCGGAACGCTGCAATGGTGAAAGGCTTCTTTTTGTCTATCCTGTCGCCGACGCTTAGGAAAAATGCGTCGTCATTATAACAGCCTGTGCCCTTGTCGGTGAAGTCGTCCGGATTTTGAAGCACGATGATAAACATTACCAGTGACAGAGCTATGGCGAGATTGCCTATCGCCAGACTGCGTATAAAAAGCTGCAGCAAAGTAGCGAAAACCGTGAGTATCTCAAACATCACCACCGCAGTCTTCTGAAGCATGTTCAGCTTCCGGCGGTAACAAATCAGCAGCGCTGTGTCGTATGCCAGAAGCAGTATCGCAATGCCAAGAAGCAGATGGAACAACGCTCCGTGGTGGTAGTTCATATCCTCATCAAAGTAGATCATCAGCTTTGTGAACGGTGTTGTTATCAGAAGTACAAGCTCCAGCGCCGTCACGCTGACCGCAATAATGCGGCTTTGCCCGGACAGCTTGTTTTTGTTGGTGAGCGCGGAAACATACAGCATGAACAGCACCGCGTCAAAATTGTACGACCACAGATACAGTATTCGGATAAAATAATTCACAAACGCCGAATAGTTATACGCAACCGGCAGTATCCTTATAGCAAGAACATGCGTCAGTGCGGACAGAAATGTGCATAACATCATTCCGACAAACAACTGATTTGTCAGCCCCGGATACCTTCTACGGGCGAGGTAAAGCACAAGCAGAACGCCGATAAGCGCCATTGCCGCATATTCATATTCAATATCGTAGCTGACAAAATTCATGACCCCACCCCTTTCTGCAAAAATCCTGCCCCCGGCAGACATATATATGAGTTTTTTATTATTGTATCATAATTATCACTTATTGTCAATAATTTGTATAAAACCAAAAACGGCGCACGGATAACCCATGCGCCGCTGCTGCTTGTCGAAAAAGTTAATTTTGCCTGCGAAGCAGGCTTTTGAAATCAGTTTTTTGCCACGGGTTTCCCGG
>JBJFGA010000251.1:0-9800 GCA_051892275.1 Oscillospiraceae bacterium | reverse complement strand
TGGTAAGTCCGGTCACTGTGTAAGTAGTTGCGGTAGTTGTTCCCTTTGCGTAGTATTTTCCATCAAGATAGGTGTAAACGCCGTACTTGGTTGCGCCTGTGGGAACTGTCCAGTTGAGCGTTACCTCGCTGTCGCCGGGAGTTGCTGTAACCTTCGGCTTGCTTGCAACAGGAGTTGCGTATACTACATCAGCAGAAGTGAAGCTACTCCATGCGCCGTCAACGTATGCTCTTACAAGGAAGCCAATTTTTGTGCCGTTGGTAAGTCCGGTCACTGTGTAAGTGGTTGCGGTAGTTGTTCCCTTGGTGTAATATTTGCCGTCAATGTAGGTAAATACTGTATACTTTGTAGCTCCGGTGGGAACTGTCCAGCTAAGAGTTACCTGTCCGTCGCCGGGAGTTGCTGTAACCTTAGGCTTGGTTGTGATGGGAGTTGCATATACCACATCATCTGTGGTGAAGCTGCTCCAATCGCCGTCAACGTATGCTCTTACAAGGAAACCTGTCTTTGTGCCGTTGGTAAGTCCGTCAACGGTGTAGGTGGTTTCTGTTGTTGTTCCCTTTGCGTAGTATTTGCCGTCGATGTAGGTGTAAACTGCGAACTTAGAAGCTCCGGCGGGTGATTTCCAGCTAAGAGTTACCTTGCCGTCACCGGGGGTAGCAGTTACAATCGGCTTAGTAGAAGCAACGGGCGTTGCATATACAATATAGTCAGATGTGTAGCTGGTCCATACGCCGTCAATGCATGCTCTTACAAGGAAACCTGTTTTTGTGCCGTTGGTAAGTCCGGTCACTGTGTAAGTAGTTTCAGTGGTCGTTCCCACTGCGTAGAATTTGCCGTCAATGTAGCTGTATACCGCATACTTGGTCGCTCCGGCGAGAACTGTCCAGTTGAGTGTAACCTCGCCGTCGCCGGGGGTTGCAACAGGGTTCGGCTTTTCGGGGTCAAATCCCACGGTGAGAAATGCCTGCGAAGAACTGGTGTAAACACCGCCGAAGGTATCAACATGAGGTCTGCCGTTTATTGTTCCAACGGTATCAGGTGTTATTGCAAAGCCGTCTTTGGTGCTTAAACGCAGTGTGGGGGAATAGTAATATCCTGCTTCAACCTTTTCGGCTTCAGACACAATCTTCCATTTATCGGCGACAGTGCCCGTATATTCTTCCTTTAAGATCCTACACCATGAGATATATTCCAGCTCCACGCTGTTTGCAGGGGCGGAGGTGAAATCAGGGGCGAAATCGAGAGTTTCGCCGATAATGGGCGTGTCAATAGCTACGCTGATGCTTGTTACCGCCGTTTTGGGTTCAAACCGCATAAAGAGGCACGGTCCATACAGGTCGTCAATGAACGGACCCCAATAATCGTCGTGAGGCTTGCCGTTTATTGTTCCGGTACACTTATCTCCGACCTTATATCCGTCCTCGGTGGACATAGATATTTCGACAGAATAGATATATCCTGCCTCGAATTTCTCGGTAGCCGCCATAGCAAGCCATTCGTCGTCGGAAGTGCCGGTATAATCAGCCTTTGCAATCTTCTGCCAATAAACATAATCAATGTATGCGCTGTTTTCCGGGTCGAAGGTCACAACGGGGTTAGTATCGGGGGTAGCGCCGAAAGTCGGCTCAGTTATCGTTGCGGCAATATTGGTTATCTCAATTTCAAGCGGCGGAACGAGAGCCCAGATGCTCGGGTAGGTACCGTCATAGTTTCCATCTGCCGTATAGTAGTTGACTTTTGAGGTAACGGTGCCCCCGAACTTATAGCCGGGGTTGAGTTCGAGAGGCATATTCACCAGATAATAATATCCGGCTTCAAATTTCTCGTCCTCTTCCAGATATGTCCAGCCGGTTGTTTCTTGTCCCTTAAAATCCGCCTCGGCTACCTTTTGCCAATAAACTTCGGTGGAATCTGCTAAGCCGCCTGCGGGTTCGGTGGTGAATGTCGCTGTGGTGGCGGGGGCGTCTCCGATTTTCGGCTCTGCGATATTCGCCTGTATCGTGGTTATTTCCTTAAGCGGAAGCTCCCACAGGTTAAAGCAGTCAAGCACAAGCATGTACTGGTCGGTGCAATTGTGGTGAACCACGGCGATATCAACAGTCTTGCCGGCGTACGCGGAGAGGTCAACCTCTATCTCCTGCCATTTGTCCGTGGTAGTGTAATCCTCGCCAAGCTGGGTATAATTTTCGCCGCCGTCGGTGGAGATAAACACGCCGAACTTTTCGGCTAGGTTCTTATCAGCGTCAGCCTGTTCCACTGCGTCAAAGGTAAGAATATATCTCTTACCGCTGTCAAGCGTTTTTCTCTGCAGGAGAAGCCAGTTGTTGGTTGGAACCTCGTCACCTAAAAACGACCTGGATGACTCGGAGTAAACAGAACCAATGCCATGGTGCTTCTTTATGTCGCTGTCCTGATATTCAACTACCCAGTTAGAGGCGTTGTCGTCCTTATCAAGGGTTCCCCAGCCGGAGGGCAGGGTGCTGCTCTCAAAGCTCTCGCTCCAGACAAGCGTTCTGCCGTCGCCATAAGTATGCGCAAGCGTGTACCACAGACCTAAGCAGTCGATGTACATGGAGTCAGCTTCGCTTGCGGACTGTGTGATATGAATATCGACCGTTCTTCCGGCAAATCCTTCAAGGTCTACCGTTACTTCCTGCCATTCATCGGTGTCTACAGTCTGACTGAGAAACTCATGCATTTTGCCATCTGCGGTGACTACGCCGACTTTCAGAGTACCGGCGTTTTCACCTTTCACCATAAACGACAGCGCATAGTCCTTGCCTATATCAAGAACAATATCGTTCAGAGTAAGGCCATTGCTCCCTGAAACACCTATTTCTGTACCTTCCGGTAAAGACTCTAAGCATTTAGAGCCGTGATGTGATTCGATGGACTCTAAAATTTCCCACATTCCTTCTTCGGCAAGGTAGTAGGTGGGTCTGATGTCGCCCTCAAAGTCATCAAAAAAAGCATTGGCGGGGTAGCCCTCTAACGAGTGTACTTGCTTTGCCCACAGTTTTATGCAGTCTACCCGCAGGGCGTACTGGCCTGTACAATCATAATGATGGATACCTATCTTTGCATTATGCCCGACATAATCGTTGAGGTCATAGGTATATTCCTGCCACTCGCCGGTGGTGACATAGTCAGAGAGATTATTGCTCCAGCTGGCTCCTTCATCAAGATTGACCTTCACCATGAACTTTTCTGCGTTGTTATCTCCAGTGCCTGTCGCCATAAAGGTCAGTTTCCAATCATAGGCACCGGAGAGATAGAATTCCGGCAGTACCAGCGTGTCCTGCGGCATCAGAGCGCCTTTTAACGAATCCCATGACTGTGAATAAGCACAGCCCAAGCCGCAATGTGCCGTGAAATCCCCGGCGCTGTCATAAGCTTTTGCCCAGGTGTTTCCGTCATGGTTCCAGTCCATGGTGCTAAAACCGGAGGGCAATTCTTCACCTTCGCTCTCAAAGTCCTCCGACCACACACAGAAATAGCCGTCAAGGGTGTGACCCGGTATTTCGGCGTTTTGTGTCTCCACTTCAAGCAGCGGAAGATCGTAGTCCTCGGCGGAAGCAGCCGGTATCGCACCGACAAGCATTGCGCCGCTCAACAAAACGCTCAGCGCCTTGCTGAGAAATTTCCTTTCTCTCATAAGCAATTCCTCCTTTAAGAATGATATATTATTCAGCAGTCCTGCCCGATAGACACGGACGCAGATACTCCCTCCATAATAATTATACCACTTTTTTCTATTCTTTGCATTACCCACATGGGTAAATTTTAAGTTTTTTTCAGCCCAACGTTTATTCTAATACAACTGCTTTTTTCAATCCTGCTCATCAAACAGCTTGGGAATAATAAAACGTTTGCCTGTTACGGCAATTGCGAGCTGCGTCTTGTTGGCATAGCCTGTTTTTTGCAGAATATTGCTAATATGATATTTCACAGTATCCTTGGAATAATTCAGTTCATTTGCGATTTCACTGTATTCCAGTCCCTCGCAGACCAGACGAAGCACCCGGATCTCCTTATCCGAAAAAACATCGCTGGTGGCAACGCCCAGCTTTACGACTGGCGTTTCATCTGGCCACATATGTTTACCCTTCATCGTGGCGTCCATTACCGTTATCAGATCTTCGGGACTTGCTTCCTTGTACCAAAAGCTGTCCGCACCTGCTTCCTTTGAACGCTTGATATAGCTTTCTTCCACCATTGAGGTAACAATGATGATCCTGAGCTCCGGGAACAGCTCCCGCAGCTCAGCGGCAGCGTTGATGCCGTCCTTTACCCCGTGGGTGCAGACATCCATCAGCACCAGATCCACAGCACTTCTGCTGCAGACAGTGGCGGCAAGATCCGCCCTGGACAGACTGCCCACAAGCTCGTAATTCTCGCTTCTGCTCACCAGATTTTCCATATATTCTCTTGCGATCCGCTGATCATCGATTACAAGCACCTTGGTCATACCGTTGCCTCCTGCTCCTTATTCTTCGTGTTGAGCGGCAGAGTTACCTTCAGAACAAATGCCGGCAGAGATTGGATCTCCATACTTCCGCCTGCCCTGGTAATACACCTGCCCAGATCAGCCAGACCGCCTCGTGGGATCGTTTCAGCCTCGGGTCGTTTTCCGTCGTTGGTAATACACAGGGTAACGCCGGAATCTGTATACTCCACTGCAATATACAGCGCCGAAGCGTCAGCATGACGGGCAGCATTGACGCAGGCTTCCCGCATGACCTGCAGCAGCAGGTGCAGCTGATCTTCCTCTTCTGGCAGATCGCCTGTAATTTCCACGCGGATACCGGATACTGCCGCATCCTGTATAAATTCTTCCAAATCGTCCCCGGAACAGGCGTTTTCCTCCTGAAGCACCTGAATAGCACGGCGAAACTGCATGACGGCGGCAGCGTTTTTTTCGGAAGTGGTGTTCTGCCTCAAAATCTGACGTATAGCGGAAACGCCCATGTTCATCTGATCATGTAACCGAGATTTCAGATTCAGTATCTCCTGTTCTCTGGTCATTTCCAGTACATTTTCCGACAGGGTTTTCAGCTCGCGGTACATATTTTTCAGTTCTCCTGACTGCTTCTGAAGCTCTCGCCGCTTCTCGTACAATTCGGTCACATCACTGAACACCGCCTCGGTATAAACCTCGCCGCTCGCAGTTCTGACTTCGCCTTCGGAATAATTCCATGCTCTCCCGTCCGGAAAAACGAACACATTTCTGTCCCGGATCATTCCCGTACTTTTATCACAGCCCTCCAGTGCTTCCTTCAGCTCGGAATAACTTTGCAGATCACGCTGGGTGATTTTTCTAAACAGGGAGTACATCGCCGTGTTGCACAGCTTGATGGTACCCCCGGAGGTAAAATAGCATACTGCAGATGGAAGCGTATCCAGCGCTTCTTTTACAGCAATACGCAGTCGGTGTTTTTCTCTGATACGTCCAAGGAATTCTCCTAATATCATTTTCCCTCACCGACTTTCTTCAATTTGAATGTGAAGCGGCAAGCGCCGTCCTCGCTGGAAAATGAATCTGCCGCCGCCGCAAAAGACGAAAGGTCGGAGTTGCAAACGATCTCTATATTCATAATAACATATTCCTTGCTTTCACGGGCGTTGACCCATACACATTGAAGATCAGACAGGCAATCCTCCAGCGCTGCTTCAAAGGTACTGTATATATGAAGCATATCCTTTGCCAACAGAGTAATATCCGAAGGCAGCCTACAAAGACAGTTCACGTCCAGCAATTCAAGAATGATAAAGGATTCCTCAAAGCACCTTGACAAATCAGAGATATCCGCTGTTTTGCTCCGTTCGCTGATTAGAAGCAAATTGCCATACCGTTTTATGTAAGCGCCTTCAGCTGCAACGCCTGCAAGAAGCCTGAGACGTTCCTGGTCATCTGTTTCTGTATCATACCGATCCAGCTTCCGGTCGATCAGGTCGATCTGACGTGCTGTTTCCTTGTTGAGCAGGTCGTTTGCACGGTTCTTTTCCTGCAGGGCAAGGATCTTTTTTCTTGTTTCCAGATTTTCCTGACGGATACGGTTGCGCTCCGCAAGATCGCGGCAGTTTTCCTCGATCTGTTCGATCGCTTCGGTTAGCTCAGTGATGTCTTCCTGCCAAATCACATGACCGAAACGAATGGGCTGGCTTTTGACAAGCGTGTTTTTATCTGCCGACACAGCGTGCGTTTGGGCACTGATCCTCTGCTCTTTGGTCAGTTTCGGAGCATTTGGACCGGCAAGGCATACGACATTGTTTGAATCAGTGATTTGTGCACCGAGCCTGCTGACCATAAATAGTTCTTCATAGCCGGTGTTGGTTTGAATCAATCCACACGCAATACAGCTTTCCAGTACGGCGATAATAAGCAGACAGAATACAACAGTCATATCGGCTGCAACAGATCTCAGCCACGGTACACGGAAAAAGTAAAGGACGCCATAGATCAGGGCGAGTGCAACAGGAACGAAGGGCAGCATGAAGATCTTGCGGCTGCCGGGAATACGGCACTTTATCAGTATAATGGAAATGGCAGTCAGAGCACATAGTATCAACCAGCCTATCACTAAAAAGTATAGCGCTGAATAGCGGTAATCATTTCCCCATTCAGCCGCATCCTTTGGAAAGGCAAATACAAGTTGATGAGTATCGTTAGTCATCACCAGCATAAAAAGGGCAACGGTGGGTATGTAAAGAAACATCGTCCACTTCGGCAGACGAAAGCTATCCGGTTTTCCCAGCGACAGGGAAACGAACAACGCCAGACAAGGTATGAACAGCATGGGTAAATAGTACATATACCATAGCTGTCGAAGCAACCGGGGATCATCAGTTAATATATAACGGATCGTTCTGGTCGTTACCCAAAAGACCATCAGCACAGAAATCGCTGTGAGATAACTGCGCACCTGCGGTTGTATGATCCGTCTGCGAACGTAAAAGCCCCATACAGCAAACAGCCCGATATATATGACGGAACGAAATAACGAACAAAACCATGAGAGAATTTCGTCAACCCGGAAGCCGATTTGCCTCAGCACTACTGCTATGATCACGGCGAATACTGCACAAATCAAAGCACTGTGTTTTTTCGGATTTAATATTGTCGCTCACCTCGCTTTGACAGGAGATAACAACCCAGCCCAATGCAAGCTGCGTGTTGTGCGATCCATGATCAGATGCGCAATATGCGCACCAGAATTAATCAGCGCTTCCATAACTGCTGGGCTTTTCGTATTATTAACTTCCGTTGAACACCAATTATTTTCCTCTTTATTATTATATCACAAAGCCAACAATTTTTCAACGCAGTAACGAAATTTTTTGTAGCAGCAATATGATGTCAAGATGCGTGCCAAGCCGTCAGACAGGATTGATTCAGAGTTTCCTTGATCTCGGCGACGATGGTGCTCAACCGGGGCGCTATATTCAAATATCCCTGCAGTAATTTGCAGTCACGGTCGGGCTATCCTTATATTGCGGGAAGGACCCGCAGAAGGAGGAATAACATACATGGCAGTTAAGACTATTTCACTTACCGGCGCGGAGGTCGCGGTAACCGGGCTGGACGGCGCGCACGCGCACATCAGGAACGACGGTGCGGACACCATCTATGCCGCGAAAACGGCTGGAATAACAGAGGGGGCAAGCGGTGTAGCCTCTGTCCCGGCAGGGCATGACATCACAATTTATGGCATAACCGGCACCGTTTATCTGAAAGGCACCGGCTCGGTGCTCGTGGTTTCAAGCGATTATGTGCAAAGCCCTTTCGGTAATTCCACTGCTTCCGGCGGTTCGGCAGTGGACGAGCAGGCAAGAACCGCGATCAGCACCCACGCTGGGAATGCTGATATCCACGTTACATCGGAAGATAAGTCCTTGTTAAACGCAGTAAAATTCAACACCCACAATCTGCTGACAAATCCCGATTTTGCGATCAACCAGCGCGGAGTTTCAGGCACTATAACTGCGACCGGGTACTTTGTAGACCGCTGGAAGCTCGTCAGCGGCTCGGTCACTATCAATTATGACGGCACGCTGACGCTGAACGGCAGCATACAGCAGATACTTGAAACCGCAGCCGGGGAAAATACAGCCGCGTCTGCCAGTGCCGGGACAGCCAGTTACGACAACAGCACCAGGACCTTCACACTGACTGCTTCTGGGGAAACGGTCGAATGGGCGAAGCTGGAAGCCGGTTCGGTAGCGACACCCTATTCGCCGCCAGACCCGGCGGTGGAACTTGCGAAGTGCCAGAGGTATTGCGTAGTTTTGGCAGCAGGACGCTATGGGCGCGCTAGTTTTGTCGGCACCAGTGTAATACAGTTCGATTACACGCTGCCTCAGCCAATGCGCGCTACTCCCACAATTGAGTCCGGCATTCTTGGAGTTATCGCGCTGAACAACTCGACCGCCGCGCAGGCGGACACAAGCTTTGCGTTTTCAGTAGGGTCGCTCAAGTGCAACCACCTGCTGATACAGGCGACCAAATCGGATTCGGCAATGGACAGCGCTCTGTACGCGACCGACCGGGTAGTGCTTTCAGCCGATCTGTAATACTAGGGAAGCACTGAATAAATCACGCCTGACGGCTTGGCACGCATCTTGCTTGCATCTTTCTGGTTTGGCGCAAAATCTCACATATGCGCTAACAATCATGTTGCATTTTGTGCAATATGACGGAAAATATGCAAGCAAGCGGACGGCAAAGGCTTTAGCCGGTAATTGTGCGGTGTTGCCTTAGTATTAATCACCTTATAGACAAAGTCTATAAGGTGAGCCGCCTAAAGGTGGCAAGTCAAAACCTCTGGTTTTGACAGAATCAGTATTGAACGGCTTTCCTGCGGCTTCGCTGCGCCCACCGCTTTGCGGTGGGATCAACATATAGACTTTGTCTACATGTTGATTAGGAAATAGTATAAATCACATATCGAGTGCAGGGCATCTTGGTGATCCCGCACGATATATGCAAAATGCCGCCGTGAAAAACCGGCGGCATAATTGCGTTTTGGTCTTATTTTACTTTTTTACCGTGCAGGTTGGCTTTCATTCTTGATCCATACAAACGAAAACCGACGCCGTATTATACGGCGCCGGTTCACGGTCATTCAACTGTTGTCAGAGAAACGATCGTTCAATTTCAGTAGACATATTCAATGTCATAGCTCGTGAACGGTGTCATCTCATAACCATCGCTCATTCTTACAAGGTAACCGTAATCAGAAGCGTCTGCGTCGGTCACAGTATAGTAAATGCTGCTTTCGCCAACATCCTGTGTATGAATCAGCGTATACTTATCGGTAGCGCTGTCATACTTGTAGATGTAAGCCTTTTTATAGCCATAATAGTAAGAGTTGCTGATGTAGATGCGAACACCATTGCTTGTGCTGGTAACGGAGAAATAAGGCTTTTCCAGACTCGGAGTAGCATATACTATATCGTCGGTAGTGAAGCTTGTCCACTGACCATTTATGTATGCTCTTACCAGAACGCCATACTTAGTGCCGTTTGTAAGACCGGTTATGAGATAGCCGGAGGCTGTACCAGGTACATTTGCGTCAACGAGGTAATACTTGCCATCCTTATAGGTGTATACCGCATACTTCTCAACTATTTCACTGTCTAAACCATACCAACGTACATAAGTCTGTCTTGATCCAGTGTTTGTATAGTAATCGAAATCAAGACCGGCAGTAGCAGTATAGGTATTGTTAGGTTTGAGTCTTACCCAATATCCGTTGTAGAAACCGTAAGCTACATAGGTATAAGATTTACCGTTAGTG